>JAZRUN010000078.1:0-2461 GCA_045652565.1 Candidatus Enterousia sp. | reverse complement strand
AACTCGTGCAACAATTCATTCTGCATCTTATACCTCTTTATTTCTAAGTATTCTATCAAAACATAGTTGGGTATTCAATGAAAAAGTGGCGACTGTGATTTACCCGTAAAAAAATATTTGTAATTGATTCAGATTTAGTTTAGTATAGCGACTGTTGTCGGGGCGTAGCTCAGCCTGGTAGAGTACTTGCATGGGGTGCAAGGGGTCGCAGGTTCGATTCCTGTCGCCCCGACCATAAAATTCAAATCGGCCAAATGCCGATTTTAATTTTATCGTGGGTATAACGGATTGAACATCGCATCGCGTTGCGATGCCAGGTTCGGAACAAGCGCACATAGTGCGCGCAGTGAAAGGGGCCCACGAGCAAAGCGAGTGGGAATTACATTCCTGTCGCCCCGACCATAAAATTCAAATCGGCCAAATGCCGATTTTAATTTTATCGTGGGTATAACGGATTGAACATCGCATCGCGTTGCGATGCGATGCAAGAATATCATTGAAAGCAATATCGTTTGCAATCACATTTCTTCTGGTATCTTTAAACCCATCAGATCCAAAGCGCGGGATAAAACCGCAACCGAAATGTGAACCAAAGTCAACCGCATATTACGGGTGTCTTGGTCAACGCTTTCGTGCAGGATTGGGCAATTATGATAGAATGTGTTGATCAACTGGCACAAATCGTACGTATAGTTGGCAATCATATCGGTTGCCCTGTTTTCAAATGCCGCAGCAACAGTTCGGTCAAAATCCAAAAGTTCAATCAATAAATTCCGTTCATCTGTTCCAAGTTCGGCACTCTTTGGCGCATCAAATTTGCCTGCGCGTTTCAAAACGGAATTCAATCGCACTGCGGTATAAAGGATGTAGGGGCCTGTGCGTCCTTCGAAAGATGTGATTTGTGATGGTTCAAAGATGTAGTCTGAACGCAAATCGTGCATCAAATCGTTGAACTTTAACGCCGCCAACGCAATCGCATCAATCGTTTCATCATCCAGTTGTTTTCCAGATTCTGCGACGCGATTACGAACCGCACTCTGAACCATTTCGATAATATCATTCAGACCCGCCGCATTGCCGTCACGTGTCTTAAACGGTTTCCCATCCGTTCCATTTATTGTTCCGTACCCGATGTGTTCCAAGGCGGCCGTCGGAAACATTTTGGTCAATTCTGCGACGCGGAACAATTGTTCAAAGTGCAGCGATTGTCGGCTGTCGGTCAGGTATATAACGCGGTCTGGGTTATCCGTAATTTTGCGATAATACAGTGCCATTATATCTGTCGCGTCATACGGAACTGCGCCACGTGAATTATAGAACATAACAGGTGGCATAGGTTTGTTATCATCGTCGCGTTTTACAACAATGACTTGCGCACCATCACTTGGCACCAACAGGTTCATATCGCGCACCATTTTTTCGACTGGTTCTGTATAGCGTGCCGCGTTTCTTTCGCCAAGGTTGTTATCAAATGGTAGAATGTTTAATTTTTTGATAATTTTATCCATAGAATCCAAAGAAATCGGAATAAATACGTTGTAAAGAGCGTTATAACCCGCGTGACCGCGTTGCAGTTCTGCGGTTATAACTTGGGCGCGTTCCAAAAATTCTGGGTCTGTTTTGGCAAGTGCCGCCGCAGACGGATAGTACGTGTCCAATTCTTCTATTGGCATTGCGTATTTTGAATAATCTGCCGTTGGGTCAAAGTTTTCTTGAAAAAATGGCCAATCTGGTTGCAGTTTTTCAATCCACGCAATCACCATACCCATAGAACGTCCCCAATCCCCCATGTGGTTATAGGAAATCATCTTGTGCCCCAATGCGCGCCCCAGTCTGTACAATGTGTCACCAACAATAGAAGTACGCAAGTGCCCAATATGCAAAGATTTTGCGACATTATATGCGCCATAGTCCATATCAATAACCATTGGTTTGGCCACCGGTGTAATGGTGGCGGCGTTTTGGGCGATTGTCCACAGAAAATCATCTTTGATGGTAAGGTTTATAAAACCTGGCCCTGCAATAGACGCAGATGCAACGAAATCTAATCCTTGGATTTTTGGTAATATTTCCCCCGCCAGTTCGCGTGGATTTTTGCCCGTAGACTTTGCCATAACCATGGCGGCATTGGTCGAAAAATCCCCAAATTCGCGATTGCGTGGCACCTCCAGTTTTGCTTCGAATCCTAATGCTTCGTTTAACTTTTCTGATACATATTTATAAAGATTCATCTGTAATATCTCCTTCTAATTACATAGGTAATACAATGCGAACACGCAGACCGCCAAGGTCACTGTTTTCCAAGAAAATGCGACCGCCATGATTTTCTATTGCCGTTTGGGCAATCGACAAGCCCAACCCTGTTCCGCCAGTATCACTGCCGCGTGCGGGATCCAGCCGTACAAATGGGCGCAGCGCGTCGGCTTTTTTGTCATCTGGGATACCTGGACCGTCATCTTCA
>JAZRUN010000077.1:0-9575 GCA_045652565.1 Candidatus Enterousia sp. | reverse complement strand
CCAAAATGTTCGCGTTGCGATATAGTAACGGCACCCGCAATTTGCGGAAAAACAAGCGAACAAATTAAAACTGTGGAAAATATTTTATAAAACGAATGCGATAAAATGCGATTCGCGATATTATTGGCCGCCAGGCCTATTCCTCTCTCTCTAGAGTTCTGCGGATTTCTGAAATTTTGAACATGGGACCGTCCCTTTCCTTTTTCTCTACGCGTGAATTATATCATATTTTCTGTAAAAAACAAAATCATAAATTCGTTTTGACGCGCCAAAGCATACTAAAGAGATAAAAAAGCGCGACGACAAAATGCGTCGTCGCACAAAACTGTATTTCAAGATACATCATGGGCCAAAAATTTAGCGCTGCGGACCGTTATCAACCTTTTTAACATTTTCCGGCAACCCAGCACCCGCCCTGTTCAACGCCCCCACTAAATCAACGGCTTCGAACAACGCAACTTTCTTTCTAGCCTTTACTAAATCGTTCACATTCGCCATGTTAACACCTTTTTCAAAGTATCTCTCTGGTAGTCGCAACTATACCCCAACAAAATCATTTGTCAAGCATATTCGTGCCTAACCAAAAATTATTTTTCACACCCGTACCCGTCACAATCGCCCGCAAAACTTTCGATTTCGACATTTGCAACCGGCATCATTTCGGCGGGTTCGGTATAGGAAACTTCTTTGACGACGCGCACGCGACGATTTTCCGCATTACGCACACCATCGGGGGTCGGAACCTTTAAATCTTCTTCGCCCGCAGACACAGCGACAATCTGACTTGACGGAATACCATATTCAATCAACATTTTTTGAACCGCATCAGCACGACGACCGCCCAAGGCATAGTTATAATTTTTGCTGCCTACTGTATCGGTATGCCCAACAACAGAAATTCTCACGTTCTTGTTCGACTGGGTCACGTCAACCAATTTCCTAATTATATCTTCATATTCTGGCTTTATAACCGCCTTGTTAAAGTCAAAACGAATTTCAAAAACTTCTTCCATCACGTGCTGTTTCGGTTCCACAGGAATCTGTTGCACTTTGATGACGGTGGTTTCGTCACAATCTTGACCGCGACCACAAGTTTGCAACTTGTCCAGACGCGCATTGATTGCCGCCAATTCCGAACGCATCGCCATCATCATATCAATAAATTCTCTGCGCGAAACCAAATTATCCGCAACAATGGTTATGTCTTCAACTTCTTCCTCGTCACAATGACATTCTTCAACCGGTGGCACCTCATAGGCAACTGGCGCACCATAGAATTGCGGCGCAGGTTCCACAGGTTGTGCCTGTTGTTTTTCACAAGGGCACCCCGCCGCCACCATAGAATTGCCGCTGTTGGAAACATTGTTGCTGTTGCTGCCGCTGTTATCATATATATGCTGATTAAATACCATCGGTTGAACAGGTTCTGTCCTTATCAAATGTTCTGGAATATTGACATTGTTCACAATGATAACACCATCACGCGTGCGATTCGCACCACGCATAGCCGACAACACCGCGGTTTCTGGGTAATATTCACCAACCGTTGCGCCCACGGGTTCCGACGTCACTGCGGTCACCGTTGTCACAGAAGTATCTACATCTGTGGTGCCCGTTGCGGAAATTATTCTTGCGCTTTTGCAATCTCGTAATGCGCCCAAGGCCTTTCTAAAACGCAAACGGCATTCACGCGCGGTTCCCTGTTGACCAGATGCCTCGGCCGAAATCCAACAATCATACTTTGCCTGCATCTCGGCCGCCAATTCAGGATGTGTCTGCGCAGCGTCGTTTTGCAACAATTCTATCATTTCATTGTACGCCGAATTTAATTCGTACGCGGTCGCGTCATCTTCTATTTGCCAAGTGTCCAAGGTTTCCGGAAAAGGAACCTCACCTGCAAAAGCAGAAACCGCCTTATTTGCAAACAATTCGCCGATATCTGGATAACCACTGGAACGCGTGTTATATATTGCATAAGAACGATAATTCATCGCCAACTGATTAAGGAAAGAATCCTTGTGCGGAGCCGAATATACATCCAACCCTTCGACATAATCAACCGTAGGCGTTGCATACATCGCGGAATAATCGACCGAATCGTCCGAAGTATTCGCGCAACCAGCCATTCCAACAACCGCCGACAATGCGACAACACGCAACAAAACCGACAATGACACACCAGATGTAAATTTCATAAGAAATCCTTTCTTTCCACTTTTATCAATTATATCAACTTTGTAGATTTTAGTAAAGCAAAAAAGTGAAGCCTATTTATCCAGCAACTGTGTTGCCACAGTTGCAAGGCTGCCGATACCCCCAACACCTCTTTGCCCCATTATTCCTGTCACTGCATCCATAACCGAAGCTGTGTTCGTTGGCTGACCCAAATTACTAATTGTACTTGTTATAAAGCCACCAACCGCCGCACGCTTCTGGGCCGCAAGTTTCACATCAGAACAACGATCAACCTTTTGATGCAAGGCTATTGCCTGACTTGATTCTGATTTGGTATAATCCGCTTCGCTAAAATCGCCTTCTATCAACGCAAAAATATCCCACATATTAGAAGCGACCTGTTTGTTTTTGCTTTTGCTTTCGCCGTCTTTGTAATAGTCCACCCTAACGGCTTTGGGATACCCGCGCCAAACTGCCCCACGCGCCTCTTCATCTGTAAAAACGTCCCAGCAAATTTTTTGCGTTGTTTTGTCATCCCTGTTGGCAAGTTCCCTAACGCGGGTTTCATACTTGGTACCTTCACACTTCTCAACCTTGGTGCCAACAGGATTGACGCCACCTGCATTTGCCCATTCTTTTACCAAGTTATTAACAAAATTTATTTCCGAACTGCTGGGTTGGCATTCCGCCGTCAAGGCCTTCTGTTGTTGACTAAGTTCCATAACACCCTGCACCAAACTTAACGCGGTTGGCAACATACTTGCCCCAACATTTGTCGTTGAAGTACTAACCTCTTGCTTTGCAACAGGGGCCGCCTTTTTAGGTTTCAGCACAGTCGCACCAAACGCGCTGCAACACAGGCACCCCGCCAAAACAATTCCGCCAAAGGCATAATTTTTTTTCATATTCAAAACTCTCTCTTTATTAACTATATCATAAAAAAGCGAATTGAACAAATATAAAAAATTGATTTTTTATTCGCAAAGGGCTAACATAAACCAAAATGAACAAAAGCAAACGCAATCTTATCATTGTCAGTCGCCACAAACGGTGGCAACGCCTGTGGCAGTTTTTCTTCACAGGATGGGGGCTTATTATGATTGCGGCGTTGGTTGCGGCATCATTATTCACCAAGCAACTATTGTGGTCACCGATTGCCGCCATCAATATGACCGACGTTATTAGCAAACAGTTCAAAATGTCTGGTGCGGTTTTTTCTGGCATAGATTCAAAAGGCGAACCTTTTAATATAACCGCCCGCACAGGCTATCAGGAATACGATAAATCGGATATAATATTTCTTGAAGATGTATCTGGCGATGTTGTACAAGTTCAAGATAATAAAAAAGTGGTTCACAAATTTTCATCCAAACGCGGCGAATTTAACCGCACAAAAAAAACGATAAAACTGCTTGGCGATGTGCGGGTTCTTTCTGATACAGGCCATGACATACAAACAAACGAACTGGTGATAAAGATATGAAGCAATCTGTATTAAAAGTTGAACATTTATCAAAAGCATACGGCAAACGCGTTGTTTTGCGCGATATCTCGCTGGAGGCACGCCAAGGCGAATCGGTCGGGCTTTTGGGGCCAAATGGTGCGGGAAAAACAACGGCGTTCTATTGCATTACCGGCCAGTTAAAGGCCACCCGCGGACAAATTTTCCTTAATTCCCAAGATATAACTCATCTGCCGTTTTATCAAAGGGCACGATTGCACATTGGCTATCTGCCCCAAGAAAACAGCGTATTCCGCGGTCTGAATGTCGAACAAAACATTATGGCAATTTTGGAAGTCGTCGAACCAGACAAACAAAAGCGACAGCAAAAATTAGATGCCTTGCTTGCAGAATTTGCGATTTCACATCTGCGGCGCAGCCCTGCAACATCGCTGTCCGGGGGTGAACGCCGTCGCGTCGAAATTGCACGCGCACTGGCGACCGACCCAAAGTTTATCTTGCTTGATGAACCGTTTGCCGGGATTGACCCGATTGCCGTCAACGAAATCAGAAGTTTAGTGTCGCAACTGAAAAATCGTGGTTTGGGCGTGATTATTACCGACCACAATGTTCGTGAAACCCTTGGTATCACAGACCGCAGTTATGTTCTGCACGACGGTATGATTTTAAAACACGGCACAAGTGAAGAGATCATCCGCGATGAAATGGTTAAAAAAGTCTATCTTGGCGAAAGTTTTACAATGTAAAAAATATGTCAAACAAAAAGAAAACACCGAAAATCCTGCAATTTCTGCACAGTAATAATACTAAACTTGTTTCTGTGTTTTAATAACTAAAAAGCCGCCCAAACGGACGGCACAGCTTATTCCTCGGGCGATTCGGCGAATTGCTCTTCTTCATCTTCTTCGACCGCATTCAAATCTATTTCTTTTGGCACGCCCAAAATATCTTCAATTTTTTCAGATGCCTCTTCTACTTCCATTTTATGCAGAACGGCAAATTCCTGGGCCATACGCTCCAGCGCACGCATATACAAGCGACGCGCAGAAAACGGTATAGTATCCGTGGCATTTCTGCGTTGCAAATCACGCACCACTTCGGCCAATTTCATCGGGTCACCAGAATTTATATTTTCTTCGTATTGCGCCGCGCGACGCGCCCAAATCATACGTTTTGCGCCCGCCTTGCCCTTGGCCGAGGCAATCGCTTCGTCCATCTTTTTCGCACTAGTCAACGGCCGCAGGCCCGAAATTTCCGCCCTTTCCAGTGGCACACGCAGTGTCATACGGCTTTTTTCAAAATCGATGACCAACATCTTAATTTTTTGACCGGCAATTACTTGCTCTTCTGTGCGGGCAAGTTTCCCGACGCCCTGGGTTGGATAAACAACATATTGACCGGTTTTAAAGTCCAATTTCTTACTTGGCATAGTGTTCACTCTTTCTTTGCCATTCTCTCTTGCCCCCAGATTATAACACAAAAATATCAAAAAGACAAATTTTATAGACAAAAATGTTTGCCCACGTTGGGCAAACATCTGTTAAGAGCCAAGACCAGCTGGGCTGAACCGACCAACATTATTAAATAATTCCTGGATGGCGTTCAATTCAATTGCCGCCGGAATTTCTGTTTCGTCGTCATCAATTTTGACATGCGGCAAATCAGAATCGTGCAAAATCTGGGTCTTAAGAACACGCGTGTCGCGCACCCAGGCCAGCAAGACCGTCTTGTTATCGTACGTCAATGGTAACGGGCCGCGATAGTTTTCATCTTCACCAAAATAAACCCAAACGTCATCACCATAAACTGTTTTCACCTGGGGCGAGCCAAGCAAACTTTCCAACTGTGCCGTTGTTTTTATTGTTTCAACCTGCTCTTCCAAATCATTTGGGAAAACATACCCGCGATGCTTGGTCTGGAAAGTACAACCCACCATCACCACCCCACAAAATAAAATCGCAATTAGTTTTTTCATCTTGCTTGTCCTTTATCTGTTTGTCTGGCTACCACTAGTTCTCTCTCTATATCAACCAAAACCTGATTCTGATATTCGGTTGTATAAATCAACCGCCCAACATCCATACTCGCCAAGTTTGCGCATTTTTCGGCAAAGATCGCACTGCTAACATATCCTGTATTATACCACAAGTCTAAAAATTTTTGTAACGCGGCGCAAGGCGATATTTTAAATTTCTTTTTGATATTTGATATTATCGCGCGCACCAATAAATATGCCGAAACATAACCAGACCTATAAGAACAAATCTTTGGCCCAAGTTTTTCGTTGTACGGTACAAGATTGTCACGATAATCTTGAATAGAATACATCTTTGGCAATGCACGCATCCATTTCAAATGTGTCGGAATTCTTCGCTCGTACCCCAAAATATACCAAGGAATAGCTTCAGCAATCCCTTCATCAAAAAACCTAGTTTGTTCGCCAAAATTACTGTGTACACAATGCGACAATTCGTGTAGTTTCGCCACACGATTAAATATATTGGTTTTATCGTTTTGTGTTTTATCGGTCAAGGTTTTTTGTAAATAGCACAGAGTCCGTATAAAAACCTCCTTATCAACGCTATATTCTGCTTTGCCAAGTATATTCGCAAAATCTGTGTTTTTGTAAAAATCATCCGGTACAAAATAAACATAAAAAACGGGTTGTGCACCATTTGGGTACACAAGATCAATTGTTCTGATTTCTTTAACCAGATTTTGCCACATATCTATGGCTTCGTGATACATGCCCATATCATAGTCTTTGGCGGCATCAGGCAACATACGAATACGCAAATCGTTTCGCACTATTCGTATCTCTGAGTGTTTAGCAAAATCTTGCACCGCCGCCCAAACCATACTCTACCCTTCTCCGTTTTCTTTCGGTGAAACCGCCTGCATCATCGCAAAGTGTGCAATGTATTTTTTCAGTTGCGTTTTATAGCGATTATTTTCTTTGGCGTATTCGACCAACTTATCAAAATTCGGGTTCGCCGCACGCGCCGCACCAAAACGCGTTTCGGTTTTAAGGAAATCTTCCAATGGCGACAAACTGTCCACATTTGAATCCATAGTAAGCGGATTATGCCCTTCGACAATCAACCGCGGGTCAAACCGATACAGAGGCCATGCACCAGTATTTACCATCTGTGCCTGGTGTTCGGGGCCATTTTGCAGTGCAAATCCATGCGCAATACACGGCGCATAGGCCAAAATAATCGATGGCCCATTGAAACTTTCTGCCTCGCGAAAGGCTTTAATTGCCTGGGCTGGGTTTGCGCCAAGTGCAATCTGGGCAACATACGCGCCAGACATCATCGCAATCATACCCAAATCTTTCTTGGCGTGATTTTTACCACCGATTGCAAATTTCATACTTGCACCGAACGGCGTTGCCTTGGACTGTTGCCCACCAGTATTAGAATACCCTTCGGTATCAAGCACCAAAATATTTACATTTTCACCACTGTGCAACACATGGTCCAAACCACCGTATCCTATATCGTACGCCCAACCGTCACCACCGACAATCCATACAGACTTTTGCACAATATCGCTAAGCATACTTTCCGCCAATCGTGCAGATGGCGAATCGATTCTCGCCAGTTTCTTGGCAAGTTTAGTTTGATATTCACGCTGCTGTTCTATATCTGTTTCCGCAAACATTTCTTCGACATTTGAAATGCCCAGTTCAAACAGCAAGCCCCGCAAAACATCGCGCCGCTGGTTCAACGCAACCCGCATCCCAAGACCATATTCTGCATTATCTTCAAACAAAGAATTTGACCATGCCGGTCCGCGCCCATTTGCATCAACTGTCCAAGGTGTTGTCGGCAAGTTTGCACCATAAATCGAAGAACATCCCGTTGCATTCGCCACAACCATATGGTCACCAAACAAATGCGACATCATCTTGATATATGGTGTTTCACCGCAACCTGCACATGCGCCAGGGAATTCGAAATAATGCGGCAACAGTTCAATGTGCTTTGGAATATTCAGATTCAACTTTTCACGCGGGAAATCTGGCAACTTTACAACAGTGTCGAAAACCTTTTGATCGTCGGAGACATTTTCCATCGGTTGCATTTCCAATGCACCAACTGGACAATTTTTCGCACACAGACCACAACCTGTACAATCCGCCGGCGAAATACTGATAGTAAAATACATATTGTCGCCAAGTTCCGGTGTTTTCATCGGCACAACAGTAATACCTTTGGCACGTGCGCTTTCCGCCTGCTCCGCCGTCAAGGCCTTGATGCGAATCGCCGCATGCGGGCAAAGCATAGAACATTTTCCACACTGGATACATTTTTCCAAATCGCACTTGGCCACACGCGGGGAAATCGCACGCTTTTCGTATTTTGATGTTCCGATTGGGTATTGCCCTGCCCCAAATTCGCCATCAATTTTAAACCGAGACACAGGCAACGCATCGCCGCGACCCGCCGCCATTTCGCCAAGCGTACCCGCAATTTCATTTGGCGCATCTGCCGTCATCGCCGGCACAAAATCAGGTGCAAAATTCGAAACCGAAGACGGCAAATCGAATTTCTTTAAATAGTCCGCCGCGCGGTCAACCGCCGCCCAATTTGCCTGAACAACGTCCATACCTTTCTTTTTATAGGTCTTTTCGATTGCAGACTTCGCCGATTCCGCCGCAACCTTTGGCTCAATAACGCGTGTTAAATTAAAGAAATTCAACATAATGAATGTGTTGATTCGGTTGCCCAGGCCTAACTCTGCCGCCGCACCATTTGCATCCAAGAAATAGACATTTGCACGCATACGAATCAAATGTTCTTGTGCATCACGCGGCAGGTTTGCAAATGCAACATCTGGCGCAAGTGACGTGTTTATCATAACCGTTCCGCCGGCACGCAGGCCACTAAAAACGTCAAAACGCTGGGCAATCATAAAGTTAGAAACACTGATAAAATCCGCCACTTCCACCAAATATTGACTTTGAATTGGCTTGTCCGAAAAACGAATATGCGACGCGGTCAGTCCACCAGACTTTTTCGAATCATACACTGCATAAGATTGCGGATAAAGTTCCGAATTTTCGCCAACGATTTTTACGATATTTTTTACCGCGCCAACGGTACCGTCACTGCCGATGCCGTACAAAATCGCAGTTTTACAGTTCGGATCTTCAACCGCAAATGCCGGATCAGTTTTAAGTGACAAGCCTGTCAAATCATCTTCTATACCAACCGTAAAATTATGGTGTAATGTTCCCCGTTTCATATTTTCAAATATGGCGGCAACATCACGCGGTTTAAACTCTTTGGACCCTAAACCATAGCGACCACCAAATACCGATGCTCTATCGCCAACCACAGATTTAACATCCATATAAAGTGGTTCCCCAACGCTGCCTGCCTCTTTCGTTCTGTCCAGAACCGCGATTTGTTTCACTGTTTTCGGCAACGCCGCCAAGAACGCATCTGTTGGGAACGGACGATACAAGTGAATCTTTACCAATCCAAATCCCGCCGGCAGATGCGCCATTGTTTCCTCAATAGTTTCACACGCCGAACCCATCGCGACAATTATATTTTCGGCATTTGCATCGCCAATATATTCAACCAACGAATACTTGCGACCTGTAAGCGTGGCGAATTCATCCATACACTGCGCCACGATTGTGGGCACGCGCGCATACAGTTCATTTGCCGCCTCGCGCCCTTGGAAATAAACATCGGGGTTTTGCGCCGTTCCACGCACAAATGGTCTATCTGGGTTCATTCCGCGCGCGTGATATGCCGCAACCAAATCCATCGGCATCATTTTACGCAAAACTTCATCATCGATTCGATTCAATCTAGATTCTTCGTGACTTGTGCGGAAACCATCAAAGAAATGCAAGAACGGCACGCCCGCACGCAATGTTGCCGCATGTGCAATCGCCGCCATATCGTGCGCCTGTTGC
>JAZRUN010000076.1:0-2410 GCA_045652565.1 Candidatus Enterousia sp. | reverse complement strand
TGGGGTAAAATGTATGGTCAGTGGCTGGCGGGTGCGACTGTGTTCATCTTTGATGTTGCCGGCATCTTTACCGCGCACGATTTGTGGCACGTGATTTCCGAAAACCATGTCACTTCTTTCTGCGCGCCACCAACGGTCTATAAAATGCTGATTCACGCAGATGCATCTAAATATGACTTGTCCGCATTTGTCAAGGCCGATGTCGCAGGGGAAGCCTTGAACCCAGAAGTATTTGAACGCTTTTACGATATGACTGGCATAAAGTTGCACGAAGGGTTTGGCCAAACAGAAACGACTCTGCAGTTATTCACAAATGAATGGATTGAACCAAAACCAGGCAGCATGGGAATGCCTGCGGCGGGCTGGGACATAAAATTGCTGGACGAAGGCGGCCGCCCTGTCACCGAAGACGGCCAGGTTGGGGAAATTTGTATATCACTGGAAAACGGACGACCGGTTGGACTGTTCCAAAAATATCACAAGAATGAAAAACTAACGACCGCGGCGTTTCGTGACGGATACTATCACACTGGCGATGTCGCCTATCGTGACGCAGATGGCTACTATTGGTTCGTCGGCCGCAACGACGATTTGATTAAGTCATCGGGCTATCGCATCAGTCCGTTCGAAGTTGAAAGCGTCTTGCTGGAACATCCGGCGGTGCGCGAAGTTGCCGTCACAGGTGTGCCCGACCCTTCGCGCGGCCAGGCGGTCAAGGCAACAATTGTTTTAAACAAATACTTCCAAGGCAACGACATTTTAATCCGCCAACTGCAAGACCACGTGCGCAATCGCACCGCGACGTACAAATACCCACGTGTGATTGAATTTGTGGACAGTTTGCCTATGACAATATCGGGCAAAATTCGCCGCGCATTGATAAGGACACTGGACAGCGCGAAAAAGACAATTATTGAACCAGTAAAAAATAACATCATCGACCCAGTCAAAAGCACAATCGGCCTGGGCAAAGACGAAGAAAAAGACAAGTAAAACAGTCTAAGACTTAAATTCATAATGGCAAAAAAACGTCCCAAGGCTGAATCGATAATCCTTGGGACATCTTATACCTATCCGCTTTTTTGGTATATAGTTCAAATGGGATTGTGAAAAATCCAACGACAAATACTAATCACCATAAAACCTATCGGAAGAATCATAATTTGGTGCTAATTCTCCCAATGTTGGCACATAGTCATGCTGTTTGTGTCCCTTTTGCAAAGAACACCCACCCCATGCTGGAACATACCACGCTCCTTGTAGCAAAATATTACCTCCTAAGTCGTCGCCAACTTTCTCAAGTTCATATTTTTTTATTACCTTATTTATCTTGCCACAATTTGTTTCATTAGCCCCTTCGCAAATACCATCATTAAAATTACCTGATACAGCATCACATAATCCTTTGGCAAGTTTGTCATAAAAATCTAAACTTTTACCAAAGTTGCCGTCATTTATATCATCAAATTCGAACACCATTACATCGTTGCCCTTGCATAACACATAATCCTGGCCATATGAGTTAGCTTGTTGTTCAACAGGGGTACATTGTAAGCCATATGTTTCTGCATATAACTCTATCAAACCTTTATATAATCCCCCATGTGTTTGTACATCACTAAACACACGATTACAATAGGTATCTTTAATTTGTGTATTATCAGATTTGCATGGATTAATCGGTATACACGCAGCGGAATTTGCGACCCAAATATATTTTTCTGGATACTTTTCGCACATTGCCTTGCGGTCTTCGACCGATGGCACAGCAGATGCCACGCCTATGACGGATACAGCCGCCAACACTGACAACAAAGTTTTTTTCATATTTTCTCCTTTTAGTTTTTGTTGTTTGTTAAAACTTGTTTTCAACATTTGCATCCCATCTCGGTTGCTAATCCTGCGTCATCCGAACAAAACATCTGACATTCATAATCTACTTTCTGGGCTTCGGTTCTCGTGTCTGCAACCGCGCCAGCACCACCGCCAGAACCGCCGCTGCCCATATTTTTTATCTTGTTATGCAATGCGATATTGCCAACGACACCGACCCCCGTCGCACCAAGTGTTGATACGCCCGCTATCTTAAACTTTTTCGTATTCTTTTTGCACCTTTCTATTTCTGCGCGCAACTCATCACGACGTCGCGTCAATTCATTTATCTGAAAATCCAACATATCAACAGGTTCGGCGTAAACCGCAAACGGCAACAGCAAAAGAACCAGTGTTAAGATTTTCATTTCTTTTCTTCTGCCTTTTGCGTTTGTTCCGTCATACCAGACTGTTTCATTTTGTGCAGTTTTATTCCCTGCCCTATTGCTATTGCACCAGTAGTCGCAACGCCCGCCGCTCCAACAATGGTTGCGGCTTTCCAACTTTTGGTATTGCGTTTGCAGGCTTCAAGTTCGAT
>JAZRUN010000075.1:0-4851 GCA_045652565.1 Candidatus Enterousia sp. | reverse complement strand
AACCTTATTGAAAAATATTCTGCTGATGCTGTTCGGTATTGGGCTGGGCGTGCCCGTTTGGGTATAGATGCGACCTTTGAAGAAAAGGTTATGGATCAAGGCAAGAAGTTATGCAATAAATTCTTTAATGCATCAAAATTTGTATTCAATATTGTTGAACAAAGTGGTGTTGATGTAACGAAAGATTATATACAAAATATAACCAATGAATTAGATTGCGCATGGATTGCCAAGATTTCTACTTGTATTGCAAGTTCACGCCGTCTGTTTGCTCAAAATGATTATGCGGGCGCGTTAGAAACAACAGAAAAATTATTCTGGGATTTCTGCGATAATTATTTGGAAATAGTAAAGGGGCGTGCATACAGCACAGATAATAAATCTGCGGTTTCATCGTTGATGTTAACCATAGATTTGTTCTGTTTGATGTTCGCGCCTTTCTTGGTGTTTATAACAGAAGAAGTTTATCAAGCAAGACCATGGGGGACTTATACAAAGTCTGTCCATATTCAGATGTATCCGAATTCTGACGCGTATGCTTCTTTTGGAACTTCTTTCGAACTGTACAGCGCGGTTGTATCTGTTGTTGAAAAAGTTCGTAAAGCTAAATCAGAGCAACAAAAATCTGTTAAAGCCCCGATTTCATCTTTAACAATATGTGGCCGTGAAAACGATTTAAAACTTATCACTATCGCACAGAATGATTTGATAAAGGTTCTAAATATTGCTGATAATGCTATCGTATGCGAAACTAAAGATACAGATTTAGATATAAAGAATCTGGCATTTGGTTCCGAACAGATATAACAGATTGTATCATAACCCCGGGGGCGAAATAGTATGTCCGATTCGAAATTGGTTGTTAAACGCGAATTGTTGGCCTATCAATGCGACAGGTATGGCAATATACGGCCCGGGATTTTGATGAATGAATTACAGGGTATGGGCGACACTCACGCAGAAATGCTTGGCTGTGGCCGCACCTTTATACATAAAAACAATATCGCGTGGGTTGTCACACATTATTTGGTCGATATTGTTGAAATGCCGCACAATGGTGAAATATTGACCTATTCGTCGTGGCCGGCAGTGCAAGATAACCTGCGCGCGACACGTGACTTTGAAATTCGTGGGGCGGACAATCGCTTGCTTGTTCGGGCAACATCCCAATGGATTTTGATTGATTTGGCGCGTCGGCGCCCACTGCGTTTGGATGAATGGCTGCACACAAGCTGGCCAACAGATGTTGTTCGGGCATATGACAGAAAGTTTGAAAAATTTGCAAATTTCGAATCGGATAAAACCCACGTGTTTAAGTGCCGATTCGATGATATCGATGAAAACCAGCATATAAACAACGCGGTCTATGCGGTTTGGGCGACGGAAAGCGTTGGCTATGAATACCGCAACACACACGAATTATGCGGCATAGAATTAAACTATAAGCATGAAATCAGTCCGAGCACCCCCCAGGTTTATATTGATGTCAAAATCGACGAGAACACCAGCCATCATCGCATTCGCACAGACGAATCGGATGAAAATGCCCAGGTTATTTGTCATTGGCGGGAAATCAGGAAATAAAAAAACCAACATACGTTGGCCATCACAAACGATATCCATAACGACTTATTGAATCCATATAGATGCAAAATCTGTCGGTGTAGCGGGATTGCTTGCCGCACTGGGGTCACCCGTCGCAACCGGCACCTTAACATACGCCGCAACGGGACGCGTATCTGCTGTCACTGTTCCCGTTGTCGGATAGGCTAAAACCTTCCCGTTTGCAGCATCTGAAGGTTTTTGCACCGCATATTGCTTAACCGCCGCAGCCGATGGGTACATCACTTGATCCTGTCCTGCGCCGGGACCAGCTGTAAGATCACCGATTTTCTGCCCCGATGTTGAAGTTCCATTTAATTTATTTGTGGTTACCTCCATATTTGCCGGTGTTGGAACAGCCTCTAAACCTACACTGCCACTACTACCCAAAGTTAACACTTTACCGACATTGGCGTTATTTGTCCCTTTGTCCCACTGGTATGGAACCTTTGTTGTATCTACATAAAGCTTACTTGTGACAACGGTGCCGTCATCGTCTGCAAGCGCAAAACGCGGCGCCGCCACAACCAGCACCGCCAACATAAAAACGCTACTCTTGCCAAAAAGACTCATGACTCCCGTCCTTGCCTTTACAACAACGAATTATCTACACCCTCTTCCGTGATATTCTAACAAATGTTCGCAATCTCGTAAAGTGGAAAATGCAAACAAAGTTAAAATTTTTCATCCGTCCCGCATACATGAAATTTTTATCATGTATGCAGAACATCCGATTCGTTTGTTGTGTTTTGTTTTACGGTTAGTATTGTACCATAAAATCGACTTCTTTTCAAGCCGGCTTGTTTAGCAAAACATAAAAAACATAAATTTTCTGTTTTTTTATTGCAATTATCACAAAATTTTTGAAAAATAGGCGCGCTAAAAAACAACAACAAAAGGAGTAATCATGAGCAATAAATGGGTTTATACTTTCGGTAATGGACACGCCGAAGGTCGCGCAGATATGCGAAACTTGCTTGGTGGCAAGGGTGCAAATTTGGCGGAAATGAATTTGGTTGGCTTGCCTGTGCCGGCGGGCTTTACTGTCACGACCGAGGTTTGCACATACTATTATGACAACAACCAAACATATCCATCTGATTTGATGGACCAAGTTCGCGCAGGTATCGCACATATTGAAAATATTATGGGCAAAAAATTTGCAGATATGGAAAACCCATTGTTGGTATCCGTACGCAGTGGTGCACGTGTTTCTATGCCTGGGATGATGGACACTGTTTTGAATTTGGGATTGAATGATAAAACAGTTCAAGCCTTGGCCAAGATTTCTGGAAACGAACGATTCGCATACGATTCGTATCGTCGCTTTATTATGATGTTCAGTGATGTTGTTTTAGGGGCAGATATCGATTTATTTGAACATACACTGGAACGTATGAAAGAAGACAAAGGCTATAAGGTTGACACAGAATTGACCGCCGACGATTTGAAAGAACTGGTTGAAAAGTTCAAAGAAATTGGCGTCAAAATTGGCAAAGTATTTCCGCAAGATCCATGGGAACAGCTGAAATTGGGTATCGGCGCGGTGTTCGGTTCATGGATGAGTAAAAAGGCCATAACCTATCGCAAATTGAATAATATTCCGGGTGATTGGGGTACCGCGGTAAATGTTCAGGCAATGGTGTTTGGAAATTCTGGTGACGACAGCGCAACAGGCGTGTGTTTCAGTCGTGACCCAGCCACCGGCGAAAACAAATATTATGGTGAATATCTGATAAATGCCCAAGGCGAAGACGTTGTTGCGGGTATCCGTACACCACAACCTATGAGCAAAGACGATTCGGGGCGCGTTTCATTGGAAGAAGCTATGCCAGCGGTTTATAAAGAACTGTGCGATGTTCGTGAGAAATTGGAACAGCATTACAAAGATATGCAGGATATGGAATTTACTATCGAGCATGGAAAACTGTGGATGTTGCAGTGCCGTAATGGTAAACGCACGGCGGCGGCGGCGGTTCGTATGGCGGTTGAAATGGTGAATGAAGGACTGCTGACCAAAGAAGAAGCAATTTTGCGCGTTGGTGCAGACCAGTTGAATCACTTGTTGCACCCGATGTTGGACCCCAAGGCGGAAAAGAAAGTTATTGCAACAGGTCTGCCTGCATCCCCAGGTGCGGCGGTTGGTCAGGCGGTCTTTAATGCCGAAGATGCAGAAAAATGGGCATCCGAGGGTAAGAAAGTTATGCTTATCCGCGTTGAAACATCGCCAGAAGATATTGCGGGTATGAATGCGGCCCAAGGCGTGATTACTGCACGTGGTGGTATGACATCACATGCGGCGGTGGTTGCGCGCGGTATGGGAACACCGTGTGTTTCGGGCAGTCCAGATATCAAAATCGATTATGAAACAAAAACAATGAAGACAACATCTGGGGTCACGATTGCCGAAGGCGATTGGGTTTCTATTGATGGTGCCAAAGGACAAATTATTGCGGGCGCAGTTCCAACAGTTTCTGTGGAATTGACAGGCAATTTTGGTACATTGATGTCTTGGGTTGATGAAATCAAGGCCTTGACAGTCAAGGCAAACGCCGAAACACCGAAAGATGCGAAACAGGCGCGTGACTTTGGTGCCGAAGGTATCGGTTTGGCGCGTACAGAACATATGTTCTTTGACCCGGCGCGCATCCAAGATATGCGTGAAATGATTTTGGCCGAAGATGAAGAAGGTCGCCGCGCGGCACTTGCAAAACTGTTGCCCTATCAAAAGGCAGATTTTGTAGAACTGTTCAAGATTATGGATGGTCTGCCTGTGACGATTCGTCTGATTGACCCACCATTACACGAATTCTTGCCGCATACCGACGCAGATATGGCAGAACTTGCCGCACACATTGGCAAACCTGTTGACTTTGTAAAGGCGCGCGCAGAAGCACTGCACGAACAGAACCCAATGCTTGGGCATCGTGGTTGCAGACTCGCAATTACATATCCTGAAATCTGCGAAATGCAGACACGTGCGATATTGTCGGCGGCGTTGGAATGCAAAAAGGCGGGCGTATCGGTTCACCCAGAAATCGAAGTGCCACTGGTTGGTTCGAAGAAAGAAGTCGATATCGTCAAAGCGGTTATTGATGCAACGGCGGATGCGTTGTTTGCAGAAACAGGCGAATCAATCGAATATACCGTTGGTTCGATGATTGAATTGCCACGCGCGGCGGTGTTGGCAAATGAAATCGCAGAAAGTTGTGAATTCTTTGAATTTGGAACGAATGATTTGACACAAAC
>JAZRUN010000074.1:0-12995 GCA_045652565.1 Candidatus Enterousia sp. | reverse complement strand
GCGTGCTTTGGCTTCGGGCAGTTCCGCAAAAAAGTCGCGAATATTCGAAAACACGCCTGTATAAGTTGCGGGGTTGCTGCGCGGACTGCGCCCGATGGGCGATTGGTCAATATCAACAACTTTGTCTATATTTTCCATACCGCGAATTATGTCGTGTGCGCCAGTTTCCATCTTAGAATTATACAACGCGCGCATCAGCGCAGGATACAAAGTATTTAACAACAGCGTTGATTTGCCAGAACCCGACACGCCCGTCAGCGCAATAAATTTGCCAAGTGGAAATTCCACATCTATATTTTTAAGGTTGTTCGCGCGCGCACCACAGATTGTAATGGATTTGCCATTCCCCTTGCGTCGCGTTTTTGGTACAGGGATTTTCTTTTTCCCCGCCAGATATTGTCCGGTCAAAGAATCTTTGTTTTTTATAACCTGATCTGGCGTACCTGCGGCGATAATGTTTCCACCATTGACACCCGCACCGCGGCCAATATCAACCAAGAAATCCGCCGCACGCATTGCATCTTCGTCATGTTCTACGACAATTACGCTGTTATCTTTATCGCGCAGCATTTTCAATGTTTCCAACAACTTGTCATTATCACTTTGGTGCAAGCCAATAGACGGCTCGTCCAACACATACAACACGCCCGACAAGCCACTGCCAATTTGTGATGCAAGCCTAATGCGTTGCGATTCGCCACCAGACAAAGTTCCAGACATTCGGGACATAGTCAAATAACCCAAACCAACATTTTTCAGAAATGATAAACGACTTGTAATTTCGCGCAGAACCATTTTTGCAATATCGTTTTCTTGTTTGGTCAGATGATTTGGCAAATCGACAAACCAATCATAAGATTCATCGATTGACATATCACAAACATCAATAATATCTGCGCCATTTATTTTTATACACAAAGCTTGGATATTTAAGCGTTTTCCATGGCAAACTGGACACGGCTTTTCAGATTGGTATTTTGCAAGCTCGGCCCGCATCATTTCCGAATCGGTTTCGCGCCAACGACGTTCAATATTATTCACAACGCCTTCAAAAGGTTTTTCATAAATAAACCCATTCCAATTTATCTTTATCGGCTTGTCCCCTGTGCCATATAAAACGATATCTTTTTGTTCTGGGGTCAAAGTATGCCACGGTTTTGAAAGTGGGATTTTATACTGTTTATGCAAAGCATCCAACAAATGGTCAAATTGACTAAGCATTCCGTTGCGTGACCACGGTGCGATTGCACCATCTAAAATAGACTTTGAAGGATCCGGAATAATTAAATCTGGCGACATATTTAATTGCACGCCTAAGCCGTCGCACCCGCTGCAGGCACCAATCGGCGCATTAAAAGAAAACAGGCGCGGTTCAATTTTCGGTACCGCAAAGCCACTGACCGGACAGGCATAATTTTGCGAATATAAAATATCTTCGTTTGTATCTAAGCGTCGCACCAACACCACGCCAGGAACCAAACGCAACGCACCTTCGAACGAAGCGTACATACGCGACCGAAATTCTTCTTTGTCTGTATCTGCGGTGTCTGCCGCCGGCATCTGCAGTCGGTCAACAATAACAAAAATATTATGCTTTTTATTTTTATCCAATGGTGGCACCGCCGACAAGTCGTACAATTCGCCATCAATAATCACACGCTGGTACCCTTGCTTTACAAGAAAGGCCAATTCTTTTTTATATTCACCCTTGCGGTCACGCACCAATGGCGCCATAACATAGATACGCACCTGATGCGGGATATTCATAGTTTGTTCCACCATTTCGGCAATTGTTTGCGATTTTATCGGCAACCCCGTCACCGGCGAATAAGGCACCCCGATTCGCGCCCACAATAATCGCAAATAATCGTAAATCTCTGTCACTGTTCCAACGGTTGAACGCGGATTTTTTGACGTTGTTTTTTGTTCTATGGATATAGCAGGTGCCAAACCTTCTATAAAATCGACATCGGGCTTTTTCTGCATATCCAAAAACTGGCGCGCATAACTGGACAAAGATTCGACATAACGCCGCTGACCTTCGGCATAAATGGTATTAAAGGCCAGGGATGATTTTCCCGACCCAGATACACCTGTAAAGACCACCAATTTATTTTTTGGTATGTCTAAATCCAGGTTTTTAAGATTATTTTCGCGTGCACCGCGAATTTTTATAACGCCATTCATAACGAATAAAATATAGAACTTTTATGTCCGTTTTCAACACCGCAGGAAAAATTTACGGTTGTTTTAATTTGTGGTCTTTTTCACCCCAGACAGTGCATCTGCATCCAACGCGATACCAGATTTCCGCGTATTGTCGGCACCCGCCTTGGACACCAAAACTTTATCGACCCAAATATCGATTCCACCGGCATTACCAAACGTCGCCTTGTTCTTATTTCCATCTGGCACATAGTAAATATCACCAGGAACCAAAACGCGACTAAATACCGTTTTTCCCCGCGCATCTTCAATTTTCACCCAAGATTCTTTGACCGCCTGTAAAATTATACGCGCACTATCACGGTTTTCTGTTCCAAACTTTTCACGCACAGGCAATTTATACTCTGGGTCAATGCTAACAACGGCCGCGGCAACTTGTACTGGTTGTTCTTCTACCACTGGTGCCACATTTTCTGATGGTAAAATCATTAACAATCCAACAATCAACAAGACAAACACAAGAAAACCACCAACAAACCATTTCCAATGTTTGACAACAAACTTGACCACTCCCGCCTTTTTAATACTCTGAATTCTTTGGCCAAACGCAACCTTTTCACTTTCTTTAAGTGCTATATCGTGTGCATTTGGCGTGACATCATCAGGCTGCAATATCCCCATTTCTTGTTTAATCTTGTCAACTATCATATCTGGGTCAAGGCCTAACTCTATTGCATAGTTCCGCGCGAAGCCCAAAATATAAACGGTTTCAGGCAACACATTGTAATTGCCCTCTTCCAATGCCTGCAAAAATTCTTCACGAATACACAGCTGTTTCGCAATCGTCTGGATTTCGCGTTTACGCCGACCTGTGGTGCGCGCCGCATGCAAGATGCCGCCCGCCGTCATTTTTGCAGTATCATCTAATTGAAAGTCTTTTATTTCTTCTGTCATAGCAATGGCCTTTTGTTTTCGGTTCCCTTACATAATATAACTATATCTGCATAACGCAACCCCAAAATTGCAAAATTTCTTGTTTAAGTGCTTTTTCATCTGTTATTTGATTTACCCTGATACGAAAATCCGCAGAATTTGGCATCCCAGACGAATACCACGCCAAATGTTTGCGAAACATAGGAATCGCGGTACGCGTACCATAATATTCAATCATCAGGTTAAAGTGCCGCAATACCAATTCGCCAATGTTTTCCGGTCGCGAACCAGTCCCCAAAATTTCTGCAAAAATCCATGGTCGCCCAAGCATCGCACGCCCAATCATTGCACCAGAATAACCAAATTCCATTACAGATTCCACATCTGATGCGGTTTTTAAATCCCCATTTGCAATAACTGGAATCGGCATAGTCGAAACGTCTGGATGTTCCGCCAAACCCGCATATCCCAGGGCGCGTGTCCGCCCATGCAAAGCAACCCAATCTGCACCATTGTCGGCGGCAATATGCACCAAATCCACCCAATCGCGATGTTCTTCGTCCCACCCAAGTCGGGTTTTAATTGATACAGGAATTTTGACCGCCCGCCTGACGTCTGCAATTATTTTGCCCGCCAATTTATGATCACGCATCAGGTATGCCCCCGCACCCGCCCGATTTGCAACCTTTGGCACAGGGCAGCCCATATTTATATCAATCCATCCCGCACCCGAATCTTCAAGTATCTTGGCGGCATCCGCCATCAAACTTGGCACTGCACCAAAAATCTGGGCACCAATATTGCCCTCGGTTCTGTAATCATCAAAATTCCGCAAACAGTTTTTATGGCCGCCCACCAACGAATGACACGATATCATTTCTGTGACTATCGGTAAATCGGGTACAAATTCACGCAAAATCGTCCGAAAAGGCCGATCGGAAATTCCCGCCATTGGCGCAGCAAAAATTTGATTTGTTTGTATCATTTGTGATATAATGCCATGGATGAAAGGCAAAATCAAAAATTTATTTAGTTTTATTGGTCGGGCCTGGCGTGGCGGTCCACGCGGCAAAATCGGTCTGTTTCTTGCGGTTTTCGCAATTTTTGCCTTTGTGCGTATGTTTTTAGGTGATGTGAACGTTGGCAAATTTGTTGCGAACATCTGGAACCTGGACAGCGAACGCGCAGAATTGACCCGCGAAACAAAAAAACTGGAAACGATTCGACACCATATACATTTATTACAAAACTACAGCCCCGATTACGTTGAAGAATTGGGGCTTAGGTATCTAAATATTGGCGACCCAGAATTCAAGGTTTTGAAAATCTAGTTCATCAAGACAATAAATGCATTCATATAAAATGCAAACATCAGCCACAGTAAGTACGGTATAACCATATATGCCGCTGGGCGACTAATGCTGTCAAACGCGCGCGCCATCCAAACGGACGCAAAGAACAGCACAAGCAACATTACCAACGCAATCGCGGGCAAATGCGCGCCAAAGAACACATAACTCCAAAGTCCATTTAACACCAGTTGTACAGTGAACAACACATAAGCACGCATCTTGTCGCCATTCTTTTTCGCTGCGATTATAATCAAATACAACGCCCAGCCAAGCAAAGCATACAAAATTGTCCACGCAACACTGAATACCCAGCCCGGCGGCGTCAAGTAGGATTTAACAAGTCCGTTATACCACATATTTGATGCGCCATGCGGGGTAAAAAACACCCCAAATACTCCAGGCAAGAAAGAAATGACCATCGCGATAATCGCCCACATACATTTTTTCATAACTGTTCCTTTTGGTTATACAGGCATTTTACCACGTGCCACAATATTAAACCAACAGGAAACAATACCTTGTGATTACTGGCCTTTCAGCAAGCGTGCCTTAGACTTTTCCCATTCACGACGTTTTATGGTTTCGCGTTTGTCGGCGCGATTTTTACCATAGCCAATACCAAGCAAAACTTTCAGTCGCCCGCGATTTGTAAAATATAATTTCAGTGGAACTATCGTCGCGCCCTTTTCGGTTAGTTTTCCAATCATACGATTTATCTGCGCCCGATGCAGCAGCAGTTGCCGTGGGCGACGTTCATCAAAATTCACAATGCGCGCGGCGGTCGGCAATTTTTGAATCTCAACGCCCGCCAAAAACAAATCGTCACCGCGCCGTTGCACAAATCCATCAACTATCGTCACCAATCCATAGCGCACAGACTTAATTTCTGCCCCCGTCACAACGATGCCCGCTTCTATCGTATCTTCAATAGTATAGTTGAACCGCGCCTTGCGGTTTTCAGCAACTTGACCAAATTTAATAATCTGACGCACCATTTTTATATCTTTATCTTCGGATAGAGTTTTTTTGTGTTTTCGACCAGTATATCAGACATTTTTTCAAAAGAAACATTTTTTATTGCCGCCAGACACTTTGCGGTTTCGACAACATATGCGGGCTCGCACACTTTGCCGCGGTACGGCACAGGCGCACAATATGGGCTGTCGGTTTCGACGACCAAGCGGTCTAATGGAATTTTCGCAAAAGTTTCCCGTATTTCCGCCGCATTTTTAAAGGTTATAATACCACTGGCGGAAAAATAAAAACCACGCGCCAACATTTTTTCTGCCAAATCCCAACTTGATGTAAAACAATGCATAACGCCGCACACATCTGGAAAATCGGCAAGAATTGCCGCTGTATCATCTTCAGCATCGCGCGTGTGTATCGCAACGGGCAGGTCCATACGCTGCGCCATTTCCAACTGCTGAACAAACAAGTTATGTTGTGCGTCGCGCGTATCTGCCGCCATTTCGTGATAGTCCAACCCTATTTCACCCACACCCACAACCTTTGGGTGCGACAAAATTTCATCTGTGATAAAATCCGCCGCATTACAACCCGCGTGTTCAGGATGAATACCAATTGTTGTAAAAATATTTGGGTGTTGTTCAGATAAGGCTATCGCCGCCGCAATATCTTCGGGGTCGGCGGTTGGGCAAATCATAACATCCACACCCAACGCCAACGCACGCGCAATTACCGCATCCGCGCCACCCACAGAAGAATAATCATAAGTCAAATGACAATGTGTATCTATAAGCATTTTTAATCTCTTGTATCACTTTAAAAATCGCAATCTCCGGTTCCAAATTGACGCGCGCAACATCTGCGATAGTTTGTGTTGCCATTGGATAAACTTCCGCCAAACCAAAGTGCGCAATCACATCCAACAAAATTTGATAAAGTTCGGGCATTGGCGCAATCTGGCGCGCAACGGCCATTGCATCCGACGGACTTGAATTCTTTTTCTGCAACAATTCAATCAGTTTCGCATAAATTGCGTCGCCGCCCGCCTGTTTCAAGTTGGCGATCCGACCGAACGAACCATTTGCCAACCGCAACATATCTGTTTCAATCGTTTCATCGGGCATAAAGCGCACGCACAACCGCCGTAAATCATCAATCGAAAGTGGCCGCATTTTTTCAACGCGTGCGCGCGACCGCACCGTTGGCAATACGTTCGACAACTGATGCGTCACCAACAAAAACAGAGTTTTTGCAGGCGGTTCTTCCAACAACTTTAATATTGCATTAGCGGCGGCAACGGTCAATTGGTCCACCGAGTCTATCAACACGACGCGCCACCCGCCCGACATTGATGACATTTGCATCTTTTCAATCGTTGCACGCACAGTATAAACAGAAATGGATTTGCCATCGGATTTTATCTTGCCATCTTTATCAAGATTTCTGTCCATATCTATGATAAAAAAATCCCCAACATTACCATAAACCATTTTGGCAATTTTATAGGCCAATGTCGCCTTGCCAATCCCACGCGGCCCCGTCAACATCCATACAGGATGCAGCGGGTGTTCATCACGCCGCGTCCACGCATCTAAAAAAGCGTTCATTGTTGCATCGTGCCCGATAACACAATCATTATCCATCGGATGCGGAAATTCGTACAAGACCTGAGATTTTTTTGCCATTTTACCGCCCTGTTAAAATAATCATTATGTTTTTATACACGCGACCGAAAAAGCGCAATTTCTTAACATTTTCTTTGGCAATCAAATCTGCCCGCGCAATTACAACACCATTTTGTTCTGCAATAATTTCCCCAATTTTATCACCCGCAGTAATTGGTGCCGCCTGGGGTTCGTCGAATCGCGCCAAAACCCGTACACCCTTCAGGCCATCCGCCTTATCAACAGTGATGGCAAATGTTTTTTGAACGGTTGACATTACCGCATCTTTGTGGCCATACCACACAGGAACCGCCACGACATCATCCCCAGCCCGATAAAACACGCGACTTGTTGTGGTTTGGAAACCGTACAGCAACAGTTTTTTCATTTCCGCCGCCAAAGCATCATGCCCTTTGCCATTAAAGCCATTTATAACGCCAATCAATCGACGGCCGCCACTGGTTGCGCTGGCCACCATACCATAACCACCCTTGTCTGTATGCCCTGTTTTAAGGCCATCTGCCCCCGCCATATTGAACAATAATTTATTATAATTTACCGTATGTGTGCGCCCCCAATCTTGACACCATTTGGTTTTATAATCATGAAACTCAAACCGCTTGGTTGCAAACATAGGGTATAAAGTCGGATAATCCGCGATTAGATGATATGCCAACGTAGCCAACTCTCGACTTGTCATCAAATTATTTGGATTCGGCAATCCACTTGCATTTCCAAAGGTTGACAGTGGCATACCTATGTCGCGGGCTTTACGCGTCATATGTTCTGTGAATTTGTCTTCTGTTCCACCAATATGTTCGGCGACAACCACAGATGCATCCCCGCCCGATAATACAATTAAACCCAAAATCGCATCACGCACAGTTATATTCTGGCCCGCGACAAGACAAATCTTACTTGCCGGGTACCACAGCGGATTTTGATAATCCGCATTTTTGCTAACCACCAAGGTGTCGTCTAATTTCAACCTGCCCGATTTGACTTCATCAAACAACACCGCCAAAGTCATCAACTTTAACATCGAAGACGGCGGCATCAAAACATCCGCATTTTTTGCAACAATTTCCGCCCCCGAATCGAAATCGACAAGCAATGCCGACTTCGCAGTTGTCTTGAATTCTGCGTGCACAGGTGCGCCCATTAACAATCCAAACAAAATAATATATAACTTTTTCATACCGATTATCATATCAGCAAGATTTACCAAAGCCAATAGATTTTTTTAATAAAAAATCACTTTGTGTTCAAGAATAAAAAACACCGACAAATGCCGGTGTTTTTCATAGTTTCCAAACAAACGATAAAGATTAACGTTTGCTGAACTGTGTTGAACGACGCGCCTTGTGGAAACCATAGTGTTTACGTTCCACAACACGGCTGTCGCGGGTCAAGAAGCCCGCCGTCTTTAACGCAGCACGCAAATCTGGTTCAGATTTTTCCAACGCTTTGGAAATACCGTGCTTTACCGCGCCCGCCTGACCAGACAAACCGCCACCCATAACCATCACAAAGGCATCGTACGCGCCTTCGCGTTTTGTCACGGCAAACGGTTGATTCAAAATCATTTGCAACACAGGGCGGCGAAAATATTCGGCCATAGGTTTATTGTTGATAACAATATTACCCTTGCCCGGCATCAAATACACGCGCGCGACAGAATCTTTACGTTTGCCGGTTGCATAAATCGCAGTGTTCAACTTTGGCATTGCGACCGATGCAGCGGACGCCGCCTTGGTTGTTGCCTTAACCGCCGCAACTTTCTTGGTTGCAGGGGCCGCTTTCTTTACAGTTGTCGCCTTTTTTGTGGCGGTCGTTTTCTTTGTTTCACTGGCCATTATTCGCCCCTTTTGTTTTTACGGTTCAATTTTGCAAAATCAATCACTTCTGGGTTTTGCGCGGCATGCTTGTGTTCCGCCCCAGCGTACACGTGCAATTTGGTCAGACGCGCGTCCGCCAAAGCAACCGTAGTGCGACGGCCCATCATACGCTTTACCGCGTTTTTAACCAACAATTCTGGTTTTTCGGCGCGCATTTGCCCCAATGTACGCTCCTTGATACCACCTGGGTATGTTGTGTGCCAATAGAATTTTGTCTTGTCGGCCTTGGTGCCAGAAAGTGCAACCTTGTCTGCATTAATAATAATAACATGGTCGCCGCAATCCATATTCGGTGTCCATGTGGCCTTGTTCTTGCCGCGAAGGATGTTTGCAACATACGCCGCCAAACGACCCAACGTGCAATCAGTCGCGTCAATCAGATACCATTTGGCATCCAATTCACACTTTTTTAACGATTTTGTCGCTGCCATTTTTGTTTTACCTTTTGTTGTTTATTAAAAAGTTTGCACAATTATGCCGCAACCGCCCAGAAAAGTCAAGAAAAATCAATACGGTAAAATAATACCATATAAAAATCACCAAATAAATACAAAAAACTTGAAAGTTTTATGGTTTTTTGCTAACCTGCCCCCTGCGTATTCTATATATGGAGCACAAAATGGCAACAGATGACATACAAAAAATCAAAGAACGTGAAGAAAAGTGGCAGGCACGCTGGCGCGATGCGCGTGCGTTTGTTCCAAAAAACGATGGTTCAAAACCAAAATACTACAATTTGATAGAATTCCCCTTCCCGTCTGGTTCGGGCCTGCACGTTGGTCATATGTTGCCCTATACAGGTATGGATGTAATGGCGCGCTATAAACGTATGCGCGGTTTTGATGTGCTGTTTCCGATTGGTTACGATTCAATGGGAATTTCATCCGAAAAGTACGCGACCAAAATTGGCAAACATCCGCGTGATTCTGTGGCAGAACTTATCAAGATTTTTGAAAAAGATATTTCAATAATGGGGCTTTCGTTTGACCCAGATTCAAAAATCGCTACATCTGACCCAGAATTTATAAAGTGGACACAATGGATGTTTATTCAATTCTGGCGTGCAGGTTTGGCATATAAGTCTGAATTGCCGATGAATTGGTGCCCAAATTGTCGTACAAATCTTACCAACGAAGAATTGGAAGATGGATGCTGTGAACGCTGTCATGGACCAGTTGAAAAAAAGATGAAACTGCAATGGAATTTGGCGATGACTAAATATGCAGACCGTTTAATTGACGATTTAGCATTGGTTGATTATCCCGAAAAAGTCAAAACTATGCAGATAAACTGGATTGGCCGTTCCTATGGCGCAGATGTTGATTTTCGCGTTGGTGACGATATTATGACGGTCTATACTACGCGCGTAGATACTATATTCGGTGTGACATTCTGCGTAATCGCACCAGAACACAAATTGGTTCGCAAATGGATTGAACAGGGGCGCATCACAAATGTGGCCGCGGTCGAAAAATATATTGCCGCTGCGCGCGCGAAATCTGAAATTGAACGTACAGATATTACAAAAGATAAGACAGGTGTTAAACTGGAAGGTGTGATGGCAACCAATCCATTTAACGGCAAAGAAATCCCCATCTTTATATCTGACTATGTTTTGGCAGACTATGGATTCGGTGCAATTATGGCTGTGCCGGCACACGATGAACGTGACTGGGACTTTGCAAAAAAGTTTGGGCTTGAAATTATTCCGGTTTTGGCGGGTGGCGAACCAGACAAAGTTTGGGAAGGCGATGGGCCGCATATAAATTCCGAATTTTTAGACGGAATGGACAAAGAGACCGCTATTGCAACCGCGATAAAGTACGGCTCTGAACATGGCTTTGCGCGTGGCACCAAGAAATATAAATTAAAAGATTGGGGCTTTTCGCGCCAAATGTACTGGGGCGAACCTATTCCAATGGTGTACTGCAAACATTGTGGATGGCAACCAATAGACGAGTCCGAATTGCCGCTGTTGCAACCATATATGGAAGATTACAAACCAACAGATACAGGCGAAAGTCCGCTTGCACGCGCGACAGATTGGCTAAAAACGACCTGTCCAAAATGTGGCGGTACCGCACAACGCGAAACCGATACTATGCCACAATGGGCGGGGTCTTCGTGGTACTTTCTGCGCTATCTGGATCCACATAATGACCAAGAGTTTTGTTCACGCAAACAACTAGATAAATGGATGCCTGTTGATCATTATAATGGCGGTATGGAGCATACAACGCGCCACGTGTTATATTCACGTTTTTGGTATAAAGTTTTGGCGGATTTAGGCTATGTCCCCGGGGTTGAACCATATATGAAGCGCACGAGTAATGGCCTGATTATGGGAGAAGACGGCCAAAAGATGTCAAAATCGCGCGGGAATGTTGTACCGTCATCCGATGTTGTTGCGCGCACGGGCGCGGATGCTTGCAGACTTGCGATACTTTATCTTGCTCCCTGGGAACAAAACAATATGAACTGGTCCGAAGATACACTTCGTGGTGTAGAAAGATTCTTGCGCAGAGTCGAAACAATGTCGGACAACCTGAGCGATGACGCATTGACCCCAGACCAAGACGTTTTGGTCAACCGTTTAATCGCTGATGTGACAGAACGCCTTGATGGCATGAAGTTCAATACCGCAATTTCGGCAATGATGGAATTTCTGAATGCATTTTCTGGTGGTAAAATGCCGCGTGCGGCGTACGAAGTACTGATTCAATTACTGAATCCATTCGCTCCGCACTTGACCGAAGAAATGTGGGAAAAGTTGGGCCACCAAGATATGTTAGTGTTTGAACCTTGGCCGACATTTGATGCGTCAAAATTGGTTCAGACAATGGCAACTTTTGCTGTGACTGTAAATGGAAAACGCATCGGCGAATTTACCGCTGCGCTGGACGCAGACAACGAAGAACTGATTGCGCGTGCGCGCGAAGTTGCGGGCACAAAACTGGACGGTGCCGATATAACCAAAACCATTGTTGTACCAAAGAAGTTAGTAAATTTCGTTGTAAAAAAGTAATTATTGTCATTGATTGATACAAACCGCGCAAATGCGCGGTTTGTTCTTGAAATTTTTATTTGATTTTTTCCTATTTGATGTTAGGTTTAAAATCCCAGAAGGAGACAGACTTTGCGTTAAATATTTGTCACATTGATTCTGTGTTTTAGTATTTCGGCGGCGCATGCAGTTGGCGGTCCATTTGGAAATAAAAACAAACTTGGCGATATTATGATGGTTATGTCACCTGCGTATGCGTTGGGTATTACTATTATGGTCAAAGATGCTGTTGGCACGATGAATTGGCTGGCTCTGTTTTGGCGGCACAACTGGCCAGTGAAACGATAAAAATGCTTGAAATCGAAACACGACCAAATGGGCGCGACAAGAAATCTTTCCCCAGTGGGCATTCGACCGGCGCATTTTCCGGCGCAATGTTTGTGCACAAAAGGTACGGTTGGCGGCCCGCGCTGATTCCCTATGGAATGACGGCTGTTGCAGGCTGGTCACGTGTTGCGGCGCGCGCCCATTATTGGCACGATGTTGCTACGGGCGCGGTAATTTCCGCCCTGTTCACATGGATTGTGGTTGACAAATACCTGCCCGACGGCGTGTCGGTCAGTGCAGATACAGAATCTGTAAAACTGGGCTTTGATGTAAAGTTTTAATTACGATATTTTTTCAATTCTGCGGCGGCGTTTGTCTGAAGAATCGAACGGACTTTCCAAGAACGCCTCGGCACAAAGGAATGCCATTTCTATGTCTATATCGTCCGCACCGAGTGCCAAAACATTTATATCGTCGTGAAAGCGGTCATCGCGTGCTTGATCTGGTCTGTCACAGCGGGATGCCCGAATATGCCGATAACGGTTTGCCGCAATTTGAACACCTGCACCGGTACCACATACCAATATCCCGCGCGCATCTGGCGCATCAAGCATCGCATCGGCAACTTTTTTCGCGACATCTGGAAAATCAACAGGTGTGTTCAAATCATCTGTGCCCAGAT
>JAZRUN010000073.1:0-2137 GCA_045652565.1 Candidatus Enterousia sp. | reverse complement strand
TGTTTTTTGTGGTTCCATAAGAAATATACCCCCCATTATAAAACCCCCATTTGGGTCATTTTTTGTTCAATTTCGGCGTTCAGTTCCCGTGTGCGCGGGTCGCCCATGCCATTGTGATTGTGCGCATGACAGCCACAACGGCCATCACACAGCGGCACCATGCGTTCGGGATTATCGCCATTTTTGCGGCCGTCCATGTGGTGGATGACCAGTTTTGTTTGTGCAGCCGTACGGCCACACAAAAAGCAGCGCGCGCCCCATTTGGCGGTTGCCGCATCGGTATATGCCGCAATGCGTTGTTTCATTTTTGCGGACATTGCGCGAAGGGCCCTGCGTGGTTTTGGTTTCCATGTGCCGGCCGCCATTTGCGCAAGGCGTTTTTTGGACACCGGACGGAAAGTTGAGTTATATGCACGACGATTTACATCAAAAGACATTTGCGCCCCCCCATTACAGATTGTTCAACAGACGAACCGGTTGTCCGGTGGCACATTTTAGGCCGTGCGTTGTATCAACGACATTTACACAGCATTCCCAGCGATTGAACGCAGGGTCAAAAATACATGTTTCAGTTGGTGTCTTTTGTGCGGCCGAGCCAATTATCAGCCCCAAAACGCCAGCGAAAAACACAACAAATACATCGCAATGAAAAGATTTTGGTTTCATATTATCCCCCTATGGCTACTTATAGTATAGAATAAATCCTATACTTATGTCAAGAGATAATATAGAATACATCCTGATTAAAAGAAAGGCGGGCAAGTGATAAAATAAAGGTATGATAATGACAAATAAACAGATTGCCGCCAAAATTAGAAAACTTGGCAAAAAAAACGGTCTGACTAACGACCGACAGATAACTATGCGCGCAGGTTGTTATGCTGACACGATATTGAATATTGAATCATTAAAGACAGCACCGAGAATTGACACATTGAGTAAATTTTCCAGAGCGTTTGGCGTCGGTATAGAAGATTTAATATACGACCGTAGCGAAGTTCAGATGGAATTATCAGCATTTATTGCGGACTTTTCCGAACGTGAATTATTGGAATTGATTGTATATGCAAAAATGATGCGCAAAGAAAAAAACAACAAAATGCCAAAAGCCGCATAATTTGTCGGCGGGGCAATGTGATAATAGTGGATTTTATGACCGCAATGATTGCGATAATAGCAATTGGCGCATGGTTATTCGGAAAAACAGGAGTGATATAGATGAAGAAAATCGCATGCACGATAGGCATATTGGCGATTTGTGCCACAGCGCGCGCAGAAGATGTGGCGCCAGTTGAAGAAACAGGAACACCAAGTTTGGAAGAACAATACGCGATGTGCATAGATAACGAAGGTCAAGAATACTGTGATGTTTTGTTTGGGTATACAGAACCATGGCAGCCAGCAATGTATAAACCGATAAACTTCTATATAGGTGGCGGTATTGGGTATTTAAGCGTCGCGTATGACAAAGCGGTAATAAACACGAACTATGCACCGGATGGATTTATGGATTTTGACATATATGCCGGTATAAATTTTTTTGGTAGCAACAAAACATACAATCCAGGCATATCAATGTTTTATAACACAATTAAGGAATATACAGAATCAATTACAGGCGTAGCAGATGCCGAATATTCAATAGATGGGTCAATTGTGGGTGTTATGTTTGACAATTACATTAACGACCATCGCGGAAACAGTTTTGTTTTTAGCGTTGGATATGCAGATGCGAAAATAAAGGAAAAAGCAGACGTTGGCAATATGAGCGTTGATGTCAGTACAGATGTTGGGGCGCTTGCGCTGGGTGCGAGTGTTGCAATCAGTATAACACCGCAATCGCAATTTGTTATTCAAGACCGTTTGTATATTCCGACCAAGAAAGATACAGGCGTAGAGCGCTTGAATATGATTTCGGCAGGCGTTCGGCTGTTGTTTTAATACGATGCTTTAATGGCTTTCTGCGCTGGTTTTTATGTCGGCGCGGTTATTTTTTTCTTAACACATAGAATATATCCTATGTTATTACTTGACAAGAATATAGTATGTATCCTATACTATGGCCATAGCCATAGGGGAAAGGATGACCAAAATCAAGAATATATCGGGGATACAAGGTGTTTTGTGCATACCGGCG
>JAZRUN010000072.1:0-4632 GCA_045652565.1 Candidatus Enterousia sp. | reverse complement strand
TCTTTGCGTTCTGGGAAATTTCTGATAGAATTACTATGCCTGCGGGTGTTCTGCGGGCGGAGCCTAATAACTCCGAACCAAGTTGTCCTTGATAATAGGGCAAAAAACTCCAAGCCACGGGTTGGAGGGTGCGAATATGTTGAATAAGCACGCAATACTTGGTTATTGATTATTAGCCTCCAACCACTTGAAGTTTTTTCGGTGGTTTTTTAATTTGTTATACAACACAAAGGATTTTAAAATGCCACGAAAATTGACTTTGCAAGGCGCTATGGAACGTTTTTTGAAAACACACCCAGAATATAAACCAACATTGCGGGATATTGATATTTGCATTCGTTATGCGGCCAATAATTTTGCATACATAACAATGTCCACCGAAAGCACGACATCAAAACTGCGCAGGCAAATCGAAGCCCAGGCAGAAAGAATCGAAAAATTGACCTTGGAAATAAACAGACTGCATATATTTCCACCTAAATAATAGCGGACTTAGTTTGATTTGCTCTGTTTAACCCAGAATTAAAAAATTATTTCGCACACAATATTCGTTCTGGGGTCCCAATGTTGCAGATGCCAACTATCAAATCAACCAAAGCCCAAATACATACGACTATACCGGGAATAATCAACAACCAACCCAGGGTGCCCATCAACAACATGGCAATACCTTGACCATTTTTTCCAACATAGAATTTATGACCGCCAACAACCCCCAACAGCCACACCAATACCAGATACACCGCAATAGATTTGCCGTTTGTTAACTTGTTGGCGTTTCCCGTTAACGTCTCTGCCGCAACATAACCGCATTTCGGACAACTTTTTGCCTTGTCGGAATGTTTATATCCACATTCTCTGCAATAAATCATAGCCATATCGTTTCCTTTTGTTTTTTTATGATTTCGTTCTTATTTTAACACATTTTGTTATCTTTTTCCATTGTATTTATTTTACGTATTTTCTATAATAAGACTATGGTGAAAACAGCAGACCTTTTTATTCGTGCCGAGCACGCAGATTTAATCAAAAAACTGAATGCGTGGGATATTGCGTACCACCAGAATGATGCACCTATCGTTGATGATGCAACATACGATGCCGCAAAAAAACGCGCGCTGGAAATCGAAGAAGAATACCCAGAACTGGCGACGCATGGCGCATCAACTCATGTTGGGGCGGCGCCATCGGCAAAGTTTAAAACTTTTCCGCATTCTGTACCAATGCTGTCTATTTCCGATGTTTTTAACGAGGCAGAAGTTGCAGATTGGTTCAATAAACTGCCAACCCGTGAATTGTTTATAGAGTTGAAAATCGACGGTGTGTCTTATGCCGCGCGATATGAAAACGGTATATTGGTTCGCGCGCTTACCCGCGGCAGTGGCGTTGCCGGCGAAGATATTACCGCAAACATACGGACTATTCCGGACATTCCGCAAAAACTGACCGGTGATTTTCCAGATGTAATCGAAATTCGTGGCGAAGTTTATATGATGCGCGATGATTTTCTTGCACTGAATGCGGCGGCCGAAAAGTCTGGCGATAAAGTCTTTGCAAACCCACGAAATGCGGCGGCGGGCTCGCTGCGGCAACTGAATCCTGCTGTGACGGCATCACGCAAATTGTCTGCGTTTGGATATACCTATGGTGAACTGTCGGCACGGAACTGGAATACGCAATCAGAGTTTTTTGAAAAATTGGAATCTTGGGGTTTCAAAACAAGTCGCAAATGGGCGCGCCATGCAAATTCTTTGGCGGAAATTCAGGCAATGTATAATGATATAATTTTGGCACGTGCCGATATTCCGTTTGATATAGATGGCCTGGTTATCAAGGTGAACGATGTTGCAACCCAAGAACGCATGGGTGCGCGCGCAAACAGTCCACGGTGGGAAGTCGCATATAAGTTCCCCGCTGCGCGTGCCGTGACTACATTACGCGATATAACTGTTCAGGTCGGGCGCACTGGGGTTTTGACACCTGTTGCGGAATTGGAACCAATCAACATAGGTGGGGTCGTTGTGTCGCGTGCAACACTGCATAACGCAGATGAAATTGCACGATTGAATATCAAAATTGGCGACAAAATCATTGTTCAACGTGCCGGCGATGTTATCCCGCAAATTGTTGGTGTGGCGGAAAGTGCCCCAAGCGCAATGCCTTTTGTTTTTCCAACAAAATGTCCTGTGTGCGGCGGCGATGTAGTACGTGAATCTGGTGCGGTGGCATTCAGGTGTGTAAATACTTTGGGCTGTCCGGCGCAAAGAATTGGTGAACTGGAACACTTTGTTTCGCGCAGTGGTTTTGATATAGAAGGCCTGGGGCCGCGACAACTGGAAACCTTTGTGGAACGCGGCTGGATTGAATCACCCGCCGATATATTTACACTTATTGAAAAATATGGAAACGAAATAAAGCGAATGGAAGGTTTCGGCGAAAAGTCTGTCGATAATCTGCGCAATGCGATTGATACGGCACGTAATATCGAATTGCATCGTTTTATTACCGCGATTGGAATCCCCGATGTTGGCAAAACGACTGCGAAAATTTTGGCGAATTATTTTGGCGATTTTGATAAATTGCGCGGTGCCACTGAATCAGAATTGATAAAAATCGACGGCATCGGTGAAATAATGGCGCGCGAAATAGTATCTTTTTTTAATAATGAACGGAATGCGGCGGTTATAAACAAAATACTGAAACACATTGCCGTAAAAACACCGATAAAACCCAATACAAAATCAAAGGTTTCAGGTAAAAAAATCGTGCTGACCGGAACACTGTTGAACTATACACGTGATGCTGCGCGTGATATGTTGGAACGACTTGGGGCGTATGTTCAATCGTCTGTTTCGCCCAAAACGGACATTGTGTTGGCGGGTGCAGACGCAGGGTCCAAATTAAAACGCGCCCAAGAACTTGGAATAACAATTTGGGACGAAGCCGACCTTGAACGCGTTATAAACGATGCAGGAAAGACAGATGAAGCATAATAATGCATCACAGGATGAAAAAAAACATATATCGCTGCGGTGGCGAATGCTGACGTGGTTGTTCAACCTGGCGCTGATAATTATTGTGACGATTGCCGCCTATGTTGCCGTTATATATTTTCGAATGCCGTCTTTGGACGCAATTTTAAATGAAACGCGCGCACCGGCAATAGTATTCCTTGATAAAGATGGCAAAGAAATCCGCAGTACGAATAAAATTATGGGCGCGCCCGTTAGTGTTGAAACTTTGCCACCGCACGTGTGGCAGGCGATAATCGCCATTGAAGATAAGCGTTTTTTTAATCATGGTCCAATCGATATGCGCAGTTTGATGCGGGCTATACTTGTGAATATGTTCCGTGGTCGGTTTGATATTGGCGGCTCTTCAATCACCCAACAGACGGCGAAAAATATTTTCCTGTCACGCGATAAAAAAATTTCCCGAAAAGTTCAAGAACTTATTTTATCTTATTGGTTGGAAAATCGTTTCACCAAGAATCAGGTTCTTGATTTGTATATGAATCGCGTATCATTGGTCGGTGGAATGCGTGGGATTGACGCTGCTGCACGCGCAATGTTTAACCAACCTGCGGACACATTGTCACTTGCCCAGTCCGCCCAAATTGCCGCAATGTTAAAGGCGCCGACTGCATACAGTCCTGTGCGTAATCCGAACAAAAATATTGCACGCGCACGCGTCGTTTTAACAGAAATGGTGCGCCAAGGTTATATAGATATAAATGCTGCGCGCGCGGCCGCCGCCGAACTTGGTGCGGCGATGGGCACCCCAGACACCAACATTTATCGGTATTGGACGGATTTTGTCACCGATGAATTGCAATCGCAAATCGGTTTGGCGGATTCTGACCTGTATGTTTATACGACATTGGATACAAAATTGCAGAATAAAATATCGAACGCTTTGCCGAAAAAAATCGGTGAACACCAGGCGGTCGCCGTTGCGGGTACCCGTGACGGTGCAATTCGTGCAATGGTCGGCGGGTCCAACTATCAAACCAGTCAATTTAACCGCGCAATCGCGCGCCGTCAACCCGGCAGTGCGTTTAAGCCGATTGTGTATTTGGTTGCATTGGAAAACGGTATGACACCGGAAAGTTTTGTGAATGATTCGCCTTTTGCTATCGGCGACTATACCCCAAAGAACTATGATGAAAAATATTATGGTGATATAAGTTTGGCGACGGCTTTTGCAAAAAGTGTAAATTCTGTGCCAATAAAATTGACTGCGCAATACGGGCTTGATTCTGTACTGACAATGGCGGGTCGGATGGGCGTCGGTGGAAAATTGCGCCGCGAATATTCAACGGTACTTGGCGCATCAGAAATGACTTTGTTGGATTTAACAACGGTATATGCGGTGATATGGAATAATGGCGAATCTGTGCATCCATATTCTATTACCAAAGTTCTGAATTCGCGTGGTGAAACTGTGTGGATGCGCAATCCATCCGACAGCATTCAGATTTTATCCCCGCAAACGGTTAAATATATGACAGATTTGCTTTCAGATGTTATCAAGACAGGCGGCACCGGTCACCGCGCGGCGGCATCTGGGGTTATTGGTGGAAAAACTGGTACCAGCAATGAAAACCGTGATGCGTGGTTTGTTGGCGCAACA
>JAZRUN010000071.1:0-20389 GCA_045652565.1 Candidatus Enterousia sp. | reverse complement strand
TTTAAAATCTGACTCTTTCCATTTCATTTTTTGTCTGACTTGTTTTCGTGTTTATAGACTTCGGCAATAGCGCGTGACCCAATCTTGTCCGCCAAGACAGTTATCGTATCTGCAACAGCGTTGTTATAAGATGCATTCGCCGCCACCAGGTATTGTACAAAGGTATAAGATTCAGATGCGGTTTCCCTACCATAGGCGATTGGTTTATCACGATAACTTAAAACATAATTCGCACGCAGATTTATTTCTTGCCATGTTGCGGCGCCGCTTTTTTCAATAGCCTTGTACTTTGTTGTTGGGTCATGCAATGTCACAACCAATTTATACGGTGCGTCACTTGACCGGGGGCCACCAAATTTTGTGGTTAATGCATTGCGTAGTTCAATACCATTTATGCCGCTTATCACTGGCACATATATGTCTGTGTCGTTGCCAGAAAACATCGGTTTAAACCCGCAACTGCAAAGCATCAAAAAACATAGAATTTTTTTCATACAATATCACCTGGTAAAATGTTATAATGTCACTATAGTATGATACTTGCAGTTTTACAAAAGCGCAAGGGGGAAAGATGAATATTTTTCTGATTATGTTAATGTCTGTTTTTATGGCGGGTTATTATATGTTTTTTGCCCCAAACACCAAGATAGCAGAGCAAGAAACCGAACGCGCCATAGCGGTATCTGACCTGCGTTCTGTTGCGCAATGCGCTTTGGCGGTGCATAATGCACAAATAAACAACAATATTTTTGAAGATGTTTGCGTAGAACAAAATCAAATTACAAGTGATTTTGTATGTTTGGATTCGCGTCAGGCAATAACAGACTGCGGCGCAGAAGGCTTTAAACGTCCAACAGCAAGTTTTATTATCACAACGACCGGCGCAATACATACCAGTGATTATAACGGTATGATGGAAATATTGGAAAAAGGTTTTTCAAACAACGGTTCTTTTGGTATTTATCAAGACGGTGTCATCATTGCGGCGGGAACTGTATCAAAACGTAATGTGCCAGAATCAATACAAAATAAATTCAATTTACAAAACGGGCAACTGGTTTATATGACGCATTACGACAAACCAGATGAAGCCCGAACTTTTACTAATCCCGAGGCAGATAATGTTGTTTGCCCGCCTGGTACAACAAAAACATATAGATTCGGTCGCTGGCAATGTATGGAATATAATCTTAAAACCAGTTGCGGTGGCGATATGATGTGGGATTCTAACTTGATGGAATGTGTTCCAGACGAAACAAGAAAACCCCTGTGCGCGGGACAGCAAACGGCGGTGATAGTTGATGAAGTCTGGGAATGTGTAAATCCTTTTGGTGAACGCACCTGCCCAAACGGTATGGTCGCACGATTAAATTACGAAGCTCTTGAATGGGAATGTGTAGAAGACCCAAATAATGCCCGCGTTCCCAGTAAATGCAAACTTTCCGCCGCCAAAACGATTCGTGGGCGTGGCGGCGCGACCCTGCGCGTGACAACAAATTTGTGCACGGATTGTGAAAAATTGGTTGTGGATGAAGAAAATTGTACCGCGGTGTGTGTACCGGACCCAATAAAATTATATAACTCGTCGTGCTATCCAGGTCGTCCCCAAGAATGTAGCGGGATGCATCGTGCATTTTATTTTGGTTTTCCAAATGAATCCTATGTCGGACACGTCGCGGAATTGGCGCAAGCAAACGTTCCTTTCGATTCTATGCATTCCCAAAACCGCCGCTTTAATTGCCTTGATTGTGGCGACAGACAGGTTGATACATCCGCCTCTGTCTATCCATTTGTCGCCGTTTGCAAGGACTGATTATCTCCCATGATTCGTTTCAAGAATCGGTGCGCACGGACACCTTGTTGCTTTTACGATGTTTTTACACAAACATCAACATATAGACCAAATTTACTAAAAACTCACTACGGATTGATTTTTGTTGCTTTTGCGAATCGCTTTTGTGAGGTTTGGGCCGATTTTTTTGACACAAAATAATCTTTGGTGTCTTTATTGATCGATGATTCGGACGCTGAATCCCACAGATATCCGCCATTTTCAAAAGTAAAGTAAAAAAATAAAAAAAAATTACATTTTCTTGGTTGTATAAAAAATGCGAATACTATATATTGGTACAGAAATAACAAAAACGACACAATATATTGTGTTTTTTGACAAAAATCGGAGTTCTGTTATGGTTGATGCGAAAAACGAAGTTGAAATGCATATTGTTCCGCGGTTCGCCTGCAACGTGACCAATGTTAAAAAGCGTTCTGGGGAAATGGCGGCGTTTGATGCCAAAAAAATATATAATGCTGTGACCAAAGCCGCGGTAAGCACAAATGAAATAGAGCAAGAAAAGGTCATCCAAATCACGAACGATGTTCTGCGCGATTTGGATGATAATTTTATGGGGCGCACCCCGTCGGTTGAAGAAATTCAAGATACTGTCATAAGAAAACTTATGGATGCGCGCGCGTACAAAACGGCTGAGGCATATATTATATACAGACAAAAACATTCTGAAATCCGCAATGCAAACATTGACGCAATCAAAATTATCGACAGTTATGTTGATGGCTCTAACTGGAAAATCAAAGAAAATGCGAATGTCGGTTATTCTATTGGTGGCTTGATTCTGCGCACCAGTGAACGGGTAATAGAAGAATATTGGTTGAATTTATATCCCACTGAAATTGCGGACGCACATCGCAGTGCGGCACTTCATATCCACGACCTTGGGTGGCTGACGGGATATTGTGCGGGTTGGTCTTTACGCGAATTGTTGTACGAAGGTTTTAACGGTGTTCCGGGGTATTTACAGTGTGAACCTGCGCGCCATATGGCAACGGCGGTTTCACATATGGTGAACTTTCTTGGAACATTGCAGAACGAGTTTGCGGGCGCCCAGGCATTCTCGTCGGTTGACACTTACTTGGCGCCTTATGTCCGCATAGACAAGATGACCTATGCAGATGTCAAGAATTCTATGCAGACCTTGATATTTAACTGCGCGGTGCCATGCCGCTGGGGAACCCAGACACCATTTATAAACTTTACATTTGATTGGACCTGCCCCGAAGATTTAAAGCACCAGCGTCCGTTCGTTGGAAAAGAGCAAGTTGATTTCACCTATGGTGACCTGCAAGCGGAAATGGATATGATAAACAAGGCGTTTATCGAAGTTATGACCGAAGGTGATGCCCAGGGTCGTCCATTTACTTTCCCAATTCCAACATATAATATTACAAATGATTTCCCGTGGGATCATCCAAATGTTAAACCTTTGTTTGATTTGGCGGCAAAATACGGAATTCCAAATTTCCAGAATTTCTTGAATTCTGATTTGAATCCGACGGATGTCCGCTCTATGTGTTGCAGACTGCGCCTTGATGTGCGTGAATTGTTAAAGCGCGGTGGCGGTTTATTTGGTTCTGCTGAAAAAACCGGCTCGATTGGCGTTGTGACAATAAACTTGTCGCGTTTGGGCTATCTGCACAAGGGCGACCGTGAAGGACTGTTCCGCGATTTGGAAAAATTGATGAATATGGGTCGCGAAGTTTTGGAAATAAAACGTCGCGTAATCAGCAAGCATATGGAAAATGGCCTGTACCCATTTACGAAACGTTATCTGGGTAATTGGAACCATCACTTTTCAACCATCGGTGTGAATGGTGCAAACGAAATGGTTTTGAACTTTACAGATGGCAAGGAAAATATCGCGACGCCGTTCGGTAAAAAGTTTGTTTTAGATTTGATGGATTTTATGCGCGACAAATTGGCAACTTTCCAAGAAGAAACTGGGAACCTGTATAATCTGGAGGCGACACCAGCCGAGGGTTGTTCGTATCGCTTTGCCAAAACAGATGTCAAAAATTTCCCGGACATCATAACCGCTGGCACGCGAGAGGCGCCATATTACACGAATTCAACGCAATTGCCGGTGAACTTTACAGATGACCCGTTCGTTGCATTGGAACACCAAGAAGATTTGCAACGTAAATATACTGGTGGCACAATGTTGCACCTGTATATGGGCGAACCTGTGTCATCGGGCGAGGCGGCGCAAAAAATTGTTCGCACAATATTTGAAAACTACAAGATTCCGTATATGACACTTACCCCGACATTTTCAATATGTCCAAAGCATGGGTATCTGCCTGGGCGGCACGAGTTTTGTCCAAAGTGCGATGCAGAACTGGGTATCGTCACAGAAACCGAAATCGCATCAAACAAGGCTTAAAACAAATTAAACAAGTTCAGCAAAAACAATAAACAAAGGAAAGGAGAGTAAAAATGACAACTAACACAACACAAAGAACACAATGTGAAGTTTTCTCACGCAGTATGGGTTTTATCCGCCCAACACGGAATTTCAACATCGGTAAATATTCTGAATTCTGCGAACGCAAAACATTTACCGAAGCCAACAGCCTGACCGCTGGCGCACGTCACGAAGAATTGATGAAAAAGGCGGCGTAATAAAAATGAATACTATTCAGATTGGCGGGTTAGTATCGTTCACAACGATTGATTATCCGGGTAAATTGGCGGCTGTGTTGTTTTTGGTTGGTTGCCCAATTCGTTGTGCGTATTGTTCTAACCCCCATCTGATACCAGTTGGCGCGGGCGACTATGACCCAGACAAAGTGTTTGATTGGTTAAAATCTCGCGTCGGTAAATTAGAGGCTGTCGTCTTTTCTGGGGGCGAGGCACTAATGCAGGCAGACGCCTTGTTTGATTATATGCGGCGCGTGCGTGAACTTGGGTTTGCCATAGGCTTGCATACAAATGGTTTTTATCCAGAAAATTTGGCGCGGTGTGCCGAACTTGTTGATTGGGTTGGAATTGATTACAAAACAACCAAAACAAATTACGAAAAATTGACTGGTGTAAATATTGCCTATGACCATATGCTGAAAAGTTTGGATGTGTGGGCGCAAACAGGAAAACCTGCGGAAGTTCGTGTCACCTGTGATCCGCGTTTTGTATCGGTGGATGATTTGCGGGCGATTGCGCACGATGTTTCCGCACGTGGATTTAGGAATTTTGCAGTACAAAAATACATCCCGCATTTTGAAGATTCTGAACACGAAACAACTGCCGCAATGCGCAATGCATTTTTTAATGATAAAAAATTGCGGGACGAAATAAATTCTCTGTTTGAAACCGTCACTTGGCGGGAATAGTTCTGTTTGCACCCACTAAAACCAATCACCCGTCGCGGCACGCCGCGCCGCGGTCGTGACGGACTAACTACTTACACTAACCGCTACTAACTATTTTATTGCGTTTTTAGAAAAATGCTGTAATATATTATGCGCAACGCGAATCCGGATGGTTGGCAGAGCGGTTGAATGCATCCGACTTGAAATCGGACAAGGTATGAAATAAGACCTTCGGGGGTTCAAATCCCTCACCATCCGCCAGTATTCTATGTTCGATGCGCGCCTATTGACTTTTTTTAAAATAAGTCCTATAATATAGGGGATATGAAAAACGAAAGTACGATTTTTACTACTTTTGATTCCTCATTGTTCGGCTGTGGCGAACGATGGTGTTTGTAATACTTTTTTCGAAATAAAACTCTCTTAAAAAACAAAATAATTTAAGGCTGATTGTGCGGTGCATGCGTGTTGGTTCGCAATGCTGTTCAATTGGTCGATACAAACACAAAAGGATTATACCATGTACAAAATTTTATTTGATAAGCTTGATTATAATAAATCAAGTGTGATTTTTAGTTGTGCCAAATTTCCGAGCTGTCGGGCGCACAAATTGCCAGAAGTTCAATATATGAACATTGAATTTGTTGGACAACCATCAGGGCAATTCGATTTTCGCGAAGAGAAAAACATTGGCATAGTTGGTGATGTCTCAAAGGCCAACATATTTTTAAACTCTCATGCCGATTTTGTGCGCTTAGGATGTATAGGTGGTATAAAAGGTATTCGGGGCGATATAGATTTGTCGGGTGTTGACAAGATTTCTATAAGCGGAAATTTATCTGAGGCAAATATTAAATTTAATCCGAATGCGCAATTTATAGAGCTTCATAATGTTATAGGATTACGCGGCTATTTTGATTTTAGTCATGTTCAGGTTTTAGATATAGCGGATTTTTTCCCCGCAGAACTTGACACACTTCAAGATATAGATGGAATTAAATTTAACCCCCAAGGATTTGTTTTTGGAATTTCTGACGCCAAAAGACGGCTGTTAGAATCTGCATACAAGAAACACGAAAGAAACCATTAAAACCCAAAGGAATAAAACATGAAAAACCAAAATGAAAAAGTAATGCTGACTGGTGTACGCCCAAGTGGAAATCTGACTTTGGGAAACTATCTGGGGGCGATTAAGAATTTTGTGATGCATCAAAGCCAATACAAAAGTTATATCTTTGTTGCGGATTTGCATGCAATAACTAGCCCGCGTGATCCGGTGGAATTACGTGAAGCGGTCAATAATTGTATCGCCATGTATTTGGCCTGCGGCGTTGACCCGGAAAAAACAATTGTTTTCCGTCAAAGTGATGTGTTGGAACATGGTATTATGGGCTTTATAATGACGTTCCAAACTCATATGGGCGAATTATCACGTATGACCCAATTTAAACTGAAATCGCAATCAGTGGGTAAAAATGGCATTGAGACAGGGCTGTTTGTGTATCCGCCATTGATGTCTGCCGATATATTGCTGTATAACACAGATATGGTTCCGGTTGGTCTGGACCAGCAACAGCATGTAGAATTGACACGCAATTTGGCCCGGCGGTTTAACAAGCGATATGGCGATACATTTAATGAACCCGATGTCTATATTGCGCCCGTGGGGAACAAGATATTAAATCTACAAAACCCGACTGAAAAGATGAATAAATCGGACGGACCAAACCCGGGAACAATCTTTTTAATGGACGATTTGAAATTGGTTCGCAAAAAAATAATGTCTGCGGTCACGGACAGTGAATCTGTGGTGCGGTTTGATGAAGAAAACAAACCTGGGATTTCAAATTTGATGAGCATACTGGCCGCAACAACCGGTGAAAGTATAGAGAACATAGAAAAACGCTTCACTGGGCGCGGATATGGTGATTTCAAGCGAGAGGTTGCCGATGCAGTTTGTGATTTGATTGGGAATATTCAATCAAAATATCAGCAGTTCAAAAATCCAGATGTGTTGAATACGATTTTGACACGTGGTGCCGAACACGCGCGCATCGTCGCATCAGACACATTGAACAGAGCAAAGATAGCATTGGGTTTAAAATAACAACATTCGGGTATGAGAAAGTTTGCAACAGAATACCGGCCCGCCAGTAAAATTAGACATCCCGTGGTAATCCCACGGGATGTTAGTATGATGCGATAATGGATTATTTCTTTTTCGGCTTTTTCTGTTTTTTATCAGAATCCAAAAACTTTCTATTTGTAATTTTGTTTCCCTTTATCTGTTATGACCAAGCTTACATGAATCGCATAGGTCGGTCAATTTACGTTTGCATGCATCTAAATCGGCTTTGTTCGGCAATCTTGCGTCCACAGAATTTTGTGGTATTGGACGACTAACACCAGTTACACGAGTTGTATTCCAATTTATAATGTCGCAACTTTCTTTTTTTGCATATTTATATGCGGGGCAATCTTCCACATTGGCTTCACATTTAACACAAAGTTCAAACCATTCTGGGCCATCGTTTTGCGTAATCGTAAATTTTCTTTCTTGTGGTTTTGGTTTTTCTTTGAAACCCAGGTTGTATTTAACATCGCTCAACATTCCATGATCTATTTCATTTGGCATAACATTCGTCCCATCTGTAAAACGTTTGTAATCGCCTTCCAATGCTTCAAAGCCGTATTTTTCTGCGTATGTCAGATAACAATCAGCACGCAGATCATAAGGGCAATCACTGTCCAACAAATTAAACACAGCCGGATTCATCCCTTTACGTTTATATGCGTGCCAATGGGTTGCCGTTGCCATAAAGACATCAATAAAATCTTGTTTGCTTAATTTACCGTATTGCATACATTTTAATGCACGATAGTTTGCCTTGGCCGCATAAATGCAAATTTCTTTATATTTACCTGGTTCTAAAAATTTAGGATCAACCAATGCCATTTGTCGTGCATATACGGGACCCCTGGTATCATCAACACCATTGTGTGCCAAATAATGTTCCGCACTTACCGCTATTTTTGCCAATTCATAATATGTTTTCTTGGACAATTTATGTTCGATTGGTTTTACTAAAACGAAGAGTTCGCCCTCACGCGATAATGGTGTCTTAAAAATACGGATATATTGTTCATTGTTAATTCCGTATTTCACAGGATCAACAAATACAATATTTTCATGTGCAAAGATATTTGCACCTGTACAGTTTATAAAATCTTCGCAAATTTCGGTATATTCTTCGGCATCTTTTGGGCCGCCAATAACATCTATCATTTGCATATATGAACGCAAGTTATAGCCTTTGTGGAAACCTTTCTTGGCATAATCTTCGACCTTTTGTCTATGTTCTTCACGTGCTTTTTCACGCATGAATTTTTGCATAGGGCTTTCGTTTGTATTTGTCATAGTTTCATCCTTTTTGTTTTTATAATCCCAAACCAAATATTTTTTCAAATTCTTTCCGGCGCATTTCACTGGCGATCTGTTCTGCTTGTTTTTTAACCACCCAGGCATAGTGTTCAACCACGCTTTTTGACGGGCTTTGAAACAATGCAAACACTTTTTGTGCGTCAACTCGTTTTGCGTGCGCCAAATCCAGTAATCCCATATGAACTTGATCATTTTGGTATTTCAAATCCTTGATATTCGGAAAACCACGATATAAAGCAGCCAAATATTTATAAAGTTGCGTTGTTTGTGGCATAACATTTTTTAATTTTTCATATACAGAATCCAAAGAGATATTTGATGTTATACGGTTTGCCTTTTGACACATTTCCGCAAAGGCACAGAATAAAGCCAATTCTTGTAATGTGGGGTATTGAAATCTGATATCCCCAATGCAATCTGGACGACAACGAACCGCTTTTTCTTTGACTGCTTTGCTTGGGTTATGCATCTGTCCAACCGTAGAACACTGATGCCACCCAACGGCATTCGTCCGAAATGCTTCCAATTGCGCTGGTGTTAAAAATGCAGATTGTGATTCAAATGTTCGAACCAATGACATCAAAGTCCCATCAGACCAATAATCTTCATTATCATAATCAAATTCAATCATACGCTTTTTGTGTTCAGCGCTAATTTGATTTAATTTTAACACCCCAGCGTTCAACGCAAGAATTTCGGAATTCAATGTTCTAAATTCCGGTTTTATCAACAATATATGTCTAATATCACGACGAATAACTTCATCAACAATATCTGGGTCGGGTTCGTCCACAAATTGTATGACACGTGGCGATTTCCTGCACGCTATAAGTTGTAAATATCCGGATGGATTGGCACAGCGACTGATAAGTCCCGGTTTTTCAAATAAAACCAATTCTATTTCTTCGTTGGTCATTATTTGTTCTGCGGGATTTGTTTTTTTGTGGCAAGATTCTATACGGCCAACCAAAAATGACTGTAAAGACCTGTATTCTTGTTGAAATTCTTGATCATCACGCATTGCCTCCATAACATATATACCGCCACAGCATTTAACATCATCACAGGAATTTTTACTGCGTTCCTGTTTGGTTTTTTCAACCAACCTGCGATAAACGCCAAGAAATTTTTGGGTACGGAAATCAAAATTTTCCTGTTTACCACATCCCAAAATACGTTTAATCAAATCGCGCAAATCACGATAGTAGAAATATTCCTTTTTGTCCGCAAAAGCGTGTTTGATGTATTCTTTGCGGTGTTCCAATTGGAATCTTGTAAAATTACTACCCACAGCAGCCACCTTTAGTGTTATTAACTTTTAACACTCTCTGCTCCAGTACAGGACAGAATAGCATACTTTTGGCTAATGTCAATGAATTACTACACAAAATTCGCCAATTTGTGGGGCGTTTATTTGTCGGCGATATTGTGGCTCATACGGGCGCAACTGATGCACATTATGCACAAGAATAAGGTCAACCCCAACAATAAGTATTTCAACAATACAAAACTGCCAAAAATACCAACGACAATCATTATTCCATAGCCAAAAAACCGGCCAAAACACAGGATAAGTTCACGCATAGCAAAGTATTCAACGCGTCGTGGGGCAATCTTTGGTAAATACGATATTTTTATTATATTGATGTCTTCAATGATACGGACAAATGCAACCGCCACAAATTGCAATGTCCGCCAGTATTCTGGCATATATGCCGATACGGATAAAAAGCCCGCGGTTCCGCGGGATGTTAGTATGATGCGATAATGGATTATTTCTTTTTCGGCTTTTTCTGTTTTTTATCAGAATCCAAAAACTTTCTATTTGTAATTTTGTTTAAAATCATTTCTGGACTAAGTGGTTTGAATTTTAAAAACCAATCGCGTGCATTTTTGCGTTGCTTTTGTAAATCGGCCATTGTACTTGGTATTGGTACAATAACATCTTCGCCCGGCACCCATTCTGCGGGCATTGCCACGTGAAATGCGTCGGATGTTTGCAGTGCAATAACTATGCGTTTTATTTCCGTAATGTTGCGGCCAACAGATTTCGGATAATACAAAATTGTACGAACGATTCCACGTGGGTCTATAACAAAAACGGCGCGTACAGTATCTGTGTTGCCACTGGCAGAATGAATCATACCGTACAGTTTTGCGACCGAGCCACTGGTATCTGCAACAATCGGAAAAGAAATTTCAACGTTTTTCCAACCTTGGAATACAACATCATTTTTTATTGCGTGAATCCACGCCATATGCGATGCATTAGAATCAACCGAAAGTCCCAGCAGTTCTGTATTTAGCATTTTAAATTCTTGGAGCATAGATTGAAATGTCATAAATTCAGTTGTGCATACGGGCGTAAAATCCCCAGGGTGCGAAAAAAACACCACCCATTTTCCGCGATAATCGACAGGAAAGTGCACAACGCCATTGGTGGTTATTGCACTAAATTCCGGGGCGACTTCTCCGATAAGTGGCATATGTTCGTTGCATTCATATTGCAGTTCGTGTAAAAAATCTTTCATTGTAAAAACCTCCTTGGTGATAAACAGCATATCATTTAAATAATCCATATTCCCCAAGACAGATTTCTTAAATAAAACTTGTATGCTTTAAATCCTGGGACTTTGCGCCATGGTATTTCCCCTTGTTTTTTGGTTTGGAAAAATGTATCATCATCTGTGTGATGCACCGCAATCACAGATTCCGTACAAATAGGTGGCCACGTCCCCCCATTCGCATTGAATCTTTGTGATTGCGGAAAAATTTAATAATTAAAAAAGGACTGTTATTTATGGTTAAATTACGCAAACACATTGAACCGGAATTGGTTCAAGAAGAAATTGATATGAATCCAGATTTAATCGTGAATGTTGACGATGGTGAAAGACCGGAATCTGACGCACACGATGAAAAAGTTTATTTTATGGCTTTGGGGGGACTGGAACACGTTGGCCAGAATATGTACCTGTATAAATACAAAGGCAAGTTTATTGTTGTTGATTGCGGTATGGGCTTTTTAGAAGAAGAAATCGGTGCAGGTGACGTACAATATTGTGATACAAAATGGCTTGAAAAAAGAAAAAAAGATGTGTTGGCTTTTGTCATTACTCATGGCCACGAAGACCACATTGGTGCGTTAAAGTATATTTGGCCAAAGTTTAGAAAGCCAATTTATTGCACTCGGTTTCCTGCGGAAATTCTGCGTCAGACTTTTCGTGGAATCGAATTAGATTTTGACCCAAAAAAAGATATCATAGAATTTGATGCCGCAGGTGCGACATTGAAACTTGCACCATTTGAAATCGAAACTTTCCACGTCAGCCATTCTGTCCCCGAGGCGCAAATGCTGATTATCAAAACTGGCGCAGGTAAAATTTTGCATACTGGCGATTGGACCTTTAATGACGACAACCCAATTGAGCCTGGCACAGATTATGAACGGCTGCGCGAAATCGGGTCTGACCCGAAACTGGTTGCGTGCGCGTGTGATTCTACATCTGTATCGCGGCAAACAGTTCAAACCACAGAAACCCAGGTGCGCGATACATTGACCCAGATTATGCGTGATGCCCCGGGGCGTGTTATTGTGACCGGCTATTCTCGCAGTATTGCGCGATTAAAGATGTTTGCCGAGGCCGCAAATGCTGCGGGCCGTATGGCGGCAATCAAAGAACGCAGTAATCCGAACCCTGTGCCTTATGTTGGCTTGCCAGAGTTTCGCGAAATGGGCATAAAATTTGATTATCTGAAAGAAAATGATATTTACCAGTATTCAGAAATCAAAGATTTGCCGGCGGAAAAACAGGCTATATTTTTAACAGGTTCCCAGGGCGAAAAATACGCTATGCTGACGCGGCTGTGTCGGGGTCAGGTGAAAGAACTAAAACTTATGCCAACAGATACAATCGTATTCAGTTCGATTATTATTCCAGGTCGCGAACAAGATGTTTCTTTCCTTTATAACAAACTTGCCAAGATGGGCATTCGCACGCACACAATTTATGACACCGATAATGTGCACGCAAGTGGACATGCGGGACGCCCAGAATTGGAACGCTTTTACGATATGGTGCACCCCCAGGTTTCGATTCCTATGCACGGCGATTATATCAATGAAATGTTGAATGGGAAAATGGCGATGGAACGCGGTGGTGCAAAACATATGATGCTTGTGCGAAACGGCGAAATGATTGCATTGGCCGATGGTGCAGAGCCGTACGTTTGTGAAACAATCGAAACAGGATTTGTTGTTATGGAAGGTGAAACCGAACGCAACGCCAACGACCAAGTCTATAAAAATCGTAAAAAAATTGCATCCAATGGTGCGATATTTGTGACACTACCTGTGGATAAACGCGGGTTCCTTAAAGGCACGCCAGAGGTTTCCAGTGCCGGCATATTTGAATCTGACACAACCGGTTTTATGAAACGTCAAATTCAAATCGAAATCACCAAGGCAATCGATGCACTGACCAAAACCGAACGCAAAGTGCAAGATAATTTGGTACGTGCTGTTCAAACCGCTGCGAACAAAGTTGTGCGCGCATCATTGGGCGCGGACAAAAAACCGCAGTATAGTGTGCACTTTGTTCAAAAATAATGAATAACGCCCCATTTGGGGCGTTAAAAAATCCTTTACAACAGCATTTTATTTTTATAGAATAAACCTGTAAAAAATAAGGAGAGAATATGCCAAAGAAAAAAATCATTAAAAAAACTAACGCACGTAAACCTGTTAAGGTTGCACCGGTCGCGGAAATGCATACTTGCGCTTGCGGTGATGCATGCAAATGCGGATGCAGTTGCGGAAAATTTAAAAAGTTTGTTGTACTATTTATCGTGTTCTTACTGGGCTTTGCGGTTGCAAAACTGACGTGTTGTCGCGGTGGACACGATATGTATAAAAAACGCGCCCAAGAAAGACATCCTGTTTTTGTGAACGGTTGCTTGGATATGGAATCTATTATGAATAGAAAAATGCGCAAAGCATTGCAGGATACGCCCGCTATATCAGATGATGATTGCATCACGATTGATGAATATAAATCTGTTAGGGCAACTTTGAAAAAATAAGGTATTGTGATATGTTGAAACATCGCCCAGTCGGGCGATGTTTCTTTTTTTATCTTAATGTATTTTTTCAAAACTCCCCAGTAGCCCCATAGTCAAAAATGCTAAGCCTGCCATATTTACGCAAAAAGGCGCCATGGGGTTTAGTTTTCCGACATAATCTGGATTATACAAATAAGTGCTGTCTTTGGCGTAATATTCGCCATCTGGACCTTTTTCCATTGTGCGCTCTATATAATATCCATTTGATATTGGATTGAACATATCACGTACCGTTTGCTTCGGATTTTTCACCACACCGCTACCATATGCCAGCACCGCAAAGTATAAGTAAATGCCAATACCTGTAATAAGCGCTTCTTTGTCACAATATAATCTTTTCATATTTACCCCTTTTTTGTTTATAAAAACACACCGCCAGAATGGCGGTGTGAAATTTTATTTTTTCCAGAAAGCGAACCCAGAACGTTTTTCTTTATGTTCTTCGCGTGACTTTCTGTCTTCACGTGCACGCCGGCGTTCCGCCCTGCGTTCTTGGAATCTTTTTGCCGATTCTTCATCGCGCTGAATCAATTTAATTGTTGTCACAGACAGTTTCCCATTACGAACTTCTTCTTCAAATTCTACGATATCGTTTTCATTCAAGAAACGCAAACCCGCATCCTTTAAAGAACTGGAATGAACGAAAACATCATCTGTATTGCCGTCTTCATTTGGTGTATCCGGCGCAATAAAGCCGAAACATTTTTTACCATTGTACCATTTTACTTTACCTTGGCGCATCTTTTTTTCCTTTACTACCTTGTTGATGATATGAACAGAACCCGTCCATATCTGATTCGATTGTGTCACACTATAAAATCAAAATCAAGGAAATAACAAATTTTATCAAAAGGACGATTTGCCCAAAAACGCACCGCGATTATTTGTCGCGACCACAATAGCGCGAAACTTCTTTCATAATAAAATTAAACAATCGAACCGTCAAAGAATTGCCACCAATTTTATGGTCTGAATTCATTTGCGGCATCGCAGCAACCAACACGAAACGCGCCATAAAACGAAAGATTGCAATTTGCTGTGACATATCAAGTTTCGAAGAAGAATGCGTAATACGGAAAATCTCGTTCTGGACCGCAGTGTCCAGTTTTTCCATAATTATATCAATTATGTTTTGTGGCCAATACAATTTGCATTCACGTGGGAAACCTTCGAACAATGATATATCACCACCGCGACTGTATAAAATATTCCACCCTACCCTGTCCAACAGGTCATCCAAGCAACGGCAAATCATCATATTGTACCTTTCAATGCCGTTTTCCATAAGTTTGGCGGCCTCTTGTTCCAACTTTTTATTTTTCGCACTTGGGTTTTGCCGCAAGGAATCATAATAATCGTGGGTTTTACGTTCATATTCAAAAAAGGTGCGCACTTGACATATAATTTCCATAGGAATTCTTATATCCCCAGAGCCGATGTTTATAATTATCTTGGAATCACGATAGTTGCGCGGGTTCCCGATATCATAAAACTTGTCACGTATGGTCAAAACCCTTTCCGGCATCATATCGTGCAATCTTTCGATAAAGGTTCGCGCCTGGGGCACCAAATCGAACAGACATTTTACGCGCCATACATCGTTCAAGCGTAAATATGGTTTTGTAATTCTGTCCAATTCACGAACCAAAGTCGCAATTAAACTTTTATCTGCGTCTGTGACCAAGGCCAAAACTTGTTCAGATGCATCTGTCATATATTTTGCGGCAAAATGTGCACGAATTTTTTCAACCATTGCCGATGCAAATTTAGTGCCGCGCGCCTCGGTCAAAACCTTGGAAGCCACCGCAACAACATCGTCGATAAAAAATCGATAATATTTTCCAGTTATTTTATCTATTGCGCGCCCGACATCTTTTTGCGATGCAACGATAACCGTCACAATGGATGACACAGATAAATCAATTTTGTGTGCGGTTCCTGATGTAAAAAATTGGTTTCGCATAGGATCTGCATCTAAACGGTGATTCACTAGATATGCGGACAGTGGGTTTATGTCTGCAATGTTTATTGGTTTATTCACCGCGACATCATTCACAGAATCGTATTCCATAACCGCCGCCTTGGGCGCCCCAAGACATTTGCCCAAGATATGAAAAACCTCGCGATATTTGGACATACCGTCGGCATACAAATGTGACAAATATTCCGCCGTAGGCCCATCTATGCGACCGGCATCGCGCGCATATTCAATGGTTTCCAGGTTATGCCTGTCGTGCTCTGCGGTCAATAAATTCACATCTTTGCTTTCTGGCATATGCTCACCTATTTCATAATCGGAAACAATATCACGTCACGTGCCGTCGGTTGGTCAAATACAATCATTGCAAGGCGGTCAATCCCCATACCAACGCCAGAAATCGGTGGAAAGCCATGTTCCATCGCACGCACAAAGTCGTTATCTGGATTAAAGGCTTCTTCTTCGCCACCTTCGATACTTTTTGCCTGGTCCTCAAAGGCCTTGGCTTGCTGAATTGGATTTACCAATTCCGAATAACCCTTGCACAGTTCGCCACCCGCCACCAACAGTTGGTACATATCAAGTCGTCTGTCGTCTTCGTCATTGTGTCGCGCCAATGGTACCATATAGGTCGGATAATTGTACAGGAATGTAGGCTGAACAATCTGGGTGCGAATCTTGCGCTTGTACACATAATCAACCAATGTTGCAAGAGATTTCAAATCTTCCAATTCTGCCGCAGGGAACATACCTTCGTCAACCAACTTTTGACGCAGAGCATCAACATCATCAAAATCCAAAATATTGCAACCAAACAATTCATTCATTTTTGCGGTATAGTCCATCATTTCATACTTGCTGAAATCAAGTTTTGTTCCTTGGTATTCAATTTGCAATGTGCCACGTGCACGTTTAATCAAATCTTGCACCAGTGCCCAAGTAAAATCTATGTTGCGTTTGTAATCCCAATATGCCGCGTACCATTCAATCATAGTAAATTCTTGCAGGTGCATCGCGTCCATACCTTCGTTGCGGAAATCTTTTGCAACTTCGTACACGCGGTCAAATCCTGCGCCAATCGCCATCTTTAAAAACAATTCAGGGGAAATGCGCAACTGGAAATCTGTATTCAGCGCATTGTGATGTGTTGTGAACGGGCGCGCCGCCGCACCAGACGCAATATTTTGCATAATTGGCGTTTCGATTTCCAAAAATCCATTGGCATTCATAAAATCGCGTAAATGTTGTGTCATTTTGAAACGTCCCAGCAACGCGTTGCGTGATTCAGGATTAGAAACGATGTCCAGATAACGCTGACGATACCTGGTTTCCATATCGGTCAGACCGTGAAACTTTTCTGGCAATGGGCGCAAAGCCTTGGCCAAAATCTCGTACGCACTGACACGCACCGTCAATTCGCCCGCGGTTGTATGATACAGTTCGCCCGTAATACCAATAAAGTCGCCCATATCGACATTGGTTTTCATAAATTTATACTGTTCTTCGCCAAGTTCTTCGCGCGACATAGAAAACTGAATTTCACCATTGATGTCATAAATACGACCGAACATCAATTTGCCCAGCCAGCGCAACGCCGTCACACGTCCGCAAAGTTTAACCGCTGTTCCATCCGACAGTTCGCGGGCGTCTGCGATAGTATGTGTGCGATCAAATTTATCTTTCCACACAACACCGTCACGTGCGCGAATGTTTTCTGCCTTTTGCAGGCGGGCTTCGAATTCATTTGTGGACATAGTTGTATTTTCTGCCATCGTTTGTTTTCCTTTTTTTAAAGAAACGGCGCACCATAAAAGTGCGCCAGTTATTTATTCCTTGGTCGCACCATTACAGTAAAGATTTCTTACCATACGTACGCATCGTATTTTGCCTTTGTGCAACTGCACAGCCGCATTATGCAATGTTTTCTGTCAAATGTCAAGATACCGATTATAATTAAACAGAATACTTTTCAAATACTTTGTTTAATTGATTATGAACCTGGATTATCGTCGCACATTTCGACAGGTGTTTGACCGATGCTGCCCCAACATAAGTGCAACACGATGCAATTCCGCCCGTAATGTCTTGCAAAATCTTGTCCAATGGCCCAGTGTAAGGTATCAACAATTCGCGCCCTTCGGATGTTTTATAGCCCGCCATACCGCCGGCGAATTTATTGTTCGCATATTCTGATGACATACCATAATATTCTTTGAAATACTTGGTTTTAACTACACGCGTGCCATCGACGGTTTCTGGGGTTTCATAATGCTTTTCTATTATTTCACCTTCGGCTTCGTCACTGCCCGCAAAGATTCCACCCACCATAACAAAATCCGCATTTAAACACAGTGCTTTACAAATATCGCCGACATCAACAATTCCGCCGTCGGCACAAATATGCCCATTCACAGAATGCGCAACATCCGCACATTCTAAAATCAAAGATACCATCGGCACACCACAACCCGTCTGTCGCCGCGTAAGGCACGCAGAACCACTGCCTATGCCGCACTTGATTATGTCCGCATAATCCAACAATTTCAGGCAAATATCAGAACTGGCGATATTTCCAGCCATAATCACCGCATCTTGAAATTCATTGCGAACGCGCGCCAATACATCCAATGCCTTTTGAATGTAAAAGTTTGGCGCATCAATACAAATATTGCGCGACACCGTCCAATCGTACTGCGATTCTAAATCTTTTAGCTTCTGAATTTCGGCATCGGTATTTTTCAGACCAATTGTGACAAACAAATTATCAAGAGGTATATTTTGCGCACGGCAAGATTCAAAAAACGTGCCGATTTCATCCGTAGTATAGTGCTTATGCAGTGTTGCAAACATGCCGCGTGCCAACAATTTTTTCGCCACCGCAAAATTTCCAACCGTCGCCATATTCGCATTGAACACACCAAGACCTGTACGTGTCTGCCCATGTTTGAACTTAAACAGTCGTTGCAAATTCACATCTTTGCGCGAATTCAGGTTGATACCCATTTTGGGTCGAATTAAAATATCAGAATAATCTAAATAAACTTCTGGCAAAATTTGAGTCATAAAAACACCTCTTTTTTCGGTCGCATTATAGCCAAGAATTTCTTGGAAATGCAAGACTTTTATAAAATTGCAACCGACCAAAATCACATGACGAATATAAAATGCTTTGACAAACAACTAAAGTTTCGTATTATACTAGGGTTGTATTCCCACAGAAAAGGCTGTTGCCAATAATGGGCGGTCTTGGGGAATATGGCACCAATCTTGCCAATAATGGGGGTTGGTAATTAACAATAAAAAACACTAAGGAATATTAAAATGAAAAAAATTTTTGGAATTGCGGTTGCATCAACAACTATGATTGCGGGCGCGGCATCTGCGGGCGTGACAACAAATATGGAAAACCCGTTGTTTATCCCTGCGGCGGGTCAGGTCACATCGAAAACTGGTTTCGGGCTTATGTACAAGGTCGCAGATGATACAGATGCTATGAAACAGAAAAACCACGATGGCGCGACAGAATTTCCCATTTGGCGTTTTACCGAAGATTTGGCCTATGGTATCACTGACAGGCTTGGCGTATATGCATCAATCGGTTGGACCCAAAATGATGACATTGACCGCAAAGGTATGCACCGTGGCCGCATAGGTTTGAACTATCGCGCAGTTGAAACCTTGGACAATATTGCGTGGGATATATATGGCGAAGCATACTTGTCTGGGCTGTCGGCAATGAAAGGTGCATATGATTTAACCACAGGCTTTAAATATGATAATTTCTCGAACGGTCGTTGGGGCGCAGTTTTGGGAACTAGGTTTGGTAAGACTTGGTCACAGTTTACCGCATCTGTGTTCGCAGAATACCTGCAAACGTTCGGAAACCATAATAACAAAATCAGAATCGACCAAGATGCAGTTGTGTATTATCCTCCTGCTGTGACTATGGGGATGATCGGTTTCCCAGATGAAATTTCTGTTGATTTAAAGTCAACAAACGAAATCACCATTGGCGCAAACGCATTTTACCAAATCGATGACGATTGGTCCATTGGTGGCGGCTTCCGTTTCGTTGAACATACTGACAACGGTGTAAAGTCTATTCATACAAAGTTAAACGAACCAATCGACCCCTCAGTTCAACAAGCGGTCGTAGATCATCTGTTGGCGGAAACCGAAGATATGCACGATGGCTGGGACGAATACATCCTGTCTGCTGTGGTTTCAAACCAAATTACAGATTATTTCCAGTTATCTTTGTTCGGTGAATACACGTTTGACCATTCACATAAGAATTCCCAAAACGGAACCGATGTCAAAGCGGAACTGGGCATTCGTGCAAACTTTCGTTTTTAATCTGTAATCAAAATTTTTGATTAAACATTTCCCCGCAGGTACAGCGGGGATTTGTTTTTTTATCAAAACGCTTTTTTTAATGCCTTTTTTATGATATAATACCCCCAAGAGGAAAAGCACAAGAGAATGCAAAAAGTTGGGATTTCTGGACTTTTTATCGGTTTTGGCGCGCTGGTATGTACTGCGGCGGGTGCCGCCTATCCTGTGTACCAGGCACAATACCAACAGCAAGTTCTACCCCAATATCAACAGCAATATAACCAACAATATGCGGTGGACACAACCTATTCGCGCAATGTTGTTCAGTTGCCGGCAACAAATAATTCTGT
>JAZRUN010000070.1:0-3188 GCA_045652565.1 Candidatus Enterousia sp. | reverse complement strand
CGGGCGCAATAAAAGAGTTAGCGGACGGCAAAATTGCCGGTGTGGAAGATTTTATTGTTTTGTTTTTTAATCCGAACATTTGGCCGGAATCTGAATATACGCGCCGTATGCAAGAACAGATTAAATATTGCGAGAAAATGGGCGTGAAATATAAAATTGGCGAATATGACCACGATGCGTGGCGTGCGGCGGTGCGCGGTCTGGAAGCTGAGCCCGAACGCGGGTCGCGTTGCAGTGTTTGCTTTGCATACCGTTTTGAATATGCAAAAAAATTTGCGCGCGAAAATGGATATGATGCGGTTGCATCTGTACTTGGTGTGTCGCGGCATAAAAGTCAGGCCCAAGTTGATGCAGCGGGTGAATCTGCAGCGGGTGATATAGACTATTTACGGGTTAAATGGGATGAAAATCTGCGACAACAGATAAACCGAGAAAGTGATTTTTACCGCCAAAATTATTGCGGTTGCGAATTTAGTATTAGAGTAGTTAGTGATTAGTGTAAGTGATTAGTGTTAAATATCGCTCAGCATTTGTTGGCTTAGTGCACAAATCAAACTAACAAATTCGCCTTGTGACATTCTGTACCCAGGGTGTTTAGCATAAAAATCTAAAATTGCAGTGAATAATTCTTCTTTGTTGGCATTGGTTTGCGTTTTTGTCTTTGGCATTTTTTATCCTTTTGTTTTTTTGAATTAAAAAAACCAGTCAAAAAAACTGGTTGGAGGTTCACGACTATCACTTCAGAGAATAGTGGGCCTTATTCACTTATATCGGCCCCCTCCAACCATAGGCTGGAGGTGTTTTTTGTCCCCACGGACATCTGAAGTGAAACAAGAGGTCGTGAAACCCCACATTGGCAATTCACCAATGCACAGGCATTATACCTTATAAAGATTGAGATTGCAAGAACTGCGATACATTTTGGAACAGTGTTAGTGGTTAGTTCCGCTTTCGCTTCGCTACAGCGAGACAAGTCCACCTTCGCCCTACGGGCTTCGGTGGACGGGGGTTAGTGTTAAATATCGCTTAACATTTGTTGGCTTAGTGCACAAATCAAACTAACAAATTCGCCTTGTGACATTCTGTACCCAGGGTGTTTAGCATAAAAATCTAAAATAGCAGTGAATAATTCTTCCTTATTTGTGCTGGTTTTCATTTTAGTCTTTGTCATGTTTTTTCTCCTTGTTTATTAAAAACACCGTCAATGACGAATTGACGGTTGGAGACTAGAAAGCTGTGACGTATACAGTGTCGCTTATTCAATATATTCGCGACTCTCCAACCAAGGCGGAGCTTTTACGTCAAGGGGCTTTCTAGACCTCACACTGGGCGTCACCCAATGCACACGCATTATACATTATAGAAAATGATAATTCAAGTTTTTACTAGCCACTAACACTACCCACTACCACTTGCATACATAAAATTCCTTGCTATAATTCAAAAAAAGGAGTGACGATAATGTCATCTATACTTGTGTTCCCCGGCCAAGGTTCGCAAAGTGTTGGTATGGGGCGCGAACTGTACGAAACAAATGCGGCGGCGCGTGCGGTTTTTGATAAAGTCGATGATGCGTTAAATCAAAAACTGTCCGATATTATCTTTAATGGACCAATGGAAGATTTAACACTGACCACAAATGTTCAGCCGGCTATTATGGCGACTTCTATTGCGATGTTGCGTGCATCAGGCGCGGAACTTACAGAATATGTTGCGGGTCATTCTTTGGGTGAATATACCGCACTATGTGCGGCGGGCGCGCTGTCGGTTGGTGATACTGCAAAACTTCTGCGGTTGCGCGGGGATGCAATGCAAAGGGCGGTTCCGGTTGGCGCTGGCCTTACCGCTGTTATTTTGGGGTTGGATATAGAAACTGTGCGCGAAATCTGCGCAAAACACGATTGCGATTTGGCAAATGATAATTGCCCAGGCCAGGTTGTTGTATCTGGCGCGCGCGATGCGGTTGAAAAAACCCTGGTGGATGCAACGGCCGCGGGGGCCAAGCGTGCAATGCCACTTGCGCTGTCTGTGCCCGTTCATTGTCGGATTCAATCACCTGCGGCGGACGAAATGCGCGATGCACTTTCGCATACCGAAATCAAGAAACCAGTGGCAGCGTTGATTTCCAATAAAACCTGTACGCCAATCAGTGACCCAGACGAAATTCGCAAAGCCTTGGTTTATCAGATTACACATGGTGTGCGCTGGCGTGAAAGTGTTTTGGCTATGCATGATTTGGGCATAACTGAAACAATCGAAGTTGGCCCAGGTGCGGTTCTGACTGGTTTAACAAAACGCATTTGTGCAGATATGCAAGGTAAAAAATTGGAGGTATAAATTATGTTTAACTTAAAAGATAAAGTTGTTTTAATAACAGGCGCAACAGGCGGTATTGGTGGTGCTATCGCCCGCAAAATGAAAGACGCAGGCGCAACAGTTATTGTTTCTGGACGCAATACGCAAAAAATGGACGCGGAATTTGATGACAGTTTTGTAAAAATTCCATGTGATTTAGGCGTTGCAGGCGCAGAAGAAAAATTGATTGATGACGCAATTGCAAAATGTGGTCGTATTGACGTGCTTGTAAATAATGCGGGTATCACGGCGGACACATTGTTGATGCGTATGACAGATGAACAGTTTGATAATGTTATGAATACGAATTTGCGTTCTTGTTTTAAACTGTGCCGCGCGGCAATTATGCCAATGATGAAACAACGTTTTGGTCGCATTATAAATATGGCATCGATTATCGGCGTTATCGGTGGCGCGGGTCAGGCAAACTATGCGGCAAGCAAAGGCGGAATGATTGGTATGACGAAATCAATAGCGGCCGAGGTTGCATCCCGTGGCATCACCGCAAATGCAATTGCACCGGGCTTTATCAAAACGCCTATGACTGATGTGTTGCCAGAAGAATTAAAGAAAAATTATCTTGCGCAAATTCCAGCGGGTCGTTTCGGCGAACCAGAAGATATCGCAAACGCATGTGTTTTCTTGGCATCTGACGAGGCATCTTATATCAACGGCCAAACATTGCATATCAATGGTGGACTTGGGCGGTTTTAATGCAAGAATTTGATGTTATTGTTATTGGTGGTGGACACGCTGGAGTTGAAGCAGCTTTAGCTTGTGCTAGATTAAAACAAAACACTTTATTATTAGTTGGTAATATATCTAAAATAGCA
>JAZRUN010000069.1:0-9106 GCA_045652565.1 Candidatus Enterousia sp. | reverse complement strand
ACCGTTACAACCAGATCCCGACTTTCGTCGGGATGACGAGAAATTATTGAGAGGCCGGTATCCCTACTCCCCCTGTTCATAACCACTTTCTATCAAGACCTTATTATACAAATCATTCCAATCTGGATTCTGTCGCTCTATCAGTTGCACTTTCCACGCCCGTTTCCATTCTTTCATCTGCCTTTCGCGCAACACCATATTTTCCAATGAATTATGCCACTCAAAATACACTAATTTATTCAAATTATACTTGGCCGTAAAACTTTTGGGAATCATTTTATGCTTGTGTTCATATACGCGACCAATCAAATCAGACGTAGAACCAATGTACAATGTTCCATCTTTTTTGTTCGACATTATATAAACAAAGCCACCAGTTTTTTCCATAATGATTATGCCATCACTTTTTCCCGCTGCACCAAGTTTGCCGGCGGCCGCCGTTATATCGCCGCCCCAGGCCTTCACTAACCAACTGTACCCCGATGTCACGCCCGCGCGAGTCAATCACATTCGCATCAATCCGCCCCAAATATTTATCATCTTTGATATTGGTAAGTTCCACAATCGCGCCAACCGGCAACATTTCCGAAAGCCGTTCCCGCGCACGCGCCGCCATTTGCCGTTCGTATTCACATTCCCCATGAATTTCCGGCGTGTCAACATTCCGCAGACGAACACGCACAGAAACCTCGGCACCACCATCCAATTTTACTATGCCCGAAAAAGTATCGCCGTCAACAACATAGCCAACGCGCGCCGGCACCGCAACCGCCGCCGAACAAGCAAAAAACATCAACACAACACCCGCAAATCGTTTCATTATGGCAACCTTGGTGACCAAGTCGGTTCTGTTCCGTTCACACCGTCAGGCAATTCAATGTCGTAAATGTTTTGCCCAGTAATATCGACACTGCGAATATGACTGATGCGCTCAATATCATCTTCGGTACGTTCCGTTTCATAATATACAATGCGACGTGAACCGGGGGCCCAAGACGGCGCCTCCATAAACCAGCCGCCCGCCAAAATCTTTTCATTTTTACCTTCGGGATTCATCACGCCAACATAGAAAGTATCATCCGCAATCTTGGTAAAGGCAATAAACTGACCGTCGGGCGACCACGCCGGCGTCGCATACCGCCCTGCCCCGTATGTGATGCGACGAATTTTTCCCGTATCCAGGTCCAAAACATAAATCTGCTGACTGCCGCCGCGGTCGGAATTGAATGCAATCTTGCGGCCGTCGGGGGAATAAGACGGACTGGTATTTATCGAATCGCCCGTCGTCAATTGCCGCAAGAAATTATTTTCTATGTCATATTCATATATATGTGTGATACCATTTTTAACCAACGACAACGCAACGCGGCTTCCGTCCGGCGAAAAGCGCGGCGCAAAATTCATCCCGCCAAACTGGCCCAAACGCCGCTGGGCACCTGTATTCAAATCCAAAATCCAAACCATCGGGTCGTCGTTATAGTAAGACAGAAAGACTATCGATTGCATATTCGGCGAAAAATGCGGCGACATAACAAAGGTCTTTTTGTCCGACAGATATCGCATTCCAAAACCGTCTTGGTCCATTATCGCCATACGCTTTACGCGCGCATCAACCGGGCCACTTTCGGCAATAAAGACAATCTGGGTGTCGAAATAGCCAACTTCGCCGGTCAGTCTTTCATAAATCGCGTCCGCCATAATATGCCCCAAGCGGCGCACAGAATTCTTTGACGCGGCCAAACTCTGCGCCTCTATCTGTTCTTTGCCGTCAATGTCCCAAACAAAGAAATCTAACTGGTATTTGCCATCCTTGGTCTTAGTCAATTTAGATTGCACCAAAACGCGCGCCTTTATCGCCGCCCAAGATTTAAACGCCGGCATCGCATCCATTTTTACATATTCTGGGAAAGCGTTATGATTCACAATGTGAAAAATTCCGGTGCGTTTTAAATCCGCCTCTACCACTTCGCGAATGGTCGCCGCATCTTTGGCAAGCGATTTGCCGTCTGTTTCAAACTTTTGCACCGCAACAGAAATTGGTTCGACATTGCCCGCAATAATATCAACCTTTAACTCCGCACGTGCCGAATTCAATATAAACACAAACAGCGCAAGCACCACAAAAACGATTCGTTTTAGCATAAGATTTCCTTTCCTTATTATCACAACCGATTCGTATCTTAGACCATCATAAAGCAAAGCGCAAGCCCAATAAAAGCACACACAAAAAAGCCCGTATGTCTATAATTTTTTCCCAGAAATCCGCGCCACACAACCAACCACACAAACGCCAACACGCCCGCAAATACACGCGTCTAGACATTTGTATTGACATTTGTAAATACAATGGTATAGTGATATGTAAAGACGGTTGTATAGGAAAACGTATAGAGGGTCAAAATGCCAAATGTTATGCAACAACTCTTTGTTATGAACATCGAATCCTTGTTAAAGGAGTATGCAGCATATCGCACATTCAACAAATCTGATGCGGTTATAAATATGCGCATTCCACGCCCTGTTCTGGACAGACTTAAAGAATTGGCGGCGACACAACACGTACCGTACCAGTCATTAATCTCTTCGGTTTTGTTTTCAATCGCAAACACCGAAGAAAACAAACAATAAAAAAAGGGAGATAACAAAATGCAAAATAACACACAGTTTCCATATACCTATGAGTTCAAGGTTTTGTCCGAAGCGCGCAAAACAACGCGTGAATTTCGTGAACTTTCACTTTGGCCTGTTGAATCAGAACCTGTGACGGTGACCGCGCACGAATATTGGGCACTTAGTGACGTATTGAAAACTGTCCGCGGCATGGATACTGCATTTTTTAACAATGCGTTCAAAATTGATGCGATTATCCGCGCAAATACACCAAAGAAAATGAACCCAGGCACCATTGATACCCATATCAATGTAAAAATGAACGGAACAAAGAGCGAACTTGAATTGTCACGTTATGCTTGCTGGACATTAATGAAAGAAATCGGTAAATCTGTGCCAACTGTGTTCCAGCAAGAATATTTCTTGAACCCAGATAAAAAATTGCGCGATATTTGTACCACGATGCGCGAACCAGGTCGCATTTCTCTGCGCGAAAAAGCATCAGAACTTGAAAAACAACTGCACGGAATTTTCAACCGTTTTATCACATACGGTACTCCGACACAACTGCGTTCTAAACACCACGCAGAATTGAACAGTTATATTGCACGCTGTTTATATGGAGAAGCCTATGCGAACGTAAGAGATATTAAAGAATCCAACAAAATTCCTGTGCGCGCAACTTTATCGGACTATATGAGTTATGAATTGCTGAACACATATTGCGACGCATTGGAAAATATCATAATAAAATGGGACACAACAAGTATGCAAAGAACACACGCAAACTTGCGTCAAATCATCTATAACGAAATGACCCAGGCGCGTACACTTTTTGCGCGCGGTCGTCCCGAACAAAACTTTTCTAAAACGCCAATCAGCGCAATTCAAAAATTGCAAAAAATACGCGAATTAGAATTTGCAGAAAAATACATAAATATAAAAGTAAAATAAAAATCGGGCGCAGAGCGCGCCCAATTTTTACCCCTTAATCTCCAGATTATTTCAGGCCGGCACTAAATGCTTTGCTCACACAGCCCAAATAACTTTGTCCGCCTTCGGAACCAACAAACTGCAGCAAGAACCCGACACCGAACAATATAAAGAACCCAATAAACATACCAACGCCCTTATCCTTCATATCATCCTTGGTCGCCTTGCTTGGGTCTTTGATATACCCCCACGCCCAATCCATCAACAAAAACGCAGCGCCAACAAATGCCAAAGTTCGTAATGTGTTGATAACCGTCCCTAACCTTTTTACCAATTCGCAAACAGCCGTATCAGCAAACGCCATTGGTACATTTACCGTTAAAAATACAGATGCCATCAAAAAATATTTCGAAATCTTTTTCATATAAAATCTCCTTTTGTCTTTCAAATTTTATCACAAAAAGTGGTGTATTTCAAATAAAAAATACCCTTTCCGATGTTAAGGGTTTTCCAGATACCTGTCATACCGCCGTAAAAACGTCGTCATCCCGACGAAGGTCGGGATCTGGTTGCAACGGTTGCGGATTGTGTCTCAGGCGGTTGCGGAAAGATCCCGTGTCAAGCACGGGATGACGGAGGGCTGGAATAATCAACTAATCCCGTCTTAATGCGCATCAACAATAAAAAAATCCCCTTCCTTGCAGAAGGGGATTAAACAAAACTTATTTTGCAGTAAAACTGTAAAACTGACGCGCAACTGGTTTTGCACCACAGGCGTTGCAACCACATTTTGGTGCTTCAACCGGCTTTACGGCCGGAACCAAAACTTGACGGTCATTGCGTTCCAAACGCATTGGGTTGTCCATCGCAAACAAATCTTCACAACGTGTGTTGCGATAAACAATACGGTTAGAACCATCCAAACCGCGGACAGAACTTGAAAAATTACGCCCATATTCATCAGCATAATAAACGCAATCATCGCCGTCTTGGGTATAGCGAACGCCGCCCTTGTAATAATCGTAATATGTGCAACCCGCAAGTAAGGTTGCCGCAGCCACAGAAATCAAAAGTTTTTTCATTATTTTTCCTTTTGTTTTGTTGTTCGCCCCCGCACCCCCGATTCGTTTGAGTACATTTTTGCATAAATGTCCGTATTGTCAATTATTTTATATGTGCGACAAAATCAAAAATGTGATATAATTTCCAAGACAAAAGGATTTTATATGAAATATACGGATTTTGGTTTAGTAAATACCCAAGGAATATTTACACGCGCTGCGGACGGCAAATACGCCATCGGCGCATTCAACTTCTATAATATGGAAACACTGCACGCAATTTTATCGGCCGCGCGTCAAATGCACAGCCCTGTTATACTCGCGGTATCTGAATCGGCATTAAATTATATGGGTGACGAAATGCTGATGGGTATGATACAGGGCGCAAACATAAAGCCGACCGAACAAATCGCGCTTCATCTGGACCACGGGCATTCTTTTGAAGCCTGCAAACGCGCCATCGATCTTGGATTTTCCAGTATTATGATTGACGCAAGCCATTTGCCATTTGATGAAAATGTCGAACTTTCCGCGCGCGTCGCAGATTATGCACACGCCAATAATGTATCGACCGAGGCCGAACTTGGGCAACTTGGCGGGCACGAAGATGAACATACAAATTCAAAAGATTCACATTTTACAAACCCAGATGACGTTGTCGAATTTGTTAAAAAAACAAGTGTGGATTCTTTGGCGGTCGCCATCGGCACCAGCCACGGCGCATACAAAAGAAAATCCGACGATGAAGAATTGCGCTTTGATATACTGGAAAAAATCGCAAAAAAATTACCCGATTTTCCGCTGGTTTTACACGGTGCGTCCAGTATTCCACAAAACCTGGTTGATACCATAAACCGATTCGGTGGCGAAATTGCAGACGCACGCGGCATTCCAACCGAGCAACTGCGCCACGCGGTCACAATGAACATCCGCAAAATAAATGTGGACAGTGATTTACGCCTTGCGTTCACCGCTGGCATACGCGAAGCATTGTCCGCGCATCCTGAAATGTTTAATCCGCGCGATTATTTAGCCGCCGCACAAAAACTGGTTGAACAAACCGTTTTGAACGAAATGATAAATATTATGGGTTCAGGAAACAAAATATAGCAAAATATAGCAAATAAAAAAATAAATTATTGTGCCACAGATGACGGGGATGGCGATTGCGTAGTGTAGATAACCTACATGAGCAATCGCCATCCCCGCCAGATGTAGTGCAAGAATTTATTTTGCGCGTTCTACATATTCAAGCGTTTCAGTATTTACCACAATCTTTTCACCTTGTTCGATAAACACAGGAACCTGAACACGCACACCGTTATCCAAAATTGCAGGCTTGCCGCCACTGCCTGTTGCGGTTTGCCCCTTTAATGCGGGTTCGGTTTCTTCAACCGTTGCAACAACGGTCTTGGGCAAAGTGACAGACACAGGTTGACCTTCGACAAAGTTTGTTTTTACGGTCATTTCTGGTGCCAAGAATTTAACCTGTTCGCCCAGGGAATCCATCGGCATTGTGAATTGTTCATAATCTGTCAAATTCATAAAATATGCATCTGTGCCATCAGAATATAAATACTGGCAATCGACATCTTCAACCATCAGTTTTTCAACTTTGTCTTCGGCACGCCAACGGTCACCACCTTTGTTACCCGTGTCAATATCGCGCAGGTCGGCTTGAACGAATGCACCACCCTTGCCTGGCTTTACTTTTGTAATAGATGTGACGGTATAGCGACGACCATTGTGGGAAATAACCCAACCGACGCGCATATCATTTGCTGTGACAGATGCCATTTTTTAATCCTTTGGTTTCATATAACGCGCATAAGAATATAAAACTTTTGCCAAAAACGCAAGTTTTTTTGATTTTTTTCCATAAAAAACAGGTGCGCCAGTTCGCACACCTGCCCATATGATAATTTTGTGACTAGAAACGATACATCAAACCAAGTTTGACCATCGGATAGAATTTATACTTATCTAATTCCTTTTGGCCATCACTCAACACGTCGCGTTCCGCATTCGCCAAGTTAGCCTCTAACGTTGCATCACCTGCGACCGGTTTCCATTCCGTGCCGTCCAGTTGTTCCAGCCCATCGGTCGGGACATTTAATTTTAATCCTGCGGGTTTATTCGTAAAGACAACCCCAACATCACAATAAATCTTTAACCCAAACAGCAATCCCATATCGAAACCAGTTCCAACATAAGGCCCACGATAATTCCACTTCGCCCCTGCGGTTGCGCGCACATCGTCGCCAACGTATCTGTAATTATAATCGCCCAATTCAAATTCGTATGTGCCACCAGTTGTGGTACCATATACATCGGCATTCACATTCAGATTACCCATAAAATATCCACCAGATAAACGCCACCCACCAAGGAACCACGTATTACCAAAAGGATAAAAATCAACCAGTGCACCAAAATGCTTTGCCGACACGCCGCCATTTTTGATATGCAAATCGCCTGCAATTTCTAAACCATTTTCTTCTTCATCTATGATACTGTTTATTTCGGAATTAATTTTTGATTTAACCGGACTGGTGTTTGCAAAATCTATACGAAAACCCAACCGCTTCCACCAGAAAGAATCTAAATTCTTATTTGCATAACCAACAAAAGCATTAAGCCCAGATGTTCCAGACACCCCCAAACCCAACTGAACCCCGTCAGGCACCAAACCAAACAAGGCCGCAGATGCAGATGCACTGTACAAACCCGCCGCCATACAAACAACAGATGTTGTTAAAAACTTGGACATTTTTTCTTCCTTTTTTTGTGTTGAATTTATTCCTATGACATAAATTTATAAGATATTCGGAAAAATATCAACATAAAAAGAAATTTATGTTTTAAAAAGATGCAATTTGTGATACAATTCAAAATATGACAAAGAAGATTTCAATTTTGCCGGTTGTTTTTGCGGCCTTGGTCGCGGCGGGTGGCGCACACGCATCTGATGATGCATTTGATGTTGATTCCATCTCAGACCAAGAAGTGATGGCGGCATACGACGACACTATCCAGGTGGCGGCGGACACGCGTGCACGCATAGAAGAAATATTGACAAGTGCACCTGCGACAGATGACGCGGCTTTTCAGGAAAGAAGTTGGAATATTACGACCGGAATCAGATTGCCCCGTGAACTGTTTGAAATGTGGCAAAAAATGTTGGTGCGTCAAAAACTTGGCGACTGTCCATTCGACACTGTTGCCGAATGTAAAATATGGCGGCAAAAACCGACTATACGTGAAAGCATCCAACCGATGAATCCTGAACTTCGCGACTATAAAATGGGCGACATCATTGCAACATTGGACGTGACGGGCACGATTGATACAAATTCACCTGTGGCGGCACCACTGATAGAACGCTATAAAACACTGATGCGAATGGCAAATGCCTGCTGTACAGACGGTATGTTTTATTCGCTGCGGCGTGGCGGCGCATCTGATGGTTTGATATACAAATTTATGGTTGATGATGCGAATTTTTACGGTATCGGTGAACGTTGCCTAATGATGACCGATTCGGATTTAGAAGCCAACTTTCCAGACGAACCGTCAACAGTCAAAACTGTATCAGATGTTCGCAACAGATGCCTGTGCCAGGGTCGGCAACAGTTTTATGATACGCTTGCACCATTTGTGACGCTTTGGAACGCGAATCCAGAATTTGCAGAAACACCGTTTGCCTGGACATACATCGATGGTCTGAAACGTGAAGTGACCGTTTCGATTAATTACGATGTGCAAAAAGTCCTTGACCAACTGTCTCAATGCCCATAGTTTTTTCGTCGTACCAGCCACAAAAACATCGTCATACCGGCGCAGGCTGGTATCCCTTTATTCCCACCTGACACAACAATCCCCTTCGGTTATCACCCACAAGAAACGCTACGCGTTTTTTTGTGGGCCCCGATTTGGCGAAAGGAATTTTACATAAAAAAACAGGGCGCATTTCGCGCCCAATTTTTTCAACGCAGATTTGAACCATTGAATACCAGTTGAAATTAAACCTAGGTTTATTTATAATTACCTTGTCCAACAAATAATAAAAAGGGGAAAATATGAAAGAATTAGATAAAAAGTTGATCGATGCAAAGACCGCAGAAGAAACCGCCTTTCTGCTTGCAGCTGGCGCAGATGTTAATGCAAAAGATAAAGATGGTTATACAGCATTGATGTATGCCAAAACTGCAGAACAAACGAAATTACTTATTGTAGCTGGCGCAGATGTTAATGCAAAAGCTAAAGATGACATACCTTTTGGTTGGGAACCAGACAAAAACAAGCCAAAACAAACTGCTTTGATGTGTGCCAAGACGGCGGAACAAACAAAATTATTGATTGATGCAGGTGCGGATGTTAATGCAAAGGATAAAACAGGAACAACAGCTTTGATGAATGCCAAAACTGCGGAACAAACAAAATTATTGTTGAGAGCTGGTGCAGATGTTAATGCAAAGGATAAATATGGTATGACAGCTTTG
>JAZRUN010000068.1:0-1568 GCA_045652565.1 Candidatus Enterousia sp. | reverse complement strand
GGCAGTTTTTTAAATCATATTCTTGTCGCGCGCCAGAATTATTTCCAAATGCAACATTCATAAAATCTATGTGTGACAAACCAACATCAATTTCTTGAACATCGGACGGCGACAAACGCAAGCCAAGTAAAAATTTATATTCAGAATTATACGGATTTGTATCCAATTCAAAATCCGATGCATCACCAGAAATTTTCCCCGGTAAAATTATTCGGCCATTTGGCAACTTTGCGACAACCGTCATGAGTTCACGCGTCACAGGCACACTTGCCGTAGAGCCGCAAACAATAACCAATGATTTACCTGCATCCAGTTTTTTAACATAATCGCACCACGCGCGCGCAGCCAGATTTCTGTATTTTGTTTCTGTTATTCTGTCGCCAAAAACATCCCGCTGAACACGCGCTAAAACAGATAAAATTTCGGCCTTGGTTTTAAAATGTTTTGCAAATTTTTCATCAACCAAAGAATTCCAATCTATATCTGCAATATCAAGTCCGCTGTTTTCCAAATAATCTTGCATAGTTATCAATGTTCGCGCCAAAGGTAATGCCGCCGATATTGAACGCACACTTGGCAACCCAGATAATATATAAGACACCGCAACAACACGTTCCAACTCAGATACAACACCCACATCTTGTTGGCCTTCAAAATCTTCTGCGCCTTCGCCAAGTGCGACGATTTGCGGCAAAATTGCTGCGCCACCCATTTTTTCCGCAATCATTTTTTCTGTACTACGAACCGCACGTCGTGACGGCAAAAAAATCAAAATATCAGATAAATCTATTTTTGATTCTTGTATCACGTGCCACAGGCCGTCCATAATTTTTGACGGATTAGAAACACAAAAAATATTTTTATTTGATACCAATAATCGCCCTTATTTCTTCTATTCCGCGTTTTTTTTCGGCCGATGTTTCCAAAATCTCTTGCACCATCGCAGGATGTGACAAATGGTCTAATTCAACCTGATTCTGTTCACGGATTTTTTTGTCTTTTTTCGTATAAACGATTTGATATGAAATCCCGTTTTTATCACAGAACTGCATTAAATCTAAATCAGACTGACGCGCACCGATACGTGAATCTATCAATATAAATAATCGCCGCAACTGTCGCCGCGTCATAATATATTCTTGGAAACGCAGCAACCACCTGTCCGCCGCGGCACGCGCCACGCGCGCATAACCATAGCCAGGCAAATCTATAATCATTATTTTGTCGTGAATATTAAACATATTCAAACTTTGTGTTCGACCCGGCGTATTTGATGTGCGCGCAACCGCGGCCCCAACAATCGCGTTGATAAGTGAAGATTTACCAACATTACTGCGACCCGCAAAAGCGTATTCTGGGAAAGCCGTTTTCGGCAAATCACAAACCTGTTCAAAGGCACCAACAAATTTTATCATACATTTTATCCTTTGTTCACCAGTCGCTTGTAGGCCTCTTTCTTGGATATTCCCGCCCGCGCCGCTAATTCACCCGCCGCGCTTTTTGTTGAAGTGGCCGCAACATCATTTACTATTTCTGAAATTTCGCTATCAGACATTCTGTGTTCTGGC
>JAZRUN010000067.1:0-22034 GCA_045652565.1 Candidatus Enterousia sp. | reverse complement strand
TGGCACAGGCGCCCGAAATGTGACCATCCGACCCGTTGATGGATGCTGAAAAGACAATTTATATGCAAACAAAAACAAATTATTCGTCGCCAACAAGGAACGCAAACCAACATCTATATCACTTGCCCGACCATATAAATCATCACCAACAATCGGCGCATTCAAACTAAATGCGCTGTGTAAACGCAGTTGATGTGTCCGCCCAGTTTTTGGCATAAACTGAACCCAGGTTAACATCCCCGTTGCCCGCGATAAAACCCTGAATTCCGTCACCGCGTGATGTGGACGTACGCCTGTTCCATTTTCACGCATCGGCGAATCAAACACACGACCTTTTAACAAATAATTATCTATCACACCACTGGATTCTTGAACATCACCATTCAATAAAGCCAAATATTCTTTGTGTGCAGTTTTATTTTGAAATGCCCGTGATAGGAATTGCGCCGCACGCTGATTTTTAGCAACAACCAGCAAGCCACTGGTTTCCATATCCAACCTGTGCACCAACGATATTTTGGAATAAGGAAACAAGGCCGCCGCCATTTTATCTATGGATTTTCTAATACCTGTCCCGCCCTGAACGGCAAGCCCCGCAGGCTTGTTAAAAACGACTATATCGTCATCACTATGCACGATAGTGTTTCGCAACTTTTCCAAATCGGACAAAGAAAATTGTTCGCCAGATTCTGTCTTTTTAGGCGCAACCATATACCCATTAATTGTTGGCGGAATGCGTATTACGTCGCCTTCGTTCAAAATCTCCTGTCCGCGACACCGCGAAGAATTTATACGGATTTGCCCACCACGACAAAGTTTATAAAACTCACGCAATGGCATCGCTGGGAAATGCCGCAAAAACCATCTAAGCAGTCGTGTTCCGGCCTCGACAGATGAAACGGTTATAAAATCCGCCATTGTATTTATTCACCATAGGTTATTCTGACACTGTTGCGTCCATCTTCGGATTTGCAATTACCGGTCGCCCCGCTTTGTTTGCCATCAGACGATAAATAACCAACCGAATCAGACCACGCTTTGGTCACAAAATATTCACAATCGCTGCGCGACAAGCCATCAATTGTCACAATAAACTGACGGTTATTTGACGGGTCAACTTCTAACTTATACTCGCCACCATAAGTATTTTTCGAATGCATCCCAATCGCCCCAAAAATCGTCGCATTATTTATATTTGAAAAATCGTCATATTCGCCAAGCAACTGGCGCACACCTGTGACAATTTGCAAGACTTCTTCATTCACCGTATTTCGCTTTTGCGTACGCATAGCAGTCGAAATCATACCGATTGCACCAACCGTTATAACACCCATAATCGCAAGCACGCCAAGCATTTCTATCATAGACCGACCAGATTCATATTTCATTTTTTATTCCTTTATTTGATATTTAATTGTTTTTATTCTATCATAAAACTTATGAATATTCAATTCTGTGATTTGATAGAAAATGCCCCCGATGCCCCAGGCATATACCGTATGTATGACGCAGACGGCACGCTGTTGTATGTTGGCAAAGCCAAGAATCTGGCGAATCGTTTGCGCCAATATATTGACATATCAAAACTGGAACCGCACAAACAGGTTATGCGGTCGTTAGTCACACGTGTCGAATGGGAAACCACTGCAACAGAATCGGATGCATTGCTAATGGAAGAAAAACTGATAAAAACCGAAAAACCTAAATACAACATTATGCTAACCGATGGGAAAATGTACCCCATGTTGGCACTAACGAATCATAAATACCCACGCCTGTTAAAGTTCCGCGGAAAAATATCCCAGCGACGCGACGTATATGGCCCCTACCCTTCTGTATCCGCATTAAATGAAACAATCAAAATGATTCAAAAGGTCTGCAATTTGCGCACCTGTACCGATAGTTTTATGAGAAACAGAGCCAGACCTTGTTTACTTTACCAAATTGGACGATGCAGTGCACCATGCACCAACAAAGTTTCTGATTATGATGCAAATGTAAAACTTGCGCGTAGAATCTTAAAGGGCGACAGCGCACCAATCATCAGTGAATTGACAGCAAAAATGCAAAAATTATCGGACGAAAAAAACTTTGAATCCGCCGCAATGGTGCGCGATAAAATTGCAGCATTAACAAAAACATCAATTCGCGGCATACAGCGGAATCCGCCGTACAGACAAATTTCAGACTGGAATGAAACGGTTTCAGAAATGGAAAAATGGATTGGCCAAAAAGTGAATTATATTGGTGTATTTGACAATTCACATTTATTCGGAACAAACCCTGTTGGTGCGATGATAACATTTGGCCACGATGGATTCATAAAATCTGGTTATCGGCATTTTAAATTGCATGACCGCGCACGCGCCGGAAATGATATCGCAATGATGCAAGAATTTATTTCACGCGCAGTTGAAAACAGTCCGCAACTTGATTTAATCATTGTTGATGGCGGGCGCGCACAGTGGAATATCGCACACGAAACCGCACCAAATATTCCAGTTCTTGGTGTCACCAAAGGCGAAGTCCGCAATGGCGACGAACACTTTATTATGCCAGGTGGCACAGAAAACAGGACACTGGCAAAAGATTCAAAATTGTTTTTAATGTTGCGACGTGTGCGTGACGAAGCACATCGATTCGTTATAACATATCATCGCACAACACGCGCAAAATCTATGACGGGCTCGTGTTTGGATGAAATAGAAGGCATCGGTCCAACCAGAAAAAAATTATTATTAAATCATTTCGGTTCTGTTCGCGATATAATGGATGCGGATATTGCGGCACTGGTGCGCGTGCCAGGCCTGGGGAAATCCGCCGCCGAAAAAATATACAAGCATTTTCATTAAAAAATGATATAATTCACAAAAAAGGAGAATAAAATGAAATTTTTCGTAAACTTTTTATCCGCATTCAGAATCGTTGCTTCTTTTATTATTATCGGAACAATGATGTCTGGGATGTATTTAACAACATTTATTTTATTTCTACTTGCCGCGCTTAGTGACTTTTTCGATGGATACCTTGCCCGCAAATATGACGTATGCACAAAACTTGGCGGAGTAATGGATCATATTGGCGATAAATTGCTGGTGGTAAATACATTTATATTATTAGCAATTATGATGCCTGTTTGGTTCATTGTAATCCCAATTATAATAATGATTGCACGCGAACTTTATATTAGTGGCCTGCGCGAATTCTTGGGCACACAAAAAATAGAAATGCCGGTACCACATGCGCGTTTTTCACTTGGAAAAATAAAAACAACTATGCAAATGATTGCAACCGTTTCGTTCCTTGCATTATTTGTTTTGGGTGCATATGTTGGCAACGCAACAAACGGAAAATTATTGATATATGCAATTTATGCACTGCCCAACATTGGTATATTCAGCCTGTGGTTTGCATTGGCGACAAGCATTTGGTCGGCCACACAATATACACAAGATTTTCTTAAAAAATTGAAAAAGATAAAGAAATAAAAAAAGCACCCGCCAAATGGCGGGTAATTTTTTACCTATACACCGGAATCAGCCGTATAGAAAGATTTAAAACCAACCTTTTTTAGATGTCTTGGTTTCGGCAAATTCGTTTAAAATTTTCTTTTGCTTTTCGGTCAATTTTGTTGGAATTGTAATACCAATTTCAATATACAAATCACCAAAAGATGATGCACGGCCAGTTGGCATACCATGACCACGAACACGCAATTTTTCACCAACCTGGGTTCCACTTGGTACCTTGACCGATAATTTTTTATCATCTATTGTTTCAACATCTATTTCGCCACCAAGTGCCAAAGTTGTGAATGGCAAATCTATATGAGTTATTAAATCATTTCCATTACGAACAAAACGATCATCTGGGCGAACGTGTATATCCAAATAGAAATCACCAGCCGCGCCGCCGTTCTGACCTGCTTCGCCCTGACCCGCCAAACGCAGACGCGCACCGTCTTCTATACCCGCAGGAATTTTTACATCCAGTGTCCTTGTTTTGCGCACAACCCCGGCCCCATCACAATCTGGACACTTTTTATCGATTTTATGTCCCAATCCATTGCATTCTGGACACGGTGTCTGCATTGCAAAAAAGCCACGTTGAACATTTACATAGCCACTGCCATGGCAACGTGGGCATACTGGCGCAGGCTTGCCATCCGCAGTGCCATAGCCACCGCATTTTTCACATTTTACATTACTAGTAAATTTAACCGTATGTGTTGTGCCAAAAAAGGCGTCGCGCAGACTAATTTCGACATCATCCAATAAATCACGCCCACGTTGTGCGGTATTAGCACCGCGCGAAGCACCACCTTCGAACCCACCAAATCCGAAACCACGCATTGCTTCGCGCAATATATCTTCCATTCCTGCGCCGCCGCCCATATCAAAATGAAAACCAGAACCAAAAGGATTGCCCCCCATCCCTGCCGACGCACCGTTGCCGCCCGCGAACGCAGCGTCACCATAACGGTCATACGCGGCACGCTTTTGCGGGTCGCGCAAAATGTCAAAGGCATTATTTACTTCTTTAAATTTTTCTTCGGCCGTCTTATCACCTGGGTTTTTATCAGGATGATACTTCAGCACCAGTTTATGATACGCCTTTTTAATATCGGCATCCGACGCATCACGTGCAACACCAAGAACTTCATAGGGATTTGTATTCATATCTTTTCATCCGTATTTTTATTTCGATAGAAATATAATGACATATTAAAAAAAATCAAGCCCACAAAAATTCCTGATGTCGCTAATGTTTCACTTGCACAAAACGCAAGAATGTTCTAATAATGTGTCATTATGACGGAACAAAATAAACATTCTTATGATGCATCAGATATCCAAGTCCTAGAAGGTCTGGAACCTGTTCGCCTGCGCCCTGGGATGTATATCGGTGGCACAGATGAAAAGGCCTGGCACCATTTGCCAGTAGAAATAATGGACAATTCTATTGACGAAGCGGTCGCCGGTTTTGCAAAAAAAATCACTGTTCGTTTAATAGATTCTAAAACAATTGAAATAACCGATGATGGCCGCGGAATTCCGGTTGACGAGCATCCAAAATACCCTGGAAAATCTGCACTAGAGGTTATATTGACCACACTGCATTCTGGTGGCAAATTCAATAATAATGTTTATAAAACCAGTGGTGGTCTGCACGGCGTAGGCAGTGCAGTTGTGAACGCATTATCGTCCGAAATGATTGTGACGATTTGGCGCGACGGTTATGAGTGGCACCAGAGTTTTTCACGTGGCTGCCCAACAAGCCCTATGACGCGCGGCGATGCATCCAAAGCGCACGGCACATGCATACGCTTTACTATTGATGATGAAATTTTTGGTGCATCCGCAACATTTAAACCCATCAAAATTTACAGAATGGCACGCGCCAAGGCGTTTCTGTCGCGCGGCGTCAAAATAGATTGGCTCTGCAATCCAGAACTGCTGACCGCAGATATGGAAATACCAACCGAAACAACTTTCTATTATCCAAATGGTGTTGCCGATTTTTTGGAAGAAAAGACCCGTGACAAACCGCGTATTTTACCAAAATTATTTTCTGGCGCGGTTGATTTTCCCGATGATTCTGGGCGTGTAGAATGGGCGCTGACCTTTTTAACCGATGAAAACGGCGCAGCATCTGATGATGGTTTCTTTGCTTCGTACTGCAACACGATTGCGACCATTGACGGTGGCACACACGAAAGTGGATTCAAGTCCGCAATAACACGCGGCATCAAGGCCTATGGCGAAAAGGTCAATAACAAAGCGGCGGCAAATATTATCGGCGAAGATGTGTTTGATTCTGTTGCAGCAATTGTTTCTGTGTTTTATAAAACGCCACAGTTTTTGGGTCAAACCAAGGAAAAACTTTCCAACCCAGAAATCGCAAAATATACTGAAAACGCATTACGTGACCCATGGGAAATATTCTTGGCATCCGACCCAAAAACTGCAAATACCTTGTTGGAATTTGTTGTAAATTTAGCAAATGCCCGCATACGCGTTAAGCAGGTCAAAGAAGTTGCGCGCAAAACCCCGACAAAAAGAATTCGTATGCCTGCAAAATTGGCCGATTGTTCTAAACACGGCGTTGCAGGGACCGAGCTGTTTATTGTAGAGGGCGAATCTGCGGGCGGAACCGCAAAACAGGCACGCGACCGTACAACCCAGGCAATTATGCCGCTGCGCGGTAAAGTTTTGAATGTTGTATCAAATTCTGACGAAAAATTCGGCAACAATCGAGAATTGAATGATTTAATTGATATTATTGGCGCAGGAACCGTCAAAGATTGGGATGAATCTAAATTACGCTATGAAAAGATTATTATTATGACCGATGCCGATGTTGACGGCAGTCATATCGCCTCACTGCTAATGACGTTTTTCTATCAATTTATGCCACAACTAATTTACGGGGGGCACCTGTACTTATCTTGCCCGCCACTGTATAAATTGACCTGTGGCACCGAATCGATTTATGTTGATTCTGATGAAGAATTGGAAAAATTGACCAACGAAAAGTATAAAAACAAACGCGTTGAAATTTCACGGTTCAAAGGGCTTGGCGAAATGATGCCAAACCAATTAAAAGAAACCACTATGTCGCCGAAAACCCGCCGTCTTATTCGCGTTGATTTGCCGCCACGCACCGACGAAGGCGCCGAAGACACAGAAAAAACACGCACTATTGTATCGGAGCTGATGGGGAAAAAGCCGGAATTCAGGTTCCGCTTTATAACCGAACACGCACAATTCGTAAAAGATTTGTTTGTTTAAGCGTCAAGTTTTCCTATTTTATCTTGTTGACATTTTATTTTTTTGTTATATATTAATCGGACTTATAACTAAGGACAAAAATACAATGAACAGTAAATATAAGAATACATACGTAATAGATATGGACAAAGTTATGACCAATCGGTCTAAATATGTTATGTCTGGCAATTCCACATTACCGATAACAAAACGTAATGGTTTGGATGTAGCAAAAACAGAATATATTACAGGTTGTTCTCTTACCTGTATAGCAAGCCTGGTCGAAAGATTTTCCAAATTATCAAAACGCATTGGGAAAAAAGACGCCAGCACGGTTATACAATATCTTGATAAATTTGGGGTTCCAATTGTGACACTTTATCCAACAGGTGAAACAGATGTGCTTAACACACAGTGGGGCAACTTTGATATTGATGCACAACAAGATCTTATGTGCGCACAAAACGAAATAACCAAAAGATTATCCGCAAAAATTAAATAAAAAAACGCCGCCAAATAACAAGGCGGCATTTTTTATTTTTTCAACGGTTCGAAACAATCACCGTCACCATCTTTTGGGCAACAGGCGTATTGCATTGTTGCGACTTCCTTAAACCTTTCGCCCGCACAGCAACCAAATTTATTTGGCTTTGCGCCATCGGGGCAAAGACCGCGTGCCACATTTTCTGCGGCTTGCTGTTCCGTCACAACTTCGGCGGCTGCAACTTCTTCTGGCGCAGATTCTGACGCAATCGCTTCTTCTGTTGGAACTTCTTCCGCCGCCTCTATCACTTCCGTTTTAACATCTTGCACTGTATTCACCCTGGCATAATTACGTACAGGACGACGTTCAGATTTTGTTGTGCACTGTGTGCGTTGTCGCGCCAACATCATATTCAATTCTGACTCCAAATCCGGTTCAGATTTTATTTCGTCACGCAATTCTTCGATTCGTTCGGCAATTTCATCGCATGTCATACGCGCAGAAAGCATACGCGATTCTTCTATTTCTTCTATGATTTCCTCTTCTGTATATTCTGGACCATCTGTTTCTTCTGCAAGCGCGGGCACACCAACGCAAGCCAACATCCCAACAAAAGCCAAAATTTTTAAATTCATATTTTCCCCCTACTCTTCTATGATGCGTTGCAATTCCATAATAAATTCAACCCCAGGATTCACCAACTTTTCCATTTTTTTAATGTATTTGCGTGCTTCGTTTTGCATCTGTAATTTTTTATAGGTGTTAACTGTTGTGAATATCTCATCATCACTAACTTCTGTTTCATTTATACGCACACCTTCTGCAACTTGTAATTCGTATAATGCCTTTCGAGCATACAGTTTTTTGTTGTTTAAACACCCGTCTTCGGCCATTTTCGAATAAATCTCCGCATTCCCCAAATGACACACAGAATCATAACAATCTGGTCTCACGCGCTTTAATAAAGTTTGTTCTATCACGGCACACGAAGGAATATCTTCTCGCGATCTGTCGTCATATAGTTTTTTTAATGTATTTACTAAACTTTTTTCTGCCTCATGCATCTTTCCGTATTGTTCAACGTGTTCTTTGCAACCAGCTTGTGTCAACAAATAATAAATGTGTGCATTATATTCGTGCAACTCTCGTGCAGACGAACTAGAATCATTAATACCTGTCGCCAAATTTTCTTTCAATGCTTTTTCGCGCATTTCACATGCAGACAAATCGGTCTGTACGGCAGAATCCGCCGTATAGCGCGTTTTGCTTTCCCAAATAAACGCACCCGCCATTATGCCGCAAACAAATATACCAATCAACACAACCCAAGACCACACGCGCTGCGCTCGTGAATAAGTTTTAATTGATGTTTTTATATTTTTTACCATTTTCCCCTCCCTTTATTTTTCTTTATTTTACTATTCCATTTTTGATTGTGATACGTCTGTCGGCCCGATTCGCCAATGACATATCGTGCGTCACAAACAACATCGCCATTTTATTCTTTCTTGCCAAATCAAGCAATAATTCAAAAACACTCACTGCGTGTTTCGGATCCAAACTTCCCGTTGGTTCATCCGCAAGTAATATATCAGGATTATTGGCCAGTGCCCGCGCCACCGCCGTACGTTGTTGTTCCCCGCCCGACATTTGCCCAGGCAGATGCGATGCTCTGTGCGCGACATTTGCAGACTTTAATAATTTCATCGCACGCGCCGCCGCCACATCCGCATTAACACCGTTCGCCAACATCGGCAACATAACATTTTCCAACGCCGTAAAATCAGACAGTAAATTATGCCGCTGATATACAAAACCAATTTTTTGCCGACGCACAAAAGTGCGCATCTCTTCATTCATTGTGTGAACTGGTGTTCCTGAAATCAAAATACTGCCCCCTGATGGTTTATCAAGCAACCCTACACATTGCAACAATGTTGACTTACCGCTGCCCGAAGGGCCAACCAGGGCAACAATTTCACCACGATGCAAATCAAACCCACCCCCGGTTAAAATATGCAATGGCTGACCACCTTCGATAAAGGTCTTTTTTATGTCACGCACCGACAAGACAGGTTCGCCCTGCTTTGGTTTCGATAAAGAGGTTAGTATAGATGCCATTGTTATATTTTCCGTCCTTGATTTACATTCTGCCCATTTTTTTCTAATGCCGCAATAATTTTTTATTCATTACGAAGCACCTCTACTGGGTCGGTGTTTGCCGCCTTCCATGCAGGATAAATTGTCGCCAAAAATGCCAAAGCAATCGCAATCAACGCAATCCCCAGCACCGTCCCAGGAACTATTTTTGACGGCAATTCAGAAAGGTAATACAATTCCGCAGGAAATAAATCACGCCCTGTTGCCCACTGGAAAAACTGACGTATAGGTTCTATATAAACCGCAATTATCGTTCCAAGAATGGTGCCTAAAATCGCCCCAACCACACCAATACTGGTACCGGACAAAATAAATATACGCATCATAGAACGCCGCGAAACACCAAATGTACGCAGCACTGCAATATCTTTTGATTTATCTTTGACCAACATAACCAAAGATGAAACAATATTGAACGCAGCAACTATCACTATCAACATCAAAATCAAAAACATAACATTTGATTCAAACTGGAGTGCGCCAACAAAACCACGATTCAAATCACGCCAATCGCGAACAATAAAACCGTTCGGCAATTCATTTATCAACGCTTCGCGTACTGAATCGGTGTCATCCGGATTTTTCAAGAATAAATCTATGTGCGTCACCGAATCGCCCATATTCAAATATTTTTGTGCCGTTTCCAGTGGCATAAATATATAACCCGAATCGTATTCATACATCCCCATAAAGAAAGACGTTTTGACCAAATACGACATAATTCGTGGCATAGTACCAAAAGCCGTTGGTGTTGCACCATTTGCCGAAACCAGTGACACCGAATCACCCATATGCACACCCAAATTACGACTGAGCGTCGCACCAATCACCAATTCACCATCTTTAATCTCTGACAAAGGTTTGCCATACACACGTACACCACTGTGCGTTTTATTTTCTAAATCTTGCATTCTTATACCGCGCACCATTGCCCCAGAATTATTTCCGCGTGCCGTCACCATAACTTGACCTTCGGCAATCGGTATAATTCCAGACACCGCACGTGCAACAGTTTTATTTTGCGTCATTTTATCAATCAAAAAATCATAGTCGGCAATCGCGCCATCTTGATGATACACAACAACGTGTCCATTCATTCCAACGATTCGCGCAAGCAAAGTATCGTGAAAACCACCCATCACAGACATAACAACTATCAGCGTTGCAACCCCCAGCATAATCCCCAAAAAAGATACCCAGGTCACAACAGAACCAAAACCACGCCTGTGCGCGGACAAATATCTAAAAGCAATTTTTCTTTCCAGTTTCGTGAACATTATTCATCCTGTTTTAATTACGCAAGAAATCACGCAGTGCGTCCCCAACTAACTCTGGCTCGGACGGTATATCTGCGGGATTCACAATAGATACAATCCTTGGCGACATAAAGACAACCAATTCCGCAAATGGACTTATCAGCGTTTCCGGTGTTGTCACAAACGAGTGTGTTGGAATACCGATAATTACATAATTATCCCCCACGGTTGATGGAATCGAAAACGACGAAAGTTCGCCTTTACTTGTTCGTAAAACGATTTTCGCATCTATTTTTTTACGTCCAGCATAATCACGATATTGTGCCGTCGCCCCGACAATTAAATCTGTTTCTATACGTTCTTCTTTGCCACATTGACCGATATCAAATCTGGATTGCCAACCATCCGGCACCACAAAATGCCCCTGGGATATCAACACAACATTTGACTGCTGGGCCAAAAATTCTTGCAGTGTTTTTGAATTAATCTCTGGTCCAACAACTAACGCGCGACCAACAACCCCGGGGATAGACATTTTAATATTATTTGTTCCAAACGCAGGCAACAAATTCATCCATATAATCGGATTATCTGTTTTTGGATATACGCGATATACATCCATATCCCACGCCAAGACATATTTTTTTGATGCTATATCTGCGACAATATGCGCCACTTCGCGTTCCGTCTGATAATTACCTTCGAAAACAAGTGTTTTATCTGCCCAATCAACGACAATATTCCGTACATCTGCACCGTGCATCGCATCCAAAAGTGCCATAATTATCGTCTCGTTCTCTGGCATTTTTATCAGCCATTTTGCACGATTAAACAACTTTAACTCGCCCGCCGCCGCATCATAAGAATAGTATGCGCGCCCAAGCCGCGTCATCAAATCAACCGCCTGGGATAAATTTCCACCAACAATTGACCCAGAAATTTTTTCATACACAGGTTCTTGTTCTATCACATCTATTTGAACGCCTTGCAACAAATTATCCAATGCAGCACGAACAGTTTGTTGTTTAAAATCATAATCAGAAACCGCTAAATCCGGCAACGGGTCACCGGCATCCAGGCGCACAATTTCTATTTTTTCTTCTGGAACAACAGATACAACCGATTGATTATCCCAATTCACTGTGCACCGCCGCGGCAATTCAACCGAAAAACGGCGCGCAGTATCGGTCGTCAACGCCGCTTTTTTGGGGAAAATAGGCACAGAATTATCATCTATAACCAAATTATCAACCACCTGGATTGTGTCATATTCGACAACATCAGATTGTTGCATACAGCCAAAACATACCACGCACGCACCGACAACAAATAAATTTAAAATCTTTTTCATTATTGTACCACCTTGGTTATATGTTCATAGTTCGTTCAAATTCTTCCAATGTCATTTCGTATATAGGCTTTTCTGATGGGGTGGTTAAACCACGCACATGTTCATACTGTGCCTTGAAACGTTCAATAACATCAACAACATCCTTTCCGACATTCTTGTTTGATGATAGCAAACGTTCACCATATTCTGCAACAAATTCCAACACGTCCGCAGCAAAAAAACGACCAACGTAATTTTCGATTGGAATTCCACCCTTTGTCACGCATATTGCCGACATAGTCTTGGCAAGTTGGTTGTAAAAGTTTGCCAGTTTAATAAAATTTTCAACGGTTATCGCCATCTCTTTCTCCCATTACTTTTTTTACATTATAAAAACTATTGCTACAAAAAGGCAATTAAATTATAATAGCAAATATGAAAATATTAAAAACTGTTTTACTTATCGGTTTATTCGGTTGCGCATCTCCGAACGGGGGCAGTATTGATAACGCAACCATTTTAAATTGGGAAAATGAATCTGTGACCACAGAACAATTTGTTCGCGATCACAAGGCTTGCCTTGGAATAACCCAGCCTTCTTATATGCCACGTTCGCGTTTGGCCAAGTTATTGTCGCCGAATCAAACGGCACGTATGCCTGATTGGGATGGTCTATGGGTGACATTTCAATCGAATGAATACAAAGATGTCGGGCAACGGTCTTTGTTATCTGTTCCAAGTAATACAACCTCTAAGTCCGTAGGATCATATCGTAAATGTATGTTCAGGCGGGGTTATCTGTTGCGTGCGGAGTAAAATTATCCAGGACAAGACTTTTACATTTCATAAAAATATGCTATAATAATCGCTATGAAACGAACTCTTTGGTTTTGGCTGTATTTTATAGCTGCAATTTTATTGGCGGTCTATTTTGCAACCAGGGTAATTATGACATTTATGGGACGTTCACCTGTTGCAATGGTGCGCACATTGTCTGTGACCGCAGACAGTGATACTGGCGATTTAACATCCATAGTGGCCGCGGCTGGTATTGCGCCGGGTACGCGCAGTTATTCTATAAATCTGGATTTAGTAAATTCGCGCATTTTGCAAACCCCGGGCGTTCGCGAATCGGCGGTCAGACGATTGCCAAATGGGAATTTAGCGATTAAACTGCGGCTTTACCGGGCGGTGGCGGCATGGACGGACGGCGCGCATTATTACCCAATATCTGCTGATGGAACGATTGTAAAAAATCCATCGGAATCACGCGGTCCCGATGCCGTTGTGTTTCGTGGCACCGTTCCAAATGATATTTCCGAAATAACCAAGGCCGCAACAAATTTGATATCTGAACTAAACTATCTTGAATGGATTGATAATCGCAGATGGAATTTGGTCACAAAAGACGGAATCACTGTTATGTTGCCAGAAAAAAATCCAATAAATGCGATTGGCAATTTGATTGTCCTTAACAAGCAACACAATATTTTATCAAAAAAAATAAAAACACTTGATATGCGCGATGACGCAAGGATTTTGGTAAAATAAATGCGAATGCTTGATTCGACTTTTCTGTGTTTGGATATTGGCACGTGCGGTGTCCGCGGGGTTGCGCATCGCATCCGCAATGCCAGGCCAGACAAATCTGCGTATTATTCCATAGATGATTTTGACACAGTCTTTGCATTAAAGGCCGTAATCGATGAACTTGAAAGTCAAATTGGTCGCCATTTTGATACAGCATATATAACCGGAAATTTTGGTCCTTCGTATTTTTGCATAACATCACAAAATGATAAATGGCAATCTGACCATAAAATAACCGAATCGGATATTAAACACCAACTTGCAAAAATAGATGCCCCAGATGGTTATTTCCCGATGCACATAATACCGTTGCGTTATGATACACCACGACTGCGTAATATGCTTTCGCCGATTGGGCACACAGACAGACAACTTGTATCAACATTTTCTGCGTTGTTTTTTAATAATGAACAGATGCAAACATTATTGGGCTTTCTACGCCAGGCACACATTCAACCAGACGCATTCTATGCGCCACAATTTATCGCAAACAGCGTCTATAAACAACCTGGTCAAAATATAATGTTTCTTGATATGGGGGCCGAAAACACCACGCTGTCTATTTGGACTGATCGCGGCCCAGTGTGGTATAACGCGCGCGCACTTGGTGGAAATGATTTAACTGATGAACTGTCAAAACATTTATCGATATCATTTTTAGAAGCAGAAAGAATTAAACGTGCCGTTGCAACATTACAACCAAACGAAATGGCACGTTTCAGTCCCGCAGACACTGCGTACGCATTTTCTTGTGCGGACGTCAACGACATTGTTGTTCCATTTTATGCAAATTTAATAAAACAAATAAAAAACGATTCGGAAAATTATATAAAAAAATATAGCCCGACTGAAATTGTCTTGACTGGTGGTGGCGCAAATATTGATGGTCTGGTTGAAATACTGTCAGATGAATTGGGCATTCCAATTAAAAAATTAAAGCCAGATGCAACTGTCCGTATGCTTTCAGAATTCATCTGGCAAAGTTGCAAACCACAACGTATGGCTTATATTGCACGAATACGCCGCCAAAAAAAATTATTCAAAAAACTTTTCGGTTTCTTGCATTTCAAAAAAAAGAAAAAACGCACAATTGTTCCAATTATGCCAAGCAGTTTATGTTTTGATATGGCGCGCCCAGAAACATATACTATGTTTCGCGCGGGCGGCATCCAGGCAATTCATATAGATATTATGGACGGCCTGTACGTTGATAAAATCGCCGGCGGACTTGAAGATTTACAAAAAATACGCGATTCGTGGAATGGACATCTGCACGTTCACTTGATGACAGATGCACCCGATGTCTGGGCAGCCGGCGCAATAAATGCGGGTGCAGATACAATTATTCTGTCAACCAATACCGCAGGCTTGCGCAAAGCCGTTCAACTTGTTCATAAAAGTGGGAAACGTGTCGGTATCGCATTAAACCCCGATTCGCCAATATCAATTTTAAAAACAATTTTACGTGAATTAGACGAAGTAATGATTATGGCAGTCGCCCCCGGTGCCGCAGGCCAGAAATTCAACTCCAACGTGATACACAAAATCTCTGCTTTGGCTGCAACACGAAAAAAATACGGGCTTAAATTCACAATATCTGTTGATGGTGGAATAAACGCTGAAACTGCACAACTATGCTGGGCGGCGGGGGCAAACGCGTTGGTCAGCGGTTCTTACCTTGCATCTGCACCTGATTTTCCTTTGGCTGTATTGTCACTGTTGCCGAAAAATAAAAACCTAGTTTAATTCTATTTTTCGCCCATCTTGATATTCTGAAATATAAATATGCACTGTACCCGCTGGCAACATATCACTGGCGATATCTGGCCATTCTATAAGGGTAATATCGTTTTGAATCGCGAATGCCAAACCTATTTCAACCAACTCTGCAACATCTGAAATTCTGTATAAATCAAAGTGAGATATTTTTTCATTTGCACCTACATAAGATTGAACAATAGTAAAAGTTGGACTTGGTACAACAGTATTTTCACCACAAATTGTTTGAATAATTGTTCGGGCAATTTCTGATTTGCCAACGCCTAAATCACCGTGCAGTGCAACCGTCACTGGCGCACGCAACCCACGTGCAAAATTGCGCGCCCAGTCACGTGTTTCATCTATATTTTTTGTTATAAATGTTTGCATTTTCTTACTCCAATAATAATAAGTCATCTTGCATTCTGTGAATAGTATCACGAATTTCTGCCGCCGTTTCAAAGTCCAGATTTTCTGCCGCATTTCGCATTTTCTTATCCAGCTTTTTAATTTCTGCACGTAAAGTTTCCGCGTCTATTAAACCTGTTTTAGAATACAAGAATTTGTTCTTTTTATCGGTTTTTTCTTGTTTGTCTGTGATTTCATCAAATATGGCCTTGGACACAGTTTTTGGTGTTATTCCGTGTTCTGTATTATACGCCATCTGTTTCGCGCGACGCCGATTCGTTTCATCCAGTGCCGCACGCATCGAATCGGTTATTATATCTGCGTATAAAATCACACGCCCGCGCGCATTACGCGCAGCCCGACCTATGGTTTGAATCAGCGACCGCGTTGACCGCAAAAAGCCTTCTTTATCTGCATCCATAATCGCAACAAGTTCACATTCCGGCACATCTAAACCTTCGCGCAACAAATTGATACCAACCAAAACATCAAATTTTCCCATACGCAAATCACGCAGCAATTCTATGCGTTCCAGCGTTTCAATATCGCTGTGCAGATATCGCGCACGCACACCATTTTCCACAAAATAATCGGTCAATTGCTCGGCCATTTTTTTTGTCAGCGTTGTCACCAATACGCGCCCAGTTGCCGCTTTGACCTCTGAAAGCAAATCATCCACCTGATTTTTAATTGGGCGCACAAAACATTCTGGGTCCAATAAACCCGTTGGTCGAATAACCTGGTCTGCAACAATTCCATTTGATTGTTGCAATTCCCATTCCGCCGGCGTTGCAGAAACAAATATGGTCTGGGGGCGCATCGCATCCCATTCTTCAAATGTCAGCGGTCTGTTATCAACACACGAAGGCAATCTGAAACCATATTGCGAAAGCGTTTCCTTGCGCGCCCTGTCCCCGCGCGACATAGCAGATATTTGTGGCACAGTCACATGGCTTTCATCAATAAACAGCACCGCATCTTTGGGCAAATATTCAAATAATGTTGGTGGCGGCTGGCCTGGTGCACGACCAGACAAATATCGCGAATAATTTTCAATTCCGCGACACGTGCCTGTGGCCTGCATCATTTCTATATCCAGGTTCACACGTTCACGCAAACGCTGTTCTTCTATATATTTCATATTTTCGTGAAAATATTGAAGTCTTGCATCCAAATCATCACGAATATTACCAATCGCCTGTAATATAGAAGGCATAGGCGTTGCATAATGCGTATTTGGATACACAACGGCCCTGTCAAGTTTGCGTAATTTCGCCCCCGTCAAAACATCAAATTCCCATATCTCTTCTATTTCATCACCAAAGAAAGATATTTTCCACGCCCTGTCTTGGCTGTGTGATGGAAACACATCCAACGTATCACCGCGCACCCGAAAATTTCCACGTTCAAATGCGACATCATTGCGTTTATATTGAATGTTCACCAATTCACGAATCACCCCCGCCAAACCAATAACATCACCCGCGTGCAGCGCAAGTTTCATTTCAGAATATTGTTCTGGGGTACCCAAACCATAAATCGCAGACACCGATGACACAACAATAACATCGCGTTCTTCAAGCATCGCGCGCGTGGCACTGTGCCGCATACGATCCAATTGGTCATTAATCGACGCATCTTTGTCTATGTATGTATCCGTTGTCGGCAGGTATGCTTCGGGCTGATAATAATCATAATAAGAAACAAAATATTCCACGTGATTATTTGGGAAAAACGATTTCATTTCTGTATAAAGTTGCGCCGCCAATATTTTATTTGGTGCCATCAATAATGCAGGTCGCCCTAATTCCGCAATCACATTTGCCATAGTGAAAGTTTTCCCAGAACCCGTCACCCCAAGCAATACTTGGGATCTACGCCCTGCCCTAATACCTTGGACCAAATCAGATATGGCGGCCGGTTGGTCGCCCATAGGTTTATAATCACTGGTAAGATTAAAAATTTTTTTGTTCACAACCAACAGTATAATTCATTATAATGAAAATACAAGGGAGAGAAAATCTATGCGTATCAAGCCAAGACATAAACGGAGAACCTTTTGGGCAATTATCATTATCGGTGCCATTTTGGCCGGTTTGGCATTGATTGCGCCAACAATGATGAACCTGAACAATATGCGGGCGCGACTTGAATCCGCGGTTAGTACGGAAACAGGTATGCCAATAAAAATAGGTGGCGACATAACATTTGGTTTGCTTGGCAAAACCACAATCGTTGCACACAATGTGCAATCACCATACGGTCCAATTAAAACTGTATCTATGCAAATTCCATTTTCTGGACTGTTTGATATAAAAAACACAAAGTTAAATGGTCCGGTATCTGTATATGGCGCAAACATAAAATTGAACTCTTTGGGCGCGGGAACTTTAAAGTATGATGTATCCGTACACGATTCCGTTGTAAATTTTATGGGCAAAGATTATTTTATCATCAATGGCACCTTTGCACACGGGACTTTCAATGGTTTGATTCGCACAGGCCAGCATAAGTATGAAATAAACTTTCACGATCGCGATTTCACCATTACAAACAAAAATCTTGATTTGAATATTAGTGGCACGCTGTACCCTTCTGGGGCTGCATCTGGTATACTTGAAATAAACACAGACAAAATAAATTCTTGGTTTGAATTTGATACGCCGAAAATAAATATTCCTGTGAAACTTGTCACCGATTTTTGGTGGGACGGTGAATACGGGTTCAAATTCAATAATATTGTTGCGAACAACATTCGTGGAAATATTGAAATTATGCCAAATGGTCGCCGCACTATATCGCTTTATTCTGACAATACAGATTTCGATTTTTCATTCTTGGCACATCCCGTCAAAGTTTTAAAAAACACCAGTTTGACCCTTGATTTTTATGGCAACCTAACATTTGAAAACAAAACGTTCCATCATATTAAAATCAATCTGGTTGGAACCGAGCAATATATACAACTAGAAAAAATCGTTGCCGACAACACATCATTGACTGGTGGAATGATTGACGCAAACGGTGCGCACGACATAATGATAAAAACCACCATGGATGGCAATGCCACAGAATGCCTGTTTTCTGGGACCCCGTCACAATGGGGTTGCACAAAGTTCACATATGGAAATCTGACCGGCTTTATAGAAAAAGCGAAAAAAAGTGTTATGGGAAAATTGATGTCACCGCAATCTGTATCGCCAAGTGAATTGCAATCTTATGTCAAATTACTGGAAGGTCCAAATATGGATATCCAGTTTAAATTCAAAAACATTGGTGGTCGATATATATCAAATAACCAAGGAACAAAAACAGAATACAGTTATGTGTACGGTAAAAATTTAAAATGGTTGAATCCGCATTTGCGCCTTTTGCCAAACACTATGTTGAACGAGGTTGGCAATATGGTATGGAACGGCGACACGATGAGCTTTTTGCCGCAATCGAATCGTTGGACATTGACGTTGCAAAATAACTTTTTTGTTGTTAATGGGGCGAATTTCAAAGACTGGATGCCAGACACAGATTTACGCGCGCTGCAAGATTTGCCTTACAGCGTATCGGGCTATTATAACGACCAAGGCGATATATCTAATCTGACAATCAAAATTGCAAATCATATGTTCACAGGCGCGGTTGATTCGAATGGCATCACATTAAATACAGATATGCTGGACCTTGGCGAATTTTTAAATCCCAAATATTTTGCAAATGCCGAAGAAATGGAATTTGTATCAAACGCACCAATACTATTACCATTCGAAGTGGACGCAAACGTATATTTGAACGCTGACACACTTATATATGATGAAAATATTTATAAAAATTTTGTGTATTCGTTAAAATCTGACACACAAACATTTTCTATAAGTGATAATGCGCGCGGCAATTTACTGGCAACTATTATCAAAGAACGTTCCAACTATGAAATATTTATGCAGTTAAATCGATTCGTTATAAATGGTAAATTGTTGAACAATAATTACCCATTAAATATTATGGACACATCTATAACCGCAGAAATAAACCTGAAAACATCCGGGCATATTGCACACGATATTTGGTACAATATGGCCGGTGATGTCGATATAACTTTTGATGGCGGTTATCTGGTTGGATTGGGTCTGGACAGTTTTTATGCAAGTGCGGAAGATTTAACCCGATTAAATGTGGAATCTGAACTGATGCGCGCATTGGAATCAGGATACAGCCGCATAAAAACTATGCGTATAATTGGGAAATACGACAACGGGAACTTTACAACCACTGCGCCATTTGACCTGAGCCTGCGCCACGCAGATGCAAGCGGCGCAATTACAATCGAAAACGGTGCGATGACAACAAGACTTGATATTTTAATGCGGGCCGCTGCACCGGAACCCGTGAACATATCTGTACTTGTGTCACCGAATGGTCGGCGCGGTTATTCAATTTCGGAAATTATGCGATACTTTGACCCCGCCTTTATGCGCAGTTTCATAAGAACACACGACAGATTTTAATGCGGGTTTATTGTAATCCAACGGAAAACTCGTCACCCCACGCGGCAATACGCTGACCGGCGACACTGCAATTCAAATCTTCAAAACCCTTTTTGATTTGATTCTTTTTGACAAGTTTGCTTGTAATAATACCGCCCGCGGTACCAAGAACAACAGCGGCAATCGAATCTGATGCCAAACGTGCAGTATTAAAATTACCGTCCCTGTCCCGCCATACACTAAGCCCCAACCCATTAACAAAAGCATTAACTTTGTTATATGCAATATCAACTGTCAGACCGGAATTATCGCTAACCTCTTTTACAGGCACGCATTTCGTGTACACTTCACCAAAAAATTTAAATAATGTTTCATCTTCGCTTGCGGTCAAATTTTTTCCATCAAAACATTTTTTTAATTCGTCACTAAGGACAACATTCGAACATGTAGCAAATGCGACAGTAAGTTCATCTTTGATATCCTTTAATGAATCACAACTTGGCATCCGCCAAATGATATATATATTTACAGCGCGATAATCTTGATCATTGATATTGTTGGAATAGGTTTCTGCATTCTTATCGCCAGCGACATATTTATGCCAACCCGACCCCGTGGGTAATACATTCTTTTGAACATAATCTATACGCCTTTCTGCTAATGCCCTATTATCGTAATTGCCCGATGCGTTTTGTTGATCTGCACTCCCTATTAAAACGAATTCTGAAACATCTGCTTGTAAATAGGTCAGTTGTTGCTTTATTTTTGCATACTGCTCATCGCATCCGCTATGACTGGAATCTACCCCTGTATCAAAATATATTGTAAATTGTACTTCACCTTGATAGTTGTCCAACGCGAGGTCCTTATTAGATCTTGCACACACAAAATCATCTGATGACTTATATTCTATTACAGCTGCGCGCGCCGCAAACGGAACACAGACAAAAAGCATTAATAACACAAAAAATTTCTTCATCTTTTCCCTCTTATCTTTATCAGTATATTTTATCACAATTTGGCCAAAAGACAAAATGAATTATATTGGCGGACTAAATCCGCCATAACAGGAAAAAAATGATACAGACCGTCAATAAATAAATTATTTCATAATTTCTGTGACCCTGTGCGGAACATCGGAAATCAACACGCGTTCCTGTTCCATTGTGTCACGATGACGCAATGTGACAGTATTATCTTCCAGTGTCTGATGATCAACCGTTATGCACACCGGCGTTCCGATTTCATCGTGCCGACGATAGTTTTTACCGATATTGCCAGAATTTTCCAATTCAATACGACCAATACCCAATGCACGCAAATCATTTTCCAGTGTTTCGGCAATCCCGACCAACTCTGGCACATTCCGCGCCAATGGAATAACCGCCGCCTTGACCGGAGCCAAGCGCGGTTTCAGTTTCAACACTACACGTGATTTTCCGTCGCCCAAATCTTCTTCGGTGTATGCCTCTAACATTACCGCCATCATTGCACGATTCACACCCATCGCAGTTTCAACCACATAAGGGATAAAACTTTCGCCAGTTTGCGGGTCAGAATACGCCAGTTTAATCGTACTATCGTTATTTTCCATAACACGGGCCGCAATTTTAAACTCATTTTGCGATTTTGTATGCGAACCCAAATCAAAGTCTTGCCGATTATGCACACCTTCGACCTCGTCAAAGCCATCTGGGAACTCGTATTCTATATCGCCCGCCGCCTTGGCATAGTGCGCCAATTTTTCGTGCGGGGTAAAGCGCAATTTGTTCGCCGGTATTCCCAAAACATTTGTCC
>JAZRUN010000066.1:0-6773 GCA_045652565.1 Candidatus Enterousia sp. | reverse complement strand
GAAAAACAGCGTCAGATTGACAAGCGCATACAGTATATAGAAGAACTTATCAATAATGCTTCGGTGATTGATGTGGACAGTCTGTCCGGTGATAAGGTTTTGTTTGGCGCGCGCGTTGTTTGCGAAGATGAAGATGGCAATCGAATGCAGTGCAGAATTTTGTCGGATGTCGAATCGGACGGGAAACAGGTTATTTCTTGCACTTCGCCGGTTGGGCGCGCACTAATTGGTCGGTGTGTTGGTGATACCTGTATCGTGCGTTTGCCATCTGGCGAAAAAGAATATGAAATATTGGAAGTAAAATTCAAAGAATAGGGCTTGGTGTGTCAGTTAGGCTGTTGCCAGATTTCCTTATCAATCGCATCGCCGCAGGCGAGGTTGTTGAAAATGGTGCCAGCGTTGTCAAAGAAACAGTTGAAAACGCACTGGATGCTGGCGCAGACCAGATTATTATCGATGTTGTTGATGGCGGTCGGACGTTGATAAATATTGTTGATAATGGTTCGGGGATGTCGCGCACGGATTTGGCAGCCTGCATTATGCGGCACGCAACATCTAAATTGCCAGATGATGATTTGTTAAACATAACATTTATGGGCTTTCGGGGTGAAGCATTGCCGTCCATTGCATCTGTGTCTGATATGACGATTGATACGTGCAATGGTGTGGACAATAATGGTTGGTGTCTTGATTGTAATACCGGGGAAATTCGCCCATCTGATTGGCAATCTGGAACCCGTGTGCGCGTTCAAAATTTATTTGCAAAAACACCTGCGCGGTTAAAATTCTTGCGCACAGATCGTGGCGAAATGATGGCGGTTTTAGATGTTGTGAAACGTCTTGCGATGGCGCGCACTGATGTTGGATTTGTATTGAATAACAAATGGCGTTTTCCAAAGAATCAACCCCTAATGGAGCGCTTGGTTGCCGTTATGGGCGAAGATGTGCGTGGCCGTATGCACGAAGTTTCTGCGGATTCTGGTTCTGTTAATGGAATGAAACTGTCCGGTTATATTTCTGACCCAACATTGCGTCGCGCGTCAAGTGTGGACCAGTTTTTGTTTGTAAACGGTCGGCCGGTCAAAGATAAAGTCTTGGTTGGTGCGTTGCGTGCGGCGTATGCCGATGTTATGCACGCGCGGGAATTTCCACTGTGTGCACTGTATCTAACTTTGCCGCCCCAAAATGTCGATGTAAATGTTTCGCCAACAAAAACAGATGTGCATTTCTTGGAACCGAATCATGTTCGTTCGTTTATAATCAAGGCGTTGCGGGATACATTGGCGCAAACTATGATGGCGACCGTGGCAAAGGATGAAAATAAAATAATGTTTGCCGGCCCGATTGTGTCGCCGCGTCCACAGTTTGGTTCGCCATCGCGTCTGTATTCGCCGGACAAAAACAAAACAGAATTGTTTGGCACGCCGAATCCAGATTTTGGTAAAGTTAGTAAAAGTTTTGGACAACCTGTTTTGCAAACATCAGTTGATGATATTTTTGATGATAAACCACTTGGGCGCGTGATTGGTCAGATTGCAAACAAATATATATTGGCGGCCGCGGGAGATAATCTGGTCATTATTGACCAACACGCGGCGCACGAAAGAATCACGTATGAAAAAATGCGGCGGCACGAAGTAAAGGTTCAGCCGCTGTTGACCCCGATAATTGTGCGTTTGCGTGCGGAAGACGTTATGGCGATTTTGTCGGTGGCGAACGAGTTAAAAGAATCTGGATTGGGGCTTGATGCGTTTGGCGATGATGCGGTCGCAATTTTTGAAAAGCCGTCTGATTGGGAACTGGATTGGACGGGTGCCTTGCACGATATTGCAGACGAGGTTCGTGCATACGGGCATTCCAGTAAATTGACCGAAAAACTGCATTTGAAATTGGCGAATCACGCGTGCCATCATTCTGTCAGGGCGGGGCAAAAGTTAAATATGGAACAAATGGATGCTTTGCTGCGTGATATTGAAAGGACCGAACGTGGCGGTGAATGTAATCACGGCCGACCTGTGTATAAGTTTATTCCTTTGTCTGAAATTGATGGATGGTTTGAGAGGAATTAGTGGCTAGTGTTAGTGTTAGTGGTTAGTGTGGGGTATCTGGAATTTTAGTTTTTATTATGAAATCTTGCAAAACAAATTATAAAAAACGGTGCAATGCGCCGTTCCACTAAACACTAACCACTAATTTTATTCCTTTACTTATTAGTTTTTTTTGTCTATTCTGTACCATAATAAATAAAAAAGGAGAAACCAAGATGGAAGAAGTTCAGGTCGTAGATAATGTCGCACAAGGCGCCACACAACAGGGCAGTTGGGGCGGTTTGTTGCTTTACTGTTTGATTGTGTTTGGGGTCATATATTTCTTTATGGTGCGTCCGAATAAGCGTCGGGTTATGGAATATCAAAAAATGATTGACTCTATTCAGGTTGGCGACCGTATTATGGCGGCGGGCATTTATGGAACGGTCAAGAAAATCGGTGAAAAAACATTAGAAATGGAAATCGCCAAAGGCGTTGTCATAGAGGTTAGTAAAAACGCTGTTGCAAGCGTAGAGAAATAGGGGTTTGAAATTATGTTTAAAAAACTGGCGATAATTTTTGTTGCTGTGTTCGGGGTGTTGCTGTCGGTTCCGACAATGTTTCCGAATGCGGCAAAATATTTTCCATCTTGGGCGCATCCGATTTCTTTGGGGTTGGATTTAAAGGGTGGTGCGCAGTTGTTGTTAGAGGTTGATACCAACACAATGTTGCAAGAAAAGGCGGCGGGTCTGTATGACGAAGTGCGCAGCGCATTGATTGACCGAAACAAAGGTGTAATCAGGTTTTCTAATTTGCGTAATAATGATGGCGTTGTGTCCTTTGTTTTGCGTGATAGTGACGATGTGTCCAAGGCCAAAGGGCGACTGAAAAGCGTGCTTGGGAATACCGTTGATATTTCGTCGAGTGGAAATACAATAACCCTTGCATATTCGGATAAACAAAAGCAGGAAATGATACAAGATGCCTTGACGCGCAGCATTGAAATTGTGCGTCGTCGTATTGATGCACTTGGGACCAAGGAACCATCAATTCAAAGTCAAGGTGGCAAATATATCTTGGTACAATTGCCAGGTGTTAGTAATCCGGAACATATTAAAGAGTTGATAGGTCAAACCGCAAAAATGACTTTCCATTTGGTAAATGAAAATGTGACGAATGAACAGTTGTCATCTGGGGTTGCGCCATCTGGAACGGAATTCTTGCCGTATATGGAGGCACCTTGGAGTACGGTTCCTGTATATTCAAGAATAGAAGTTTCTGGTGAATCGTTGAAAGATTCCCAGGCAGATTTTGACCAAAATAATATGCCGGTTGTGACAACTGTGTTTGATGCGGTTGGCGCACGCAGATTTGCAAAACTTACGACCGAACACGTAAATGAAAGATTTGCAATTGTATTGGACGGCAAGGTTTTATCTGCGCCGACAATTCGCGAACCAATTCCGGGTGGTCGCGGTCAGATTTCTGGTGGCTTTACATTACAAGGTGCAAAAGATTTGGCGGTGTTGTTGCGCAGTGGCGCGTTACCGGCACCGTTGCAAGTCATAGAAGAAAGAACAGTTGGGGCAGGACTTGGTGCAGACACCATTGAGCAAGGTAAAATTGGTTCTGCAATAGGTGTCTTGTTTGTTTTATTGTTTATGATATTGGTTTATCGCGCGTTTGGTATTATTGCAGATATTGTTTTAATGGTGAATCTTGCGATGATTATAGGTATGTCTGCTTTGATGGGTGCGACGCTTACCTTGCCTGGTATTGCGGGTATCGTGTTGACACTCGGTATGGCGGTTGACGCAAACATCTTGCCGTTCGAACGTATTCGTGACGAGATTCGCTCTGGAACACCTTCGTTGCGTGCGGTTGATGCGGGCTTTAATCGTTCGACAAAAACAGTATTAGATGGCGAATTGACCAATCTGATTTGTGCGTTGATTTTGTTCCAATTTGGTGCGGGACCGATACGTGGTTTTGCTGTCACACTATCTATTGGTGTTATCACAACATTGTTCACTTGTTTGATGTTGTCGCGCGTCCTGATAGATTGGTATATGAATGGTAAAAACAAAAAAATTGGTTATGTGAAACACTAAGGGGTTTTATTATGAAATTGCATTTTATGAAATATCGCAAATTGTCTTATTGGGTATCGGGCATACTGGTATTGTTGTCGATTATATCTCTTGCGGTAAAAGGTTTAAATTACGGAATTGATTTTGCAGGTGGTATTTCTATGGAGGTTAAGTCGACCGAGCCAGGTTATACCGTTGATAAAATGCGTCACGATTTGGCGGCGTTTAGTCCGGAATTGCAATCTGTGGATAATGATTCTATTTTAATTCGCGTTGGTCTGCCCAAAGGAGCCACAGATACCGAACAAAATGCCCGCGTGCGTGAAATCAAAGATATCTTGGGCAACAAGGTTGAATATTCCCAGGTGCAAATTGTTGGCCCAAAGATTGGCGGCGAATTGGTACGTGGTGGTATCTTGGCGGTATTGGTGTCGTTCATCTTGATGGCGGTATATATTTGGATACGTTATCGCGGGGGGTACGCGGTTGGGTCTTTTGTGTCCTTGGTTTTGGACTTTATTTTGATGTTTGGGTTCTTTTCTGTGGTTGGTTTGGAATTTAATCAGACTGCTATCGCAGTTGTATTGATGGGCGTCGGTTATTCCATCAATGATAAAGTTGTGAACTATGACCGTATTGATGAAAATATCAAAAAGTATCACAAGATGCCAATGGATGACATCATAGATTTGTCTGTAAATGAAATGTTGTCGCGAACACTTATGACCAGTATTTCAACAATATTGGCCTTGATGGGCTTGTTTGTATTCGGTGGATTGGCGTTGCGCGATTTTGCCATTGCAATGACGTTTTCTATTGTTATGGGTACGCTTACCAGTATTTATATTTCAAACGTTATCTTGTATCACTTTAATTTACGTGAAACAGAATACTAGGCTAAAAAAAGGTAGGGGAGGGGCAGGCGATGAAAATATTAAAATTTTTATTTGGAATATCGTTGGCATTTATTATGTGTGGTGTGGTGCGCGCAGATGGCCTGTTCTTTGAAACGGAACCGATGCAGGGGGGAATCGATGTCAAAGAAATGTCCCAAGGTTTTGCAGATATATACAAGAATTTAGATTCTGTTAGTTGGGGCGGGAAGAATATCAATGTTGCGATTGAAAGCCTTGAAAATCTGCATAGGGACGCACATATTGCGGCGACAGATGAACGTGTGATTTTGGTATGGCGTGATGAAATTGTTGCAAATTATCCGCGCCCCAGTGCGCGTGACTGGAACGCGTTCGGCGAAATTACAACCGCACTTGTGTTAAAAATGCGGGAACGCGATAAAGAACTTGCGATGGCGGCTCCGTCTGATATTTATCGTGCGGTGGTGGATGGGCTTATGCGTGGCATAGACGAGCAAGGTCGCTATATCGCACCAAGAGATAATGGTATATTCAATGATAATCGAATACTTACCAGTGTTGGTATCGAAGGCGCGCGTGATGAACGTGGAAACTTTCGGGTATTTGGTGTTTATAATGGTTCGCCCGCAGATGTTGCAGGGATTACGTCTGGGGATTTAATTGGCGAAATTAATGGAACGTTGGTTTCAGAATTGTCTGATTCCGCGTTGGCATCTATGATGTCTGGGTTTGATTCTGGAACACTTAAAATGACATTGATGAGTCCGTCTGGTAATCGTCGTGTCGTTGTGCGGCGCGCAACAATTGTTATCGCAGATGCAGACATAATTTTTATGGATGATGATGATGGCGGGATTTTAAATATTGTTGTGAACAAAGTGTCTGACGCTGCGGTCACAATTGTCCAGGAAGCCCTGCAACGTTATAAAGATTTGAATGGTGTTATATTAGATTTGCGTTCGGCTTTTGGTGATGATGCGCGTGCGGCGGCCAAGTTCGCGGGATTTTTTGTTGGATCGCAACCGATTATGCGTGTGATTGAAACCGCGCGCGATGAAACCGAGGTTGTTCCGACGGGGGCACCCCTTACAAGTGCGCCTGTGGTGGTTGTGTTATCTAATATGACGCGTGGTACGGCCGAGGCGATTGCCGCTGCAATATATGAAACCGGACGTGGGGTTTTAATTGGGACGCCAACCGCGGGTTCGGGGCGTATAGCATCAAAAATACAACTGAAAGATGGTGGGGCACTGGAACTGTTGAATAAATCTATTAAAACAGGTTCAGGACGCGCGATAGATGGGCGCGGGGTTTTCCCAATAGTTTGTCTTGCAAATATCAGGTCGTCGCAACAGCAAAATGCATTTTTCTTGAACGTTGTGAACAATGATTTTCGGGCGCAAGATTTTAATTCTGTGCCTAATATAGATTCAGAGGCGGTGCGTCGCGCCTGTCCAATTATAACCAGTGGTGAAGATGAAGATATGTTAAGTCTTGCGGTTGGGGTAAAAATATTGACGGACAAGACGGTTTATAACAAGTTGTTAAATTTGCAACAATAAAGGAAACAGAATGTTTTTATCACATACGGACAAGAAAATAAATTGGGGGCACGTTGCCATTGGGGCCGGTGTCACTGTTGCGCTGGTTATGCTTGGAATTTTTTGGTTTGATAAACCTGTATATAATTTTTTACGCATTTTTGATTGTGGATTTTTTAAGGTTTTGGGACAAATATTCAAGGTCACGGTTTGGTTGACAGTATCTTTTTTGGCAGTGTG
>JAZRUN010000065.1:0-1832 GCA_045652565.1 Candidatus Enterousia sp. | reverse complement strand
ACCAACAAAGTTTTTGCCGCGAATCCCCGTAATTTGTACACGACAAATTGTGCGTTCAGAGATTGGCCCCCCAAGAATTTTTACCACTATATCATCTGGCGTACGCGCAATATTGTCCGATTCGACCAAAACGGAACAAACCTGACCAATTTGTCCGCTTATAAATTCGTTTAAGTTGCTGTCCGCTGCATCGGTTATAATTTTGACACGTTGGCGCGCCAACGTATGCGGAACTTGGTTTGGCATTCCTGCTGCCACTGTACCTGGTCGGGGCGAATATGGAAATGCGTGCACTTTAATTGGTTTTAATTCGCGCACCAATTCCAGTGTTTCATTGAACAGTTCGTCGGTTTCCCCTGGAAACCCGCAAATAATATCCCAACCGAAACTGATACGTCCGTCCGCCTGTTTGACCAGTTCGCGCACAGTGTTCGCCGTATGCCGCCGCCGCATCGCGCGCAATATCGTGTCCGAGCCTGACTGCATAGATAAATGCAGGTGCGGCATAAATCTGGGCTCTTGCTTCATCATTTCTATTATTTCTTTGATTGCCGGCACAGCGGGGTCAACCGAAGACAGCCTCAATCGCTGGATTTCTGGAACATCTTTTAACAATTGACGACACAAATCAGATATAAAAAATGGTTTCCCGTCGCAAATCCGTACATAAGACGCCGCGTCCACCCCTGTCAGGACAATTTCGCCAAATCCTGCCTGAATCGCATCGCGCGCATCCGTCAAAATATCATCGTATTCAAAAGAAACAGATGGCCCACGCAAAAGTCGCGTCACGCAATAAGTACAATCGTGATTACAGCCGTTTTGAATCTGAATAAACTTTTTCGACATTTCTGTGTGTTCTTTTGGCACGTTTATTATATCGCATCTAGCTGCATTGCCTACAATTATGTATTTTTCTATATTCATTTTTTCGGCATTTGGAATAACTACGGTATTTGGAATCTTGGCAAAAAGGTCTGGATTTCTTGTCGCACCGCACCCGGTCACAAATATTGTTGTGTTCGGATTTTCGCGCGCAATTTTTCGCACAGTTTGTCCACACTGACGTTCGGCTTCGCCTGTGACCGAACAAGTATTCACAACAACCCCGCATATACCGCGGTGTTCCAGCATTTTTTGGATCTTTTCGCATTCCATTGCATTAAGCCTGCATCCAAAAGACAATGTTTTTATAATATTTTTATCATTTTCTGCTTGCATTTTGACCATCCTTGGGGCATTATAGCGAGACGAAAATATATTTCAACAAAGGATTTAACAATGGCACGTACAACAAATTCTGATACATTACCATTTGTAGAAAGCAGATACGAACTTGGGATGTTGGCATCTCAACGGGTTCGCGACTTGAACGGCGGCGCGGCACCTGTGGTTGAACGCGGCACAGATAAGCCGACTGTGACGGCACTGCGTGAAATTGCCAGTGGTAAATTAGATGTTGCCGGGCTTCGTCATGAATTTGTTCAGACTTATAAAGAAACTCCGGCGGTTGAAAACACCGAAGAAACTCTGGAAGTGGACAGTGTTGATCCAGCACTGCGCGAAATTGATGCAGAATTGGAAGAAACTTTGTTGTCAGAAGATAACCCCGTAGATGCGGCAGAATTGGTCGAAGAAGATGTCGCAGATGACGACAATGCTGATGATGAATAACTGTAATAACTGTAAATTCGGAGATGTCGCATAGTTGGTCTAGTGCGCCACATTGGAAATGTGGTATACGGGCAACCGTATCAAGGGTTCGAATCCCTTCATCTCCGCCATAAAAATCAAACGCCCGTTTGGGCGTTTTATTTTTGTCTCGTTGATTT
>JAZRUN010000064.1:0-22659 GCA_045652565.1 Candidatus Enterousia sp. | reverse complement strand
GCTACGATCCGACTTAAGGGGAATTTACGCTCTGGAATTAGTGCAATTACTTTAGTTTCTGGTGTCGCATTTTAATTGTAAGCCCTTAAAAAAACACGGTCTTGACAAAATGCGTTTTTTGCACTATAATTATATTGAGCTTCAAAAAGGAGTCAAACATGCAATTAAAACAAAAATACAGTATAAAAAAATCATTGTTGCGACTGTTGCCGTTTGTAATGCGGATGGCACCCGCGTGTAAAAAGAACAAGGTCGAACCAACCTTGCCCGAACCAGAACATTATAATGTTGTGATAGATTGGAATTGGAAAGACAATCTCGGGTTGGCCCCCCCAGTGGACACTATACGCAAATATGCAAACAAACACTATATCGACACAATATTTATCAACCTAACATCACCAAATTCCTCTGGATATGTACCTGCAGCTTTTCATCAAGCACGCGATAGTTTACAAAAAGATATTGATGTTGCACCACAAAAAGTATGGGGAAAGGGCACGATTTATGTAAGTCCTACAAATGGTGCACAGCTGCCAGACCCTGCCGCATTCGATTGTTGTGGAATGGCGTTGGTCGATAGCATTTGGTTTACCAGTCGTGGTTGGGCGGTCCAACGATATCAACATATCAAATAAAAATAGAATAACCAAGGTGTTTATTAAAACACCTTTTTTTGTTGAATAAAAAAATATACTTGTTAACATAACAATGTCATGAGGGTTGTTATTGCATTCTTTTGTATATTACTTACATTTTGCGCACACGCACAAAATACCAATTGTTACGGCAAAGACGCAGACACGTGCAAAAGTACAGCTGGCTGTTATTATGAGTCTAGTGTCTGTAATGTTTGTGATGCAGATAGTTATTGTCCAGCTAATAGTGACCCAAAGGTTTGTAACGATGAAACCCACGAACTGTACCCGAATTCTGATGAGGGGGCAGAAGATATTAATGAATGTTATAACACATTAACATGCCAAAATGCCGATGGGAATAACTTTAACCAACCTTGTAAGTTTTATTATGACGGCCGGCAAGAAAATTGCCCATCCGGGTCTCTACATATAGAAGATGATAATACAGAACAATTAAAGTGTTATGCAAATATAAGGCGGTGCACACTTTTTGGTTGCACGGGCTATAATTGCAGGCTGGTTGAAGATCCAGAGGGATCAACAACATTATATGCAAGTTGGGACACCGCGGGGAAAAAATGGAATGTTTCTAACTGTCGCGCCGCAGGCGATGATTTTGGATACCCAGAAAAACATTGTTTGGCCAATGCAACATCAATCAAACCAACAGGTAATAATACATATGTTCCTTTTGCAACTTCTCTAATAACATTTGATACAATACTGGAATACAGTTGCAGTGAGTGCGATTCTGGCTATTATGCTACAAACGGAACAACAACGCCATCTGCACCGTGCCATAAACCCAGTGGAAGTTCCGCAGTGGTATGTAGTTGTCAAATTGCACCAAAGGGTTTTTATATGCAACGTTCTTGCGGTTGGGAGTATCCCCTGTCAACAGGGGGCATCCCTGGCTGTCAACCAACCCCTTGCCCTGCGGGAAAAACGACAGAAGGCGCGGGTTCCGCCAGTGCAAGTGCCTGTAAGTACACCAGCCAAACAAAGTTTTGCGATTCCAAGGGCTGTTTCACCTTGGGTGATGATATATGGAATGAAATTTAAAACAGTTCTGATAATTTTATACTGTTTATCGTTTGCATAATTTGTGCCAACTGTTCATCCGAAAACCGACCCAAAACCCAATCTGCGGCATCAATATTCGGATTTAAATTTCGCGGATGATCTATGCCGATTCGAATGCGCCGATATTCGTTTCCAACCGCCGCATCAATAGACTTTATGCCGTTGTGCCCTGCACTGCCGCCGCCGACCTTGGTGCGAAGCGCGCCAGTCGGCAAATCCATATCGTCGTGAATCACAATCAAATTTTCCAGAGGAATTTTATAAAAATCAACCAAAGCACGCACCGCGCGACCACTGTCATTCATAAAGGTTTGTGGCAATGCAAATATCACGCGCCGACCATCAATTTCCGCGCGCGCAGTTTTAGCAAAATGTTCGGTTCGCCACGTGGCATCATCGCCCGCCAAATGGCGCACCGCCATAAAGCCGACATTGTGCCGCGTGCGTTCATATTCCACCCCAGGGTTCCCCAAGCCAACAATTAAAACAGGTTTATTTTCTTGCATATGGACTTCTCTTTTTCTAATATGTTATCATATAAAGGAGATAAATATGAAGTTAAAAACATCAATTATTTTATGTTCTGTTTTGGCCGGCACCGCCGCACCTGCGGTTGCGAATCCTATCTGGGATCTGTACGCGGGCGCAAGCATTGGCATTGGCGCACAAACTGTGTTTTATGATGGCGACAAAGATACAAATTCGGCGCAATCTTTTGGCGCGGTGTTGGGTATCGATATTCCATTGTTGCGTATCGAAGCGGAATATAATTACCTGAACGAATCAGATTCGCGCGCCCAGTTGGCTTTGGTGGACGCATATTTCAAAATTCCGTCTGCGGTTATTACCCCGTATATCGGCGCTGGTATTGGTATGATGTTCGAAGGCAAAAATGACGCAGCAAACATAAAATTCGACAAAAAGACGGCCTATCAAGGTATGATTGGTATAACACTGGACGTGCCGGTATTGCCGTTTAAGTTTGATATCGAAGGTCGCGCACTGTACATTCCTGATGTTGTAAAAGTCGCTGGCGAAAAGCCCGACGTGTTGCACTATGATGCGCGCGCCAAAATACGTTATGTGTTCTAACATCGGGGCGCGGATGCGCCCCAATTTTAACCAAATAGGAAATAATGCAAAATGCTGACCCTGATTGACGGAAATTCAATTTTATTTCGCGCGTACTATGGTGTGCACAGCCGCCTGACGCGAAGTGACGGCACGCCAACTGGGGCGGTGTTTGCATTTCTGAATATGGTGTTGCCGATTTTGGCGGCGGCAAAGCCCGACGACATTTTCGTATGCGTTTTTGATGCGTCACGCCAAACTTTTCGCCAAAGAATTTACCCTGAATACAAAGCGAATCGCGATGAAACGCCGGCCGACCTGATTGCGCAATCTGTTATGGTTCGCCAAGGCCTGAGCGATATGGGTGTGCCAGTGTTGTGTATTCCAGATGTCGAAGCCGATGATGTTATCGCAACACTTGCAACACAAAACTGTCAAGTTGCGGACAAAACCCGAATTATTACAAGCGATAAAGACCTGATGCAACTGGTATCGGACTGTGTGTTTTTGTATGACGGGATGAAACAAAAACGAATCGAACGCGACCAAGTCATAGAAAAATTTGGCGTGCCCCCCGACAAAGTTATTGATGTTCAATCACTTATGGGCGATTCGTCTGATAATGTCCCAGGGGTGCGTGGCATTGGGCCCAAAAAGGCCGCAGAACTTGTGAATCAATTTGGTTCGCTGGATGAAATTTATGCGCATCTTAACGAAATACCAAATGAACGCGTGCGCAGGTTGCTTGCCGAATCGCGCGACAACGCGTACATTTCACGCGACCTTGTCACCCTGCGCCGCGATGTAGATTTATCGGGATTAAAACTTGTGCCATTTCGGTTTAATCGCACAGCGGCATTAAATTTTGTCCGCACAGAATTAGAAAGTAATTCTTTATCAGAAAAAATTATGCGCAGTTTTCCCGAAACCAATGATGGCGATTCGCAACCCGTATTTGAATTTCCGGGTTCCGCCTGTCCAACAGACATTGCGCCATCGCCGGCATCGACAGAACCTGAAATAAAAATGACATTTGAAAAAATTACAACACTTGATGCGCTGGATAAATTTTTGGCAAATGTTAAAAACATTATTGCACTGGACACAGAAACAACTGGGCTGAATCAGATGACCGACAAAATGGTCGGAATGTCATTGGCGTTGGATGTATCACACGGCGTATATATTCCACTGCGGCATAAAACAGGCGGCGCAGATTTATTTGGCGCAACCACCTTGGACAAAAACCAAATCGACATCAAGGATTTGTACAAAAGAATCTGGCCGCTACTGACGAACAAAAATATCACCAAGGTAGGACATAATATTAAATTCGACCTGCACATTATGGCGAACGAAGGTTGGAATATTGAAAAAATCGCGCCGATTGATGACACTATGCTGTTGTCGTATGCGCTTTATGGAACGCTGCATTCACATGGTATGGACGAATTAGCGGCGAAATATTTGAACCACTATAACATAACATTTGCATCTCTGTTTCCACCAAAAACCCGGGATAGCGATATGCACTTTGATATGTTGCCTGTTGATGCGGCCACGTCGTATGCCGCCGAAGACGCCGCGGTCACTATGGCTCTGTATGAATATTTCAGACCACGTTTAGACGCAAATGAAAAATTGCGCGAACTGTATGAAAAATGTGATAGGCCACTTATAAAAATACTAACAGCAATGGAACGCAAAGGCGTATTGGTTGATCGCACCAAATTGAATAAATTATCTGGCGTGTTCCACGAACAAATGACGAACATCAGTAATGAAATTTGGCAACTGGCCGGACACGAGTTTAATATTGCAAGTCCAAAGCAACTTGCGACGGTGCTGTTTGATGAATTAAAATTGCCCGAAAACAAAAAACGTTCAACCGATGCAGATTCTTTGAACGACCTGATCGATTATCATCCAATTATTGAAAAAATTCTTTCCTGGCGTTCGATTGCGAAATTGGCGGGAACATATGCAGATGCCCTGCCCCACCAGATTGGTATTGACGGGCGCATTCATACAACATACCTGCAGACCAGCACAAATACAGGCCGCCTGTCCAGTCGTGACCCGAACCTGCAAAATATTCCAATTAAAACAGAACTTGGTGAGGAAATCAGAAAATGCTTTGTTGCGCCTGAATCACGTGTTTTGATTTCTGCGGATTATTCCCAAATTCAACTGCGCTTGCTTGCAGATGTTGCAAACATCAAAACTTTCAAAGACACATTTAACGCGGGTGCGGACATTCACGAACAAACCGCGCGAAAAATCTTTAACATTCCAGAATCAACCATCGTACCAAAAGATTTACGCAGGGCGGCCAAGACTGTGAACTTTTCAATCATCTATGGAATATCTTCATTTGGATTGGCGGCTCAACTAAACATATCGCGCAATGCCGCCCAAGAAATCATCAATTCTTATATGGCGGGCCTGCCAGAAATTAAAGAATACATTGAAAGCACAAAAAAATTCGCAATCGAAAATGCCTGCGTTTATACCCCGTGGGGTCGCCGCATAGAATTACCAGAAATCAAAAATCCGCGTATGCGTGCCTATGCCACACGCGCCGCAATCAATGCGCCAATCCAAGGATTCGAGGCCGACCTTATGCGATTCGCAATGGTAAAAATATACGACGACATTATCGTACCGAATCGCGACAAAATAGAAATGATTATGCAGGTGCACGACGAAATGATTTTTGAATGCGACACAAATGTTGCAAAAGAATTTGCAGAAAAAATTCGCGAACACATGGAAAATATTGCCACACTGTCTGTGCCATTACGCGCCGATTATGTGATTGCGCCCTGTTGGGGGAAATAAATACGACCTACATTTGCACAAAGGCACCCGGATTTTTTGCCAAAGCATCTATGCTTTTGTCTAAAACCTCCCTATACGCGATAAACTTCTTTTTAGTAGCGGAATCCAAGTTATCTATCGCTGGCAATTTAACCGTCAAAGGGTTCACGTGCTTTCCGTCTTTTATTACCTCGTAATGCAGGTGCGGTCCCGTTGCGATACCAGTTGCGCCCGCATACCCAATAATCTGGCCTTGTTTTACAACGGTTCCAACCTTGACGTTTTTTGCAAACCTGGATAAATGGGCATACAAAGTTTCAAAAGAACTGTTATGCCGAATTTTGACAAAATTTCCATGGCCACGATTGGAACCACGCGCAACAACGCGCCCCGCCCCCGCCGCCGGAATTGGGGTTCCAGTTGGGGCACGAAAATCAACACCTTTGTGCGCACGCGTAAAACCAAGTACCGGATGTTTACGCCGATTCGAAAAACTGCTTGTCACTTTGGCATTATTGATCGGCGTACGTTTCAAAGATTTAATTGCACCATTTCCATTTGGATCATAATATCCAACCCTTTTCTCATCTTGTCGATAACGATACATTTTTACGTTGCCGCGCAAGGCATCAAACGAAACCATTACAACCGAGCCATTATCAACCTTTTGACCGCCAGAATAATTTTCTTCATACACAACGGAAAACTTTTGCCCCGCGCGAACATCGCGTTCAAAGTCCATTTCAAACGCCAACAAATCATACACATCGGCAAGCACCCCCGCCGGAATGCCCGCGCGAATACCCGCAAGATAAAAACTGTCACCATCCAGAATTTCGCCCTGCCTGTAAACCATACGAGTATCCCGTTCAATGTCAAACGCATCGCATTCCCACGCGCCTGTCTCACTGCAAGTTAATTCTACGCGCCGCCACGGCCCAGGCAAAAGCGTTATTTTTGTCACAGGCGAATCAGGATTTTCCCGCACAAATTCTATCTTGTCCCTATCCGCGCGCAGACCCGACACACCGGCCTTGTCCTTTAATATCTTTGCAATAGAATTTATTTCTGCGCCACTAATACCCTGTTTTGACAATATCTTGGACAAAGTATCGCCCGACGCGACATCAACAACCAACGTATTATTATCAGGAACGGTTGGCACAACTTCGCCATCTTTGGCCCCGGCAAATAAAAATGCCACCACTATCGCCGCAACAACAAACAATGCCGCAACACACCAAACAAGCCTGATAAATCCCTTAGACGTAATAATATTTTTTGCTTTTTCCATAGGTTCGATTATAATATTTTTATGACAATAAATCAAGCCTTTGACATTTTAAAAAACGCAAGTGATGCCCGCGCCGCCCGCATCATCACAGATAACATAAAAAATTTATCACGTATTCGCGTATGGTTTATCGCACGCGCCCTGCACCGCGGTGTACCAGTTGCAAAAATAATCCACCAAAAATGGTTTTATGGACTGAAATTTTATACCAACAGGTACACACTTGACCCACGTCCAGACACCGAAACACTTGTAGCCGCGGTTATATCTGATAACCCGACTGCACCAAATATTTTAGATTTAGGCACTGGCACAGGCTGTATAATTTCTGCATTAGTAAAAAATATTGCGGATGCCCACGGTACTGGCATTGATATTTCACGTGGCGCATTGCGTGTCGCACGCCGAAACATAAAAACACTTGGGCTTAGCGACAAGATTAAACTTCAGCGCGCATCTTTTGCGCACTCAAAAGCGAGACAAGATAAATTTGATATAATAGTATCAAACCCGCCCTATATTGCCAATGGCGACCCACGTGTTGATGCGGGCGCACGTCACGACCCAAAAATTGCGCTTTATGCGAATGCGAACGGCACTGCGGCATATCAGCAAATTGCAAACAATGCAAAAAACTGGATAAAACCAAGCGGCAAAATCTACCTTGAAATCGGCGCAGGTATGTCAACAACAGTTCGCAAAATTTTTACATCTGCAGGTTGGCAATTCGTTCGCAGTGAACACGACCTTGGGGGCATAATCCGCGTATTGGTATTTACGATTTAAAATATGAATGATTGGATTTTAACCAACCCATCATAGAATCTGTGCCGTGGCCATGAACAACATAAGTATCATCGGGTAAATTCCGTGCACATAAATTTCCAATAGATTTTTGTAATTCTTGGGTATTTCCACCAGGCAAATCTGTACGTCCAATCCCGTCGTGAAAAATTGTATCACCAGTCAACAATATTTTATAGTCTGGGAAATAAAACATCACGCCACCCTGAGAATGCCCAGGCGATGAAAAAATTTCCATATCAATATCATCTAAAATTTTAATCACGCCCGCCTGCAAATCATGGGGCAAAACAAAATTATCAGGAATATGTGGCAATTCCCAAAAATCCAAAATCTGATTTCCCCACAAAATCAACGGCACGTCCGCAGAATTCAAATACCACGGCACATTGCAAGCCGCGGCCAACGCTGGTGCCGCAGATATATGATCACTATGTCCATGCGTCGAATAAATCGCACGAAGTTTCAGATTCTGCGCATTCAATAATTTTTGCCAATCGTCCGCACGCCCCCAGGCATCAAAAATGACACAATCTGTACCGTTTGACACCAACACAGAATTGGTATTTTCAGGGAACATCTGCAAAATTTCAAATTTATTTTTTTGCAATTTTTTTCTTTTGTTTGCCTGTGACTATTTCTTTAATTTCGTCACCGGTCAATGTTTCACGCTTTAACAATTCTTCTGCCAGTTTTTTAACGGTCACCTTGTTCTTGGTCAATATACGCACGGCATCACGATAGGCAGCGTCAGTCCAAGCCTTGATTTCTGCATCAACCATTTCCGCCGTTTTTTCAGACGCACTTTCAAGCGGCACGCGCGTTCCGAAACTTTGTACTTGATTTATGGCAACCAAACCAATCTTTGGCGACAGCCCCGCCATCGTAATAGACCGCCGCGCAAGACGCGTTGCCATAGCAATATCGGCCTCGGCACCAGTTGTGATTTTATCTTTGCCAAAGAATATTTCTTCGGCCGCACGTCCCGCCATTTCAATGGCCAGATTAGCACGCACTTCGGCAATTGACATTGAAACTTTGTCATCAATTGGCAAATGCTGAACCATCCCCAGCGCACGCCCACGCGGAATAATCGTAGCCTTGTGAATCGGATCGGCTATACCGTCATATTTGGTTGCGACAAAGGCATGTCCAGCCTCATGATATGCGGTCATTTTAATATCTTCTGGGCGCATTTTGCGAATCTTACGCGGACCCATCAATAATTTATCACGCGCTTCTTCTATATCATCGGAAGCAACCATTTTGTGCCCCACGCGTACCGCATGCAAAGCCGCCTCGTTCAACAGGTTTTCCAAATCGGCCCCCGAAAGCCCCGTAGTTCCACGCGCCACATCACCAAGGTTCACATCTGTTCCCATTTTAATTTTTTTTGCGTGCAGTTCCAAAATCGCCTTACGCCCAGACATATCTGGTAAATCAATATAAACTTGACGATCAAAACGCCCAGGCCGCAACAATGCAGGATCCAGCATATCTGGGCGGTTCGTTGCCCCGATAACGATAATGCCTGTTTCGTTTGAAAACCCATCCATTTCAATCAACAGTTGATTAAGAGTTTGTTCGCGATCTTGGTCATTAAAAGATGTCTGGCTGCGTTTTTGCCCGATTGCATCAATTTCATCAATGAACAATAAACACGGCGCATTTCTCTTTGCCATTTCAAAAATTTCTTTTATCTTTGCAACCCCCAGACCGACAATTATACCTGAAAAATCACTGCCCGATGCAGCAAAGAAAGGAACATTTGCCTCACCCGCTATTGCACGCGCAAGCAACGTTTTACCAGTACCGGGTTCACCAGACAACAATATTCCGCGCGGAACGCGTGCACCAACGGCCGCAAACTTTGACTTGTCGCGCAAGAAATCTACAACTTCCACCAACTCTTGCTTTTCCGAATCGATGCCCGCAACGTCCTTAAACGTTGTCTTTGGTTTGCCTGTTGTAATCTTGGTCGGGTTTTGCCCAATCAGTGCACGACCCAATCCAGCCCCGCCACCGCGCATACCGCGGAAAATCCACCATATAAAGAACAAACCCATAATAATCGGCACCCATGTTCCAAGGTAATCTACCCAACCTTTGGACGAATCAATCGAAACCGTCGTGCCATTTGCAGACAATTTCTCCAGCAGTTCTGGATTGTAAGCAATAACCGCGCTGTATTTGGTGCCATCATTCATAAGCCCCGTCGCAACATCGCCACGAATAGTCATTGTCTTGATGTCACCTGCGCGCCGTAAAACATCAGAAAAACTTAGTTCCATCGGCACATTTGCAACAACTTCGGCTGAGTCTTCGGCGCCACGCCCCCAAAAGGCGTTTGCAACAACCGCCGCAAACAGTGCTGCAAATAATATAAAGAACAATGACGATTTATTTTTGCTTCTTTTTAATGTGTTTTTTTCCATTTCTTTTCCTAAAACTTGTTTTTTGTCCTTCGGGAACAATCAAGATTTGCCCGTTCATTCGTCGCACTGTACAATGTCCGATTGTAAATTTGCAATCGGTCTGCAAGTTGTCCACTGCACGTTGCAAGGAATTCAAGCGCGCCTGATATCTGTCCCCCCCAATTTTTCGAACCACAGTTCCGATAAACTTTAACCTAATATCAGGGCTAAGGTCAAATAGAAAAGTTTCATCGAACAGTGCATAATCACAAAACATTACACGCCGCACCAAAGCCGCAACATCCGATTCTAATGTTTCGCGCACGCGCCCCAAGTTTTGAATTGCAAGTAAAATTCTTTCATCAGAAATGCCAAGGCTGTCTTGCACTTGATGCCTGTTCTGGCGAATTTTGACACGTGTGTAATGTGGGTCATCGTTCATTTCATCAGAAAAATATTTGATATCATTTTCGTCACAGTATTCACGCAACTCACGCCGGAAAACATTTAACAATGGGCGCAAAATCCTGATACCATTCATCGCACCCGTCTCACGCATTGCGGCCAAACCGTACACACCACTGCCACGTGCCAGATTCATCAAAAATGTTTCAATTTGGTCGTCGGCCTGGTGCGCGGTAATAATAAATCTAATCTTGTTAGCGTGACAAAAATCCGTCATAAACTTATACCGCGCAAGACGCGCCGCATCTTCAATCCCTGTCTGGGGTTTTGTATCACACCAACGAAACACTTGGCACGGCACACCAAGTTTTTCACAGGTTTCCCTGACATATTCGGCCTCGTTATCGGCGGCGGCACGCAGGCAATGATTCACGTGCAGACAAACAACATCCAACTTCATTTCTGCCAACCAATAAAGCAAAGTGATTGAATCTACACCGCCACTGACCGCCACGGCCAATTTTTGACCGCGATATTGTTCCATAAAATCAACAAACTTTCTGTTCATAACCAAGGTATTTTATGATATAATTTCGGAAAATAAAGGAAAAAAGAATATGAAACGCAAATTAAATTCTTTGGCGGTATATTGCGGGCATTCATTTGGTACAAACCCAGATTTTGAACGCGATGCAGTGCGCGTTGGTCAAATGTTGGCGCAAAATGATATTAAAATGATATTCGGCGGCGGAGACGTAGGCCTAATGGGGTCAACCGCAACATCGGCATTTAAAAACGGCGGCAAAGTCATTGGTGTCACAACCCAAAATGTGATTGCTAAACAAGAACCGGCACACAAAGAAATTGATATGGAAATTGTCGGCGGTGTAAATGAACGAAAGCAAAGAATGTATGAAATGTCTGATGGGTTTATTATCTTGCCTGGGGGCATTGGCACACTAAACGAATTCACAGACATTTTGACTATGCAACAGATTGGTGAATCTTGGAAGCCTTTGTTTTTTCTGAATACGGCAAATTTTTGGGAACCTTTTGGCGCATTGTTTAATGCGATGCAGAATAACGGCTTTATTGAAAACACAAAAGATTATCACGTTCATGTGGCACAAACCCCAGATGAATTATTCGACCAAATTTTGAATTACAAAGAATAAAATCAATCTGGCAAATCTATAACTTTATCGCGCGATGTGGCGCCGCGAACTATTTGAATTTGTGTTTTTGGCACATCAAAGTATTCGGCCAATAACTTTATTACCGCCGCATTTGCCGCGCCGTCCACTGGCGCCGCCGTTATATAAACGCGATATAATCCGTCTGTTTCGACAATTTTATTTTGCTTTGCACGCGGTATAACACGCAGATTTATTCTTCGCATAGCAAACATTTGACCATTTTTTCACATTCTGGCGTAGTTTTCCCCGCAATAATATGCAAATGGAAATGAAATACGCTTTGCTTAAACAGTGGCGCATCCGCGCCCGCATTTGCAAAAATATTAAATTCATTCTTTACGCCCAGCGCATCCGCAGTTTTCGCAAAACAATCCCAAAAGTCCGCCTGTTCCGCCGCCGATGCACGCCGCACAAAATCAAGAATATTTTCATATTCGCCACGCGGCACAACCAGTGCGTGCTTTTCACACATAGGGTTCACATCATAAAATGAAATAGCATTTTCATTTTCCACAATTCGGCGCGAAGGAATTTCCCCACGAATAATTTTTGCAAAAATATTATTTGAATCGTACATATAAAAATCTCCATTATTACTACAACTACTCGGCAAGCCCGCACTTAGTTTTATACTCAGAATCAATGTTTGAATCTTGTTTTACACACGCCCGCCATACATTTATTTCCAAAGGACAACGCCAGCACCGCGCAATCGCTTCTCTGGAAATTATTGTGGTTGTATTTTTCTTTACACAACATTCACGTCCTGTGCACTCCGTATCGCCTGATTTAAAGAACTCATCCGATGCGCAACGAACACATGTCGCGTTTTTATCAACGCCTTGATTTTTTGTTTCCTTGCACTCTACACAAACTTCCGAACTTTCCCCATCAAAAGCATACCCATCCGAACACGGTGTGACACAACGATCAACATCTGTTGGGTTGTTATTAACATATGTTCTGATGGTTCGTATAGTTTGCCCCACAGGACAAGACATATATTTACCTTGTACCTTTGCAATGGTTCCGTCATCCTGCCATTCATCATGAAAAGCGGTTCCGCAGGGATTTGTATAGTATGTGACATTACCAACCCCTAGAATGTTCTCAGTTTTTGTGGTTAACCAATTATTAGGATCATAATCTTTAAGTGTTCCACTGTAATCGCCTGTGCCACCGCAACACACCAAAGCGTGTCCTTCATGATGAACGGCTTTTCTATCATAATTTGGACAAGGTTGTGGGTCACCACTGCAAACTGGCGGTGCAACAGAATAATCATCCGCCCCCGTTAGCAAAACATAATGAGCCCTGTCTTTTTGTTTGTTGCCCTTACAACTTCTGTTTTGTTCCCCACAATACCAAAACCAATTTGTACCACCATCGGTATCTATCGCACATGCAGGATCAACCAAAAAACCAGCATGCCCCGCCACAGGCAACAGCCATGCCAAACAAAACACCAGCAAAAACAATTTCCGCATAAAAAACCTCTCTTCTTTTGAATCATTTTAGCCAACCCCACAATATTTATGCAAGGACTTTTTTATTGCCACTTGAAAACACTTTTTTTATTACTATATTTCTTGCAACTAAAAGAACCCTTATGCTAAACAAAGGAGATTTTATGTTCAAACCTTTAAATAACTATGTTCTTATCCAAAGAATCGAAGAAGAAACAAAAACCGCCGGCGGAATTATTATCCCCGATACCGCACGCGAAAAGCCTTCACGTGGGCGCGTTATCGCGGTTGGTGACGGCGCATATGAAAATGGTGTTCGCGTACCCATGACGGTAAAGCCAAACGATGTCGTCTTGTTTGCAAAATGGGCATCGTCTGCGAACGAAGTCAAAATTGACGGCGCGGATTACGTTCTTATCAAAGAATCCGATATTTTGGGTATTTTATAATGCTTAAGGAGATAAATTATGGCAAAAAATATAGTTTTTGATACAGATAAACTTGCGGCGGGTGTTGATAAACTTGCCGATGCAGTGAAAATTACTATGGGGCCAAAGGGGCGCACGGTTGTTATCGATAAATCTTATGGTGCGCCGGTTGCAACCAAGGACGGTGTGACGGTCGCCAAGGCGGTATCTTTACAAGACCCGGCCGAAAACATCGGTGCCCGTATGATTCAAGAAGTTGCAAAAAAAGCAGGTGACGATGCGGGTGACGGCACAACAACCGCCACGGTCTTGGCGCAAAAAATTATTCGCGAAGGTCGTCGCGTTATTGCCGCGGGTATGAATCCAATGGACATCAAACGCGGAATTGATATCGCAACCGCCGCGGTTGTGTCGGACATTGAATCACACGCACGACCGGTTAAAAACAGTTCTGAAATTGCCCAGGTCGCGACAATTTCCGCAAATGGCGATGCCGACATCGGTAAAAAAATCGCAGACGCAATGGAACGCGTCGGTCAAGAAGGCGTTATCACTGTTGAAGAAGCCAAAGGACTGGACACGGAAATCGATGTTGTCGAAGGTATGCAATTCGACCAAGGCTTTATGTCACCATACTTTGTTAGCAACCCAGATAAAATGCTTGCGGAATTGGATGGTGCAGCGATTTTGGTTTCTGAAAAGAAAATCACTGGGCTCCAGGCATTATTGCCTATTTTGGAACCAATTGCCCAGCAAGGTCGCCCACTGTTGATTATCGCCGAAGATGTCGAATCCGAAGCACTTGCCACATTGGTTGTGAACAGACTGCGCGGTGGTCTGAAAGTCTGCGCGGTCAAGGCCCCAGGCTTTGGCGATCGACGCAAGGCAATGCTGCAAGATATCGCGATTGTGACCGGCGCAACGGTTGTTTCCGATGATATGGGAATGACCTTTGACAATATTACGCCGGCGGTTTTAGGTTCGGCAAAACGCGTTGTTGTTGACAAGTCTTCGACCCTGATTGTCGGCGGCAGTGGTGACAAAAATGCAATCAAAGACCGCGCCGACGAAATCCGCAAACAAATCAAAGACAGCACCAGTGACTATGACCGCGAAAAATTGTCGGAACGTCTTGCTAAACTGGTCGGCGGTGTTGCGGTTATCAAGGTTGGCGGCATGACCGAGGTCGAAGTCAAAGAAAAGAAAGACCGTGTGGATGACGCACTGGCGGCGACACGCGCCGCGGTCGCGGACGGCATCGTCGCAGGTGGTGGCGTCGCATTGGTTCGCGCCTGCAAGGCACTGGAAAAACTGACTGGCGAAAACACCGATCAAAATGTCGGAATTGATATCGTTCGCCGCGCAATTGTCGCACCTTGCGCACAAATTGCAGAAAACGCAGGGACATCAGGCGAAATCGTCGTCGGCAAAGTGGCCGAAGCCAAAGACTATAATTTCGGATACAACGCCCAAACCGGCGAATATGTCGATATGATGAAGGCGGGAATCATTGACCCAGCCAAGGTCGTCAAAACCGCAATTATGGCGGCGGCAAGCACGGCGGGCGTGATGCTGACCACTGGGGCAGTAATGTCAGAAATTCCCGAAGAAAAATCATCAACCCCGCAAATGCCAGGCGGCATGCCAGGAATGATGTAAAAACATAAGAAAACAAAAAACACACCCGCCAATTTGGCGGGTATGGTTTTATCCACAAAACGCTTGACAAATTGTTTGTTTGGGGTACAATTCTCGCAATAAGAGGTGAAATATGTTTAAAAAGTTAAAAATGAGACTTGCCGCAAAATCCGTTAAACGCGTCAAAGACTTTAATGCCGCGGACAAGCGCGCACGCAAAAAGCACAGCCCTTTTGCATTCAAACTAATGCGCCCTTTCGTTTGGTTGGCGCGTGCAGTGCGTTGGTTGTTTGATACAATATGCGCGATTTGCGCCTGGATTTGGGCGGGCATTTGTGACATCAACGTGATTGGACTGTTGAATGCGACAATGTTGATTGCGATAATCGTTTTGTTTTCAAGCCTTATAATGAATGTTTTAAGTTGCGGAAAAAAACAGGTAATTGTTGTATCATCGGCAAAAAATACGCAAACTATAACAACCGAAAACTCTCGTAATGGGGTACCTGCGTTGCCGCTGCGCCGCAATGAAAAGACCGGTCGTATGCCTTGCAAAATCAGCGTCGTACCAGTCAAAGAATCAGACAATCCTGCACTGCACGCCCAAGGCGACGGCAAAATCTATGGTGACGTTGTTATCGAAACACGTGGCGAAGCCGCCGTATTAAAAAACAATGCACAAATCAATGGCAACTTGTACCTTCAACATATGCACAAATACATTTTGCCCTGCGGAATCAAAATCAATGGCAATTTGTTCTTGCGCGATTTGCATATGCTGGAATTCTGTGGCGACTTCACAGTGACAGGTAATATTTATGTCAGTCCGCGTTCGTCTTTTGGCCCCCTGCCCCGCGGCGCACGCATTGGCGGTCAAGTAATTTTATAAACAAGAAAAGGAAAAATAATGATAGAAAATAAAAAAGCAAATGTTTTCTTAAGTGTGAACGCCCAGTCAAAAAATCAGGCACCAGAAGCACCAACAGCAAATGAAATTGTAGAATTGGGCACTTTGGCGCCATCTGAATTAATTGGTTATGCATACAAATTAACCAACCAGCAAAAATTGCCTGATGATTCTTGTCTTTCAGAATTTGCTGTGAACGAACGCAAAAATCATCAAATCAAATTGACCAAAAAATCAGATAATGGGGAAGCGGAAGAATCTTGCTATAATGAATTGAGCATGTGCATCGTACCCCAGATGACAAAACAAGAATGTCTGGCATCAAACGAATATCAGTGTCTGCGCTTTATCTTGATAGGGAAATGCCAAGATCCATTCATTATAAACAATATTGGAAAAAAATTTTTGCCAAATATATATAACAAACAACACTAACCTAAAAATTCCGACCGTCTTGGTCGGAATTTTTTTACTGTTAAACAACCTTATATTGTGATATAATATGTCGCATATAAACAAAGGAAAGAACAAATGAAAACATTTGAAAAAATTTTGGCGGTGTTGGCCAAGAATTTGGGTTTAACTGTCGTATTGGCGCTGTCTATTATATTGTTTGCAATATTTTCTGACGGGCTGATACGCGGCACAATTACTGCGGTATCCGCACTGATGGCGTATGTATCTATTGTGCTGTTGTATAAAGAATTTAAAAAGCAACCTGTGCAACGCACAACTACAAAAAAGAAAACAAATAAAAAATAATTTTAAACCAAACCAAAAACATCGATTGGTGTTTTTGGAACAAATCAAAATGGGGCTGTCGCCCCATTTTCTTTTTCTCCCTGCTACAAACTACTTTACAAAACGGTTATAGATTTTTTCATTTACCTTAACGGGATACTGCCGTTTCATATATGCATCATAGTCCGCTTCGATATTCTGCTGAATTGTTTTAGAAACTTCGGATTTCAACGCATCCAGTTTTTTGTCGTCTGCGTCTGGCAACTTTTCATCAACAACACGCATCACATAAAACGCGTCATTATCAGGCACAATTGAATTAGTTCCGATGTCGCCTTGAAATGCCGCAACCAAAACCGCGGTTGGTGCACCATCTGTACGCGAAACGTTCGCGTGCTTAGCATCCGCCAGTTTACCGTTTTTATTTAAATCGACCAACAGTTCATTTGCGCGAACATATGCCGCCTTGCGTTGCTGATCACGCGTCCAATCATTTGCCAGTTCTTTCTTCACCGATTCAAATTCTGCATTATGTTCAGGAACAATTTTATCAATGCGAACAATTATAAAGCCGTCTTTTGCTTCAATAAGTTCGCTTTCGGCACCTTCATCCATACTAAATATACGTGCAACCAATGCATCAGACAAGGTTTTATCATTTGGTAATTTCTTGGACGAAATACCTTTGTGTTGCGTGAATTTTGCATCGTGCTTTTTCGCAACCGCCGCCATTTCATCCCCAGCGATAATATCGTCTTCTAATTTTTGTGCGACTTTTAATCCTTTTTCATACTCATCGGGTTTGTCCATTTCGGTTGCAAGTATTACATAGGAAATATCGCGCGACTCTTCGACCTTGTGCGGATTTTTGGCATAAAAATCGCGCAAGTCTTGTTCAGACGGTTTTTCCGTTTTAAATTCAGAAAATTTTACTGTCCGCATATCAATGCCGCGCTTTGCATTGCGTGCATTATACGCCGCAAGCATTGCGAATCGTGGGGTTGCAATCTTCGCCTCTATCGGCACGCGTACCATAGCCGCCAATTCTTTGGCAAGAAAATCATTTGCAACATCCGATTCGGTCAAGCCAGAATTACGCAGCACAACATCAAACGCCGCAGCAGAAAACTTTCCGTTTTCTTGGAATTGTGGCACCGCCCGAATATCTTCTGCGATTCGATGTTCGGACACAACATAACCCAAATCACGCGCCATATGATTTATTCTGAACATAGATGCCAATTCGGCAATAATACGCTGTTGAAAATCGGCCATCGCAACAGGATCGGTATATATTGTTCTTTGCGCGTCCTTGGGCATTTTTGCCAATTCGTTTGATTTCATCGAATTATATTGCTGGACAGATACTTTATCACCACCAACACGCATCAATGCCGTATCGGAAGATGTCAGACCAAAGACCCATTCTGCAACCCCCCAGCCAACAAACGAAAAGATAAGTACACCCATCAAAATCTTCGCAACAGGTTTATCTGCCGCATTACGTAAATATTCTAGCATTTTTTCACCTTTTGCGATAAGATAGCAGAATGTTATGCAAAAAAGCAACGAAAAAAAGGACATAAAATGAAAATTATTGCAGGAAACTGGAAAATGAACGGAACTCGCGGTGCATTGGATGAAATGTTAAACGCAATCAAAGGCGTGCATACCGACAACAAGGTTGTTTTGTGCGTGCCTTTTACTATGTTGCGCAACGGCACAGAAAATGTGGCCATTGGTGCCCAAGACCTTAGTGCAAATGTGCGTGGCGCATATACTGGCGAAGTATCGGGGGCTATGATTGCAGAAACAGGCGCAAAATATGTTATTGTTGGACACAGTGAACGCCGGATGTATCATGATGAAACGAATGACATTGTTCGCACCAAGGCCACACGTGCGTTGGAAAATGGATTGACACCGATTATCTGTGTTGGTGAAACAATGGAAGAAAAACGCGCAGGCAAAACTATGGATGTTATTGTTGCGGGCGTACGCGAATCTGTGCCCGAAGATGTGAAAGACGACATTATTATTGCATACGAACCACGCTGGGCCATTGGGGCGGGCATCACGCCGACCGCACAGGAAATTGCCGACGCACACAAAGTTATCGCAGACACTTTGTCTTATATGGGCCTGAACGGAACACCAATATTATATGGCGCGAGTGTGAATGCCGCAAATGTCGCCGATATTGTCGCGATTGAAAATGTCGGCGGGGTTTTGGTTGGTGGCGCATCCTTGAAACCGCAAGAGTTTATACCTATAATAGAAAATGTACAATAACCAAACAAAGATGAAAAATATGGAAGATGAAAAACAAGTAAAAGTAGAAACTGTTTCTGTGGACGACGCAAAAGCCCCAGAACCAGAACAGGTACCGGATTCGAAAATCACAGAACTGGAAGCCCAAATCGCAGATTTAAATGATAAATACCTGCGCGCCGCGGCGGAGTTGGAAAACACCCGCCGTCGTGCCGCGGTAGATTCGGAAACGCTTGCACGCATACGTGTTATCGCGGTCCTTGAAAAGATTTTACCCGTTATGGACGCAGTTGACGCAGCATTAAAACATAAGCCCGATGACGAAGGGATAAAATCTCTTGCCAAGGCGCTAAAATCATCTTTTGATTCCATTGGAATTGTTCGAATGGAAACATTGGGCAAACCATTGAATCCAACGATGCACAGTGCAATCCAGGTTGTTGATGCACCAGAAAATACCGCGCCCAACACCATTGTTGAAGAATTACAGGCGGGTTATATGCTTGGCGACAGAACTTTACGAACGGCTATGGTTGTTGTTGCAAAATAATTGGCGCACCTGTTTGCGAATGGCGTTTTTTATGGTATAATTAAAAGAAAATATAAGGATTGTGTTATGTCTTTGATACCTGTTGTAATAGAAGAGTCCCCACGCGGCGAACGTTCTTTTGACATTTATTCGCGTTTGTTGCGTGACCGCATCGTTATGGTGACGGGACCAATCGAAACCAATATGGCAAACAGTATTGTTGCCCAGTTGCTGTTCTTGGAATCTGAAAATCCGAACGCCGATATTTCGCTTTATATCAACAGTATTGGGGGTGAAATTGCCGCAGGTTGGGCGATTATGGATACTATGAATTATATCAAATCCCCTGTTTCAACAATTGGTATGGGAACGGTTGCGTCTATGGCATCGGTATTATTGGCGGCGGGCGCAAAAGGCAAGCGTTTTGCACTGCCTAATGCAGAAATTATGATCCATCAACCGCTTGGCGGTTTCCAAGGGCAGGCAACCGATATGGAAATCAATATGCGACATATGCAATACGTGAAAGAAACTATTACTAAACAAATGGCGGAATTCACAGGCCGTAATAGTCAAGAATTGCATGATGCGATGGAACGCGATAATTGGATGACCGCGACCGAGGCGAAAGATTTCGGTTTAATAGATAAAGTTTTAACAAAAAAATAATTGTGTAAATACTAAGGCACGTAAAATGACTGACGAAAAACAGACACCTGAAACAAAAGATACAAACAAAGTTTGCAGTTTTTGTGGCAAGGCCGTACACGAAGTAAAAAAACTGGTTCGTGGTCGCAATGTTTGTATTTGTGATGAATGCATTGCTCTGTGCAATGATATTATGGCGGATGATAAAAAGACCGAAGTCACGCGTGATGCAGAAAAATTGCCAACCCCATCCCAGATATATGATTTTCTGAACGAATATATTATCGGGCAAGATGCCGCCAAACGTACACTGGCGGTGGCGGTCTATAATCATTACAAGCGGCACAATGTTGCATTAAATTCTAATGTAGAAATTCAAAAATCTAATGTGTTATTGATTGGACCAACGGGTACAGGTAAAACATTATTCGCCCAAACACTTGCACGTATTTTGGACGTACCGTTCGCGATTGCCGATGCGACAACACTTACCGAGGCTGGCTATGTCGGCGACGATGTAGAAAGTGTTTTAACCCAATTATTGCATAATGCAAATTTTGATGTTGAACGGGCCCAGCGTGGCATTGTCTACATTGACGAAATCGATAAAATTGCGCGTAAATCTGAAAACCCGTCACTGACTCGCGATGTTTCGGGCGAAGGTGTACAACAGGCATTGCTGAAACTGGTAGAAGGCACGATTGCGAACGTTTCTGCGGGTGGCGCGGGACGCAAACACCCTGGCGAAGCAACCGTACGTTTGGATACTTCGAAAATTTTATTCATCTGTGGCGGTGCGTTTGACGGATTAAATCGGTTGATTGGTAATCGTAAATGTGAACGCGCAGGAATCGGCTTTGGTGCCGATGTAGCAAGTCGCAAAGAACGCGACGCAAAAAATAATTTATCGGATGTTCAACCCGAAGATTTGGTAAAGTTCGGAATAATTCCAGAATTGGTCGGACGTTTGCCTGTGGTTGCAACACTTTCGGAACTGGATGAAGACGCATTGGTCAAGATTTTAACAGAACCGAAAAATGCGATTGTAAAGCAATATACAGCAATGTTTGAAATGGACGATGTAAAATTGACGATAAAGCCCGATGGCTTGCGTGAAATTGCGCGATTGGCTTTGGAACGCAAAACCGGTGCGCGCGGACTGCGCAGCATACTGGAAAAGATTTTGCTGGAACCAATGTTCTATGCACCCGACAAAACAGATTTGGCAGAAATTGTGATAGATAAAGATGTCGTATCTGGTAAAAAACAGCCGGTTGAAATAATGCACACTGCCAAAAAAGTGGCCTAGCGTGATTTATAAACGAATACAAAAAAACACCCCTTTCGGGGTGTTTGTTATCTCTGGTGGCCCTGGTCGGACTTGAACCGACACTCCTTGCGGAACTTGATTTTGAGTCAAGCGCGTCTACCAATTCCACCACAGGGCCGCGTCGCAAAGTCGCAAAAACTTATTTTGCTTTCTTTGCTTCAACTTTTTTTACCAAGCGCGCGCTGCGATTCGGCTTGTGTGCCGCTTTCTTTGCGGGCTTTTCCTGTGCGCCTTGCTTTTTCACGATTGCACGTTTGATTTCCGCCATTTCCTTGGTCAAACGTGATACAGGCTTTGACATAACATACGCATCCAGCCCACCGTGTTTGGTCAGCGTACGCAGACCCGCGGCCGAAAGACGCAATGAAAAATCGCGACCCAAAATATCACTGTGAAACTTTAATGTGTGCAAATTCGGCAAGAACGTGCGCTTTGTATGACGTTCAGAGTGCGATACGTTCATTCCGACTTCTGTTTTTTTACCTGTTACTTTACATACACGTGGCATATTAAATCCTTTAATCACTGCGGCATAATTTATAACAAAAATCCCCAAAAGTCAAGTCTTGTTTTATGTTTTTTGCATTTTTTATTTGCTGGGATTTATTCCTGTGTTCTTGAAAAAGCCTTGTGTGCAACTATATATACCGTTGAAATAAACAAAGGAGTCGTAAATGAATCCAGATGAAATGCAAGAAACACCAGAACAAGCGATTGCGAAATACACAACCGATTTTACAAAACTGGCCGCCGATGGGAAATTGGACCCTGTAATCGGGCGCGATGACGAAATTCGGCGCACAATCCAAGTTTTGTCGCGCAGGACAAAAAACAACCCAGTTCTTATTGGCAGTCCCGGCGTCGGGAAAACCGCGATTGTCGAAGGGTTGGCGGAACGCATCATTTCGCGTGACATCCCAGAAAACCTGCAAAACAAGAAATTGTTGTCGCTGGACATGGGCGCATTGATGGC
>JAZRUN010000063.1:0-11303 GCA_045652565.1 Candidatus Enterousia sp. | reverse complement strand
CGGTTATGATTGGTGGTATGGCGGCAAGTTTAATTTGGACATTCACATTGACACCTGCACTGTTCTTTGCTATGGAAAGATTGCGCAGAAAGTTAAAGGGTATTAAACAAAAATAAAAATGGGGCATTGCCCCATTTTTTAACGCGCAACATCACCACGTAATCTGTCGTGGCATTTATAATTGTTTAGTTTGAAACCGTTTGCCGCCTGCCATGCCAACATACCGTTCCAATTTTCGTTTGGAATTTCAACGGTTGGCAATTCGTATGGTACGCGTGAAATTTGTTCGCGCATTTGCGGAATATGATTTTCATAAATATGTGCATCATGCAGTTCACCTTTTAAGATGCCCGGTTTTAATCCCGCCTCTTTGGCATAGAGCATAAGTAACAATGCATACGATGCGATGTTATATGGCACCCCCAAGAACATATCGCAAGAACGTTGTGTCCATATTAAATTCAATCTGTTTCCGTCAACCAACAGTTGATGCATAATGTGGCAGGGCGGTAAAGCCATTTTGTATTCATCAACCGGATTCCATGCGTTAACAATTATGCGGCGGTTGGTAGGGTCGGTTTTTAGTTTTTCTATGGCGTTGCTGACCTGATCAATACCGCGGTTAGTTATATCATAATTATCTGTTGCATCTTTATCTATGCGTGCTGGGTCAAATTCATATTTTCCACCAAAGTGCCGCCATTGAAATCCGTAAATTGGACCCAAGTCGCGTTCCGCGTTCATACACTGGTTTTTTAATTCTTGGATTTCTTGGTCGGTTAATTTGCGTTGTTTTTCAATTTGTGTGTTTGCCAATTTTTGTTGAAAAGTGCGTTGCCATTTTGTTGCACTGGCCCATTCATCCCAAATAGTGCATTTGCGGTTTTGTAGCCATTTTTTATCTGTAATCCCTTTGATGAAAAATTCCAGTTCAGTTGCAATATTTTTTAATCCCATTTTTTTGGTTGTAACCAATGGAAAGCCCATATCCATATCATGTATAAATGTTGCACCCGCAGGATTGCGTAATGTTTTTATACCGGTTCTGTTGTCTGAAAGATTTGTTTTTGTATCTAAAATTTCTTGGCAAATATCAAGATAGGCCTTCATATTATATATCCTTTGTACCCCTCTGGCCCCCAATTATCGCTTTAATTATAATACAAAAACACTAGGTGTTGCAAGGTTTATATTATTTATTTATAATGTCAAAAAAAGGATGATTTATGCAGAAACCGGTAAATGTTGTTTTGTTTGATTTTGATGGGACGTTGTCTTGGCCAGATTCAAATGTCGCGTTTGGGCGGTATTGTTTCCGGCACAGTTTGCGACCGTGGTTGTTTTTGCCCTTGATTGGTTTATCTGGGGTTGTGCGGCTGTTTAATCCGCGTGGTATTTGGTGGCGTGAAAATATGCGCAGATTTGTGACACCAAAGATGGTAAAAAAATTTGCCCCAGGTTTCGTGCGTGAACATAAAAAGAATCGCTTTGGTTGGGCGTCAGAGCAGGTTGCGGCAGAGCGCGCGGCGGGAAATAAAGTTTTGCTGGTAAGTGCGTCACCCGATTATTTAATTCCAGATTTGGTCGATGATATGAATTTTGATGCAGTGATTTGTTCCAAAATGTATCATGACAAACCTTGGAAATATAAGTTTTTGTGCTGGGGGCAAAACAAGGTAATTGCGATGGACGAATGGGCAAAGAAAAACAAATTTATTCCACATGTCGTGCGCGCATATTCGGACAGCGCGTCCGATATGCCTATGATGAAAATCGCCGACCAACAGATTTGGATAAATCCGAAGAGCGAGTGGGTAGGGGTGGTTAGTGGGGGGCGTCATCCCGTGCTTGACACGGGATCTTCTCATTAGTGCTGCGGACCAGTCCGCAACGGTTGCAGCGAGGTACCGGCTTTCGCCGGTATGACGAGAATAAAAACGGCGCAACGCGCCGTTTCACTAACCTCTAACACTAATCACTAACCCCTACTTCTCGAAATCCAAATCTTTTAATTTTTCTGCACGAGGGGTAATTTTGTTTATTGAAGTTTGCATTTGTTCAAGGTCTGATTGCGTTTGTGCAAAATGCGTCTGAACATTTGCTGCGCGCGTTGCAAGCCGTGAAAGGTCCGTCAACAACATATCCAATTCCGCCTTTATCTTGCCCGCAACCCGTTTGATTTTTATGTCGGACAGTACTGCGCGGATTGTGTTTAGTGTCGCCCACAATGTCGATGGTGATACAATGAAAACTTTTTTGCGCGCCGCGTATTCAACCGCACCAGTAAATTCCCGATGCAATGTTTCAAAGATAGATTCAGATGCGATAAACATCATCGCGCTGTCCGCGGTTTTGCCCGAAATAATGTATTTTTCGGCAATTGCATCAATATGCTTTCGCACGTCCAGTTCAAATTGCTTGCGATAAAATTCGGGATTGTCACCTGTTTGCATACGGTTATATGATTCCAATGGAAATTTGCTGTCGATTATCATATCGCCCGGCGGATAGGGCAGGCGTATGACGCAATCTGGGCGAACCCCGGTTTCCAGCACGCATTGAAATTCATAAGTTTCGGGCGGCATAATATCGGAAACTAAATCCGCAAGTTGCCGTTCGCCAAAGGTACCGCGCGCCTGTTTGTTGCCCATCAAAATATTTTTAAAGTTTGCGATATCTGCGCTGATTGCCTTTAATTCAGTCGCATTTTGGCTAAGTGCGCCAAGGCGTTCGGCAAGTCTTTCGCGCAATCTTGCGTTGTCTTCGCGCAGTGCCGACACGTCAACACGCGTGGGGCGCGCCAAAATCACACCCAGCATTACTATGATTACTGCACACATTCCAATTAAAATATAGGTTGTCATTTCAAAATCCTTTGCTATATTTATTATAAAAGGATTTATGAATGTTGCAAATGAAACTTTGTGGCGATTTAATTTTGCGGGAACATTGTGCGCCCGTTGATGAAATTACCGCGGACATTTTGGCGAATATGGATGAAATGGTCGAAATGATGCGCGCACAAAACGGTGTCGGCCTGGCCGCGCCCCAGGTTGGCGTGATAAAACGTTTCTTGGTGATGATGAACCCAGAAAACGAGCAAGTATTCAAAATGATAAATCCGAAAATCTTGTCACGCAGCGAAAAAACAGTTGTGATGGAAGAAGGCTGTTTGTCAGTATTGGGCGGCGATAATTTGCCGGTATATGCTGATGTCGCGCGGCCTGAAAGCGTTGTCGTTGAATGGACAGATGAAAAAGGCGCGTTGCAAATGGCGGAAATGTCGGGGATATGCGCCCGAATTGTACAACACGAAACAGACCACTTGGACGGCGTGTTGTTCATAGACTATCTGTCACCGGTAAAGCGTGAAATGGTTATGCGAAAAGTAAGGCGACGCAAATGAAAGTTGTTTTAATGGGAACGCCAAGTTTTGTTGTTCCTATTTTTGATGCAATCGCAAATAGGCACGAAGTTATCGCGGTCTTTACGCGTGCGCCAAAGCCGATGGGGCGCAAGCATATTATAACAAATTCGCCTGTGCACGATTGGGCGATTTCGCGCGGGCTGTCGGTATTTCATAATCCGAACACTGAATATAATTTTTCGCCAGATATGGTTGTGGTTGTTGCGTATGGTGCATACTTACGCGAAAATGTTTTGAACTCTGCACCGTGTATAAACCTGCACCCAAGTTTATTGCCAAAGTACAGGGGGCCTGCGCCGATAAAAACCGCTATTATGAATGGCGATACGGAAAGTGGCGTTTGTTTGATGAAAATTGCGCCCGAATGGGACAGTGGCGATATTTTGATGTGCAGAAAATTTGATATATTGATTGATGATACAAACGAAACAGTTGAAAAGCGTGTTGCAGAAATCGGTACAGATATGATTCTTGAGTATATGGCCGCACCAGAAAATTTCCCGCCGCGGGCGCAGGTTGGCAAACCGGTCTATACGGCGAAAATCAAGGCCGACACAGAAATCATAGATTGGAATAAATCTGCAATCGAAATTCACAACTTGATACGGGCGATTGGCGGTGCGCGTACAAAAATAAATGGCGTTGACACAAAAATCTTGAAAACGAAAATGAATGGCGATAAGTTGGAAATTCTTGAAATTCAACCAGCGGGGCGGCGACCAATGGATTGGAAAAGTTTTGTAAATGGCCTGCACACGAAAGAAATTGTATTTGGTAAATAATATGACGCGGTATAAAGTGATTCTTGAATACGATGGAACAAACTTGATTGGATGGCAGGAAAATCGCCAAGGGCCATCTGTGCAATCATTGTTGAAAGATGCAATCGAAAAGTTTTGTGGTGCGCGCCCAGATATAGTTGGGGCAGGGCGCACAGATGCCGGCGTTCACGCGATTGCGATGGTTGCGCATTTTGATTTGAATTCTGAATTTGACCCGAATACAGTTATGCGTGCCGTGAATTTCTATTTGAATGATGCGCCGGTTTCCGTGCTTGATTGTATGGTTGTGTCGGATGATTTTAATGCGCGATTTTCTTGTCAAATGCGACATTATAAATATATAGTTTTGAATCGCGGTGCTGCGCCAGTTTTAGATAAAAATCGCGTTTGGTGGGTGCCAAGAAAATTAGATGTAGGCAAGATGCGCACTGCGGCAGAATTGCTTGTCGGTCGGCATGATTTCACATCTTTTCGGGCCGCCCAGTGTCAGGCAAAGAGCCCGATAAAAACCCTGGATTCGTGCCGTATAGAACAAAAAGGCGATTTGATAATATTTGAATTTTCTGCGCGGTCTTTTTTGCATCACCAGGTTCGAAATATGGTTGGAACTTTGGTTGAAATCGGATTGGGCGCGCCGCACGATATAAACAAAATATTTGATGCGCGTGACCGCAGCGCGGCGGGTGCAACTGCGCCGGCATCGGGGCTCTATTTTATTTCTGCGGATTATGCCACAAACGATTAGCCGGTATATATTTGATGTAGCCCGATGGATAAATTATCGCACCGCCGCGAATAATTTTATTGTCACATTTTTCTGAATTTAACCCCAGGAAACTTGCAATATACGTGATGTCATCAGATTCGCACAATGATGAAAAGTTTTTGGATAGCGGGATGAAAGTTTGAATGTATGCCAATTTCCATTTTGGATTTGTAATTATATATACGCCAGATTCTTTGGCAAGTTTTTTGTTTTCTGTTCCAGGCTTTTCGCCGTTTAATTTTTTCCAAGTGTCAAATGCAAAGAAATTTCCGCTGTCGCGTGTTTTGTTGAATTTTAATTCGCCGTCTATTACTGCGCCTATTAATTTATGGTCATTTGAGATATAAAACACAGGGCGCGGTGTGCATATAAAAATCAATAAACCACAACACACAAAAAGACCGCAAAATACAATGTTTAGGTGGCGCGCAAGAACGGATTTAAAACTGTTGACATTGCGCAGGAAAATTAGGCATGCAAGTCCGATAATTATTAAAATCAAACACAGGTTTGAAAGATTTGGGATTGTTATGTTTGCCGCGGGCAGGGCCGCAATATATCTTGCCCAATCGAATATCATGTCATAAATTCTGTGCGCGAATGCAAGTGGTGTGCCAAGACCAAATATTGACGTGATTGTTCCAATCATAACGAGTGGCATAAGAATAAATGAAAACACAGGTAAAAACACTAAATTGCCCAATATGCCATAAATCGGCAGCGAACCAAAGTGTGCGGCGACAAATGGTGCAGTAAAAATCCCAGCAACAAAAGCGGTTAAAAATGCGGCATATAAATATTTTAATATTTTATTTTGTGGCATTTTAATTTGTGTATCTTGCCATAACCAAACAAGTCCAAAAATCGCCGCAAAAGATAATTGAAAACCAGCCTGCATAACAAAATATGGGTTAAACAAGACAAGTGCAAACATTGCAATGCCTATTGTTCGCAGTGAAAGCGCAGTTCGCCCGATGATAAATGCCAACATAACAAGTGTCGCCATTATAAATGCACGCAATGTTGCAACCGCACAACCAGAAAGTAAGACATAACCACCAAGGCAAAACCAAGTACAAATCAGCGCAGGTATTCGGGCTGGTACGTGCCGCACAATCGGAGGACAAAGTCTGAATATGAAGTAAAAAATTATAAACAGCCAGCCCGCAATCAATGATATATGATAGCCACTAATTGACCAAATGTGTGCCATACCATTCGTCGCCCAGATTTCACGAGCATCGCGTGAAAGTGCGTTTTTATCGCCGAGTACAAGTGTGTCGGTTAAAAAAGAATTTGCGTGCGATTTTATAAAGCTGTGAACGCTGGATGCGGCGGATTGTGCCGTATGCGTCACTTTTAGGTTGTTTATATAACCAGATGCGGTTATCCCAGAAAAATATGCATGACGCGCAAAGTCGAAACCATTTGGAATATCTGCAGGCTTTGGTTTAAATAATCCGCCATCGCCAGAAATAAAATCGCCAATCATAATATTGTCATTTGTTGACGTTGATACGCGAATGCGCCCAAAACTGTTACTGTCCAGTGATATGCGCGATTTATTGTTTATATGTGTGATATCCAGAACCTTGCCAGAAATTTCTATACCGTGTGTGTTATGCGCAAGCATTGGTGTGGATTTCATATGGCTATAAATGCCTGCATAGCCAAAACCAAACACAAACATTGCACAGAGCAACAACAGTGATTTTTTACGAAAAATAATTGCACATATAAATCCAACTATTGCAGATACGATAATCAACCAAGTTTTTGGTTCCGAAGCGCACGTAAAATATAACGCTGAACCAAAGCAAGTAGTCAAAGCCGCCCAAAGCAAAATATTTTGCCGTTGTGCACCAAGCCATTTATGTATATCAAATTTATTTGCCAAATATGAAATCCCCGTTCGTGGTCAGTTCAATAATTTTATCCATATTATCATTTGGGGCGGCGGTTTGATTGCGCGTATGTCCGCATACAATGCAGCGCTGGGTTATGATAAAGCCTTTGCCATTTGGTCGTGCGGATACGGGTTCCATCATACCACCACAATTTGATGCGCGGTCGCCCGGGTTATTGTCAACGTGTCGTGACCATAAACAATGTGGGCAATGATTTGTATAACCATTGCCCGAAACAGTTGCACCACAGTTGGCGCATACAAAATCTTCTATGACACGTGCAAATTTTTTCATCACAATCCAAGGGCATTGCGATACATGTGTGTCAATTCGTCTGTTTCATCCAGTTCGTCTGGGTCCATTTTACGCAGGCGTATCATTTGGCGTATATATTTTGGGTCATAGCCTGCGGATTTAGCCTCGGTATAAATTTCTTTGATGTCGGCGGCGATTGATGCGGCATCTTCGTTCAGTTTTTCAATGCGTTCAATAATAGCCAACAGCTGTTGGTTATCAAATGTTCCGTGGTTTGAATTTTTCATATCAGTTTTCCCCTTGTTAAATTGTACGTTTTATGATATACCATTAAACATAAAAATCAACAAAAACTGCAGAGAGAAATTTAATATGCCCAGATTTACAAAAATTACTTCTTCTATTGGCCCAAGTTCGGAATCTGTTACCACTTTGCGCAAGATGATTCAGGCGGGTGTGAATGTTTGTCGCGTGAATTTTAGTCACGATGTTGGCGAAGCACAGGGTAAAAAAATAGACAATATTCGTAAAATTTCTGCGGAATTAAATTTACCTGTTGGTGTGTTGGTCGATTTGCAGGGGCCAAAGCACAGAATAGGGAACTTTTTGACCGAAGAAAAATATCCGTTGTCCATTGGCCAAGAATTTATTTTCGATTCTAATCCTGCACCTGGAAATTCTGGGCGTGTATATTTACCTGATGCGGATGTAATGCATTCATTAAAGGTTGGGGATAGAATATTGTTGAATGATGGCAAGATTGAAATGCGCGTGACCAAAACAAATGACGATTCTATCAAAACCGTTGTTGTGCGCGGAAATGAAATTTGGTCGCGTCGCGGATTCAATGTGCCAGATACAGAAATTGATGCATCGGTATTGACCGAAAAAGACAGGTCTGATTTAGAATATGCAATAACAAAAAATCCTGATTGGGTTGCGGTATCTTTTGTTCAGCGCAGTGAAGATATTGCAGAGGTTCGTGATTTTATTACTGCGCGCACATCTGCGCCGATAAAGATAATGGCAAAAATAGAAAGAAAATCTGCGGTCGAAAAAATTTCCGAAATTGCCGCGGCGGCGGATGGAATTATGATTGCGCGCGGTGATATGGCGGTGGAGCTGCCGTTTGAACAAGTGCCTGCGATTTCAAGGCATATAATTCGCGAATGCAGACGATTGAACAGACCTGTGGTTATGGCAACCCAGATGTTGGGGTCTATGGTTGATAATGAATTTCCAACGCGCGCAGAAATTAGTGATGTTGCTAATGCGGCGTATTTGCGTGTGGATTCTACGATGACAAGCGAAGAAACAACCATTGGTGCAAATCCTGTGAACGTCATAGAAACTATGGGTAAGATTTTAGAATTTTCTGATATGGATGCGATTGCCAATCCGAACGAATGGGTGCGGGCCGAAGACACAAAAGACAATGATTGGTCGCGTTCGGTTTCGTCTATGGCATTTTTGAATCACGCAGTTGCTATAGTTGTTTTTGCACGTAGTACAGAGACCGCGATACAAATATCTTGTCGGCGTCCAGACGTGCAAATTTTTGCCGTGTGCGACAATCAACTTGTTGCAAACCAACTGTGCATCGTGCGTGGCGTGACACCAATTTTTGCGCCAGATTTATTTGCTGTGCGTGATGCGTACGCGGCACTGAATGAACGTGGCATAATGCACGGACACATTGTTATTGTTGATGGCGATAAAGTAAGTTTGCGAAGTTTGGATTAGATTTTATTTGCCAATCGGCGGAAAGCAATCACCACCTGCAATAGGGCAACAATTAAAACCTTGGTCTTTCATATCTGTATATTCTTCACCTGGGCAACACCCGTTTAAATCCGGACTCGCACCGCCAGTGCAGAGCATTTCTATTTCGTATTCGCCTGTGTAATAATTCCGAATAATTATGGTTGTGGCGAACGCGGTCACAATCGCGGTAATTATGCATGCAATTATAATTTTGTATATGTTTTTCATATTGTTTTCCTTGGGGTTGTCTTTATTCGGTTAGTTCAACAGAATCAATATAAGTGCGTGATACTGTTTCCAGCGGTATTGGTTTATAATCTTCTGCGGTAATGGTGAAATCTTGTGGATTATCCTGTAATATTGTTATTGGTATTAAACCGGCTTGGTCTGAATCTGTTGATTCATTAAAATTCTTCCGACTGTATTTTTTTATGAATCTTTCAGGAATCTTGATGTAATCCATCACGTTTATTTTTTCTGATGCTATTTCCTTTTGGCCGGCAGCGCCAATACCTTTGCCGTCGGTTAAATACAGTTGCGAGACAAAGGAAGCCGCGGCAGGGCGCACAACAGTTGTGTTCCCGTCGCCATTTAGTTTTTCAATTTGCAGTGCGCGTTCATTAAGCCCATTGGAATGTAATCTGAAAAGCCCTGTTGCGCCTGTATAACCACTGGGGTTTGTTAAATAAGATGCCTTTGGTGCATTTGTATATAATGCGCCAATTGCCAACATCATAGCGTCGTACCCAAGAACCGCCATTCTTGACGGTGATTTGCCAGTGGCGGATTCATAGACAAGTTTAAAGTCTTCTGGGATATCGGGCATTGCGGAAAATTTTGCACCGTTCATCGCGACATCGGACGCCAGTGATGTATCTTGCCACATAGACGTGCCATAAAATTTTATTTCATTCGCATCTATGCCATAATAGCGCAAGAAAGATACAAGTGATTTTGTGTCATCACCATTGCCAAGGAATAATATAGAATCATAAGGTAATTTGCCCAAGGTGTCTGTGCGGTTTATATTGTCCAACTGTTTTGTTATGGAATGTTTTTCAGTCTTGGTTAGATATTCATTATTTATAATTGCAGTTAAAATTTCTTTGGCGCGCGTACTGGTATAATTGCGCTCTGGGTACAATGCCGCATTTATCGCGGTGTCCTTTATTGAATCTGTATTACGTTCCGTATAATAAAGTATCCCGACATTTTCAAGTCCGATTAAATTTGACGCGTATTTTGCAACGCCAGCCATTATCTGGCCAGATGAACTGTTTGGTGCGATTATAATAAAGTGCCTGTTGGAACTTGCGTACATATCTTGCAATGTTGCCTCTATACTATTGGACGGCATTAATGCCATACTGAAAACGCCATTTCCGACTGCACTGGTGTCCGATGTAAAGGACAGTGCCGGTATTCGTGTCGATTTATTGGCACGCAACATTCGGGCATTATCGGAAAACACCGGTCCAATTATTAATTCAGGGTTGCCAGAAAGCGCAGATTCTATTGTTTGAACAATATCGGTTGCGGCGGTATCATAAAAACTGATTTGTAATCCTTTTGGGGCAAATCGAATCGCCGCAGCCTCAATCCCTGTGCGAATGCTTTTTCCGATTTCTGCATTTTGACCACTGGTCGGTAATAAAACGGCAACACGGTGTGTTTTGTCATCGTATGTACCGTAAAGCCCCATATTAAATGTGCCATATTGCAGGGATGCAGGTGCACCAACTGGTCCAATGTTTTCTTGCCAGACGGAATTGCGTCCGGTGCAACCGGAAAGTCCGACCAAAAACAGTAAGAAACAAAATAACTTTCTAATAATATGCATTGAAAAATCCATTTTATCTTGTATTATTTTACTACAAAGGACGAACAAATGCAAACAGGGCTTTATATTGTTGGTACACCTATTGGAAATCTTGGCGATATGTCACCGCGCGCGATAGAAGTTTTGAAAAATGTGGACCTGGTTGCCGCCGAAGATACGCGTGTGTTTGGCAAAATCGCATCACATTTTGATATAAAAACACCGCGCGTTTCTTGTCACGAGCATAACGAGCGCGCAGTCATAGATGATTTAATATCCAAAATAGTTGCGGGCGCCAGTGTCGCGGTCGTGTCAGATGCAGGAATGCCGGCAATAAGTGACCCAGGCTTTCGCATTGTACGCGCAGCGCGCAGCGCAGGTGTACCTGTGTTTGTTGTGCCTGGGCCGACGGCGGCGATATCTGCATTGGTGCTTAGTGGTTTCCCAACCGACAGATTTACATTCTGTGGCTTTTTTGATGAAAAGAAATTGCGCGAAGATAACAGAATTCGTCATACTATTGTTTATTATGAAAGTCCAAAGCGTATAAAAAACACTATTGCTGCACTTGCGCGCGTTATGC
>JAZRUN010000062.1:0-24539 GCA_045652565.1 Candidatus Enterousia sp. | reverse complement strand
CGAAATCTACTTGGTTTCGAACCCGTGGTTCTCATCTCACCACCCATAGCCAAAAACAAAAACCGACCATAAAGGTCGGTTTGTGTTTTTGGTGGGAGTGGGTGGGTGCCTCGATACGCAATAATAAAAATCTATAAAAATCTTGTTCCTGCGATTTTTATGATTTTTCTAATTGTGTATTCTCGTATTCGCTCGCTCGGCACTATGTGCCGGCTGCGCGCAACCCGTGACGATTTCGGTGCGCGGGCGCTTCCGAAATCTACTTGGTTTCGAACCCGTGGTTCTCATCTCACCACCCATAGCCAAAAACAAAAACCGACCATAAAGGTCGGTTTGTGTTTTTGGTGGGAGTGGGTGGATTCGAACCACCTCAGGCTTAAGCCAACAGATTTACAGTCTGCCCCGGCTCTCCAACTCCGGCGCACGCCCAATCACACAAAACTCTTTCGCGTTTACAACACGCATTATATACATTTGTTTTGCAAATGCAAACAGTTTTTTCTGGTGCGGGCAGCGGGACTCGAACCCGCATATCAAGCTTGGAAGGCTTGCGTACTAGCCCTTGTACTATGCCCGCGAAATGCCCGCATATTATATTATATATTTGGTAAAAATCAAGTGCATATTTGGGGCTGTAATTAATCGGCTGTGACGCCGCCAGTGCCGCCATCGCCTGCTGCGCAATCCGCCAGTCTGCGTGCACAACATTGAACGTCGGGGTAATAATTATGGCCGGCCGTAGGACATACACAAGCCGTTTTTGCGCTGTTATAAATAGCCTGATAAGTGCCGTCCGCTTTTTTAAGTTTGCATTGAACGCATTTCAAACCGTCTTCGGTCGGTATAAATGGGTAATCCGTCTCGTCGGTGCTTGTTTTGCACTTGCACCAGCCGCCAAGAACCGATGCGCCGCCTTCGCCCTGGGCGGAAACCTCCACAGTAGAGGCAGGACAGGCACGGCACTGACTGGCAAACCAATGATATTGCGTTGTCCCTTCCAGATTGCATCTGCAATGATCCCAAAACTCTGCAAATTCCGACTCAACTTCGCTTGAATGTGCCGGGCAAACGGTTTTAGAACACACGCCAGTAGATAAATATTGTCCGCCTGGGCACTGGGGCAAACAAGAACCATTAAAGGTGACGAAACCAGTCTGACACTTACACATAGGATTAACATAACCCTCGTGTTCATTATTTGCATCAATAGTGTGTGTTGCGCCATATTGGTACAGCGAATTGTCCGGACACAACAGAGATTGGTAAAATACTTCCGATATGCTGTTTATACACGTCGATGCATTATCAGCGGGGCAACTTTCGCTGTCTTTTGCAAAAACCGCATAGCCACAGGTCAACGCAACATTTCGACACGCGCCGCGCATAATGTTATAAATGCTGGATGCCGTTGCCGTAGCGGACCAAGACGTAATCTGGGACACTTGGTCATTATAGCAAGATGCGATATCTGTTAAGCAACTGGACGCATAGTCTGATACTATTTGATATTGCGCCGCCCTAATATTCACCATCGCGCGTTGAATATAGTTCACGACGATATCATTATTCCATATATATTTTCCAGACGAATCATAAGTATATGCGCGGCACTTGTCTAATACCGGGCGACACAGACCTTCGTCTTGTTTTGTGCCGATTTTGCTAAGTAAATATTTTACAACACATCTGCCATCGTTGCCGCCACCGTCACGACTGGTGTCGCTCTTGCAATTCGTATCGGATACAACAGTGCTGGTATATACATTGGACAGATAGCTCGCATTGACGGCCGCGTTGTTATAGCCTTCCATATAGGCCTGGATGTTGCTAACATTCTTGCCCAGCACGACATTACCGTTTTCGTCAATGAACATCTTGGTCGGGTCAAGACATTTGTTGTAATTTTCACCGCAAACCATATCGTCTTTCATACAGGTTTCCAGTGCATTGATACATTCGCGCGCATTATAAGTATTTTGGTTTTCAAGCACCGCAAGGCGCGCCTTTTGCAACATTCGCGTAGCACTGCGCACATTGGAAACCAAGGTTTCGTTCATCTTGGTCAGGCCTTGTTCATACGCGATACAATCTTTGTCGATAGCCAAATCATAGTTTCCCGTAATTTGGTTCGGACTCGCGCCGATTTCTTTACACTGCGTAATTATGGTGTCACAGCGTTTTTTTGCGGCATTATATAAACTTGTACCGCGCAATTTTGCGATGCTGTTGTTGCCACTGCTTAGGAAATCCAAACTGAATATATCCGCAACATCAGATGACGAAAAATCCAAATCCATATCAAGCAAACCATAAGAATCCGACTCTGACGAATACGAAGAAGAACTGGTTGTTGGGTCTTTTATCATTTTTTCAATTTCTGCAAGCATCTTGCGGCTTTCCGTCGTATCTGTCTTGCCAGACATTGCTTCTTCGGCCTCGGTCGCCGACATAATCGCAGAAATTTCATCCGCCGATAAACCAACATAGCGAATATTTTGGGCTACTTCGTTTAACTTTGTGTTCGCTTCTTTTACTGCGGTTTCAACCTTGGTGTACTTTGTCAGGTTCGCAGAGCAAGAACAGCGACGCTGGTTCGTGTCAACCACCGCACAAAACTGGTCCATACAGTCGTTATATTGCTCTTGGCAAGATTTGTTCAACTCTGCCACCTGTTCCATACGTTGTTTGGCGTCTGCAAGTGTCGCAGCATCAGGTTTTTGCGTCGCCGCCCGCGATTGCAGTTTTCTGATTTCAGAATCCATATTTGAACCAGTTTGTTCGCCGGACGCAAGTGTTGCGCGACCGCCAACTTCGGCAACCGAAGGACGCAAAGTCAAGCCCGCACGCCGCACCGCCGGATTTGCATTTATACTGGCGGATTCTACGCGGCTGGAAAGGCCGCTTTTGCGTACAGTTGTGGCAAGTCCCGCACGTGCGTCGCCCGATGTCAAAGCAGTGCGCGCCGCCGCAGAACGGTTTGCCGTCCGTCCATCATCTGTTGTTGATGCAGCCGCACGCCCAGCGACATTGCGTGTCACCGCCGTCCTTGTTTTCCCGGCCGTACGCGTTGCACGCGAAACAATCGCCCCACGTACAGGTTCTGTGCGTTCGGTGATTTGTTCGCCGGCTTCGATTTGTGTGCCACTGGTCGTCATATCTGTGCCGGGTATAATACGCGACGCCCCCGCCGCCAACGTGGGCAGCGCAGACGCAGTAATCAGCAATGATAAAGTAAAAGCCTTCATATCTCGGAGGAATTATACCACAGTTCCAAAAATTATGCAACAGTGATTAGTGGTTAGTATTAAATATCACTCAGCATTTGTTGGCTTAGTGCACAAATTGCCCCAACGAATTCACCTTGGGTCATCCTATACCCGGGGTGTTTGGCATAAAAATCTAAAATTGCCATAATCAGTTCTTCTTTATTGGAATCGGTTTTTACGTGAACTTTTTTCATTTTTTTCTCCTTTTTATTAAAAATACCGTCAATGACGAATTGACGGTTGGAGACCTGAAAAACTGCAATACATAACAGTGTCGCTTATTCAATATATTCGCAACTCTCCAACCACGTGGAGTTATATGTATTGAGGGGTATTTCAGGACCTCACACTGGGTGTCACCCAATGCACGCACATTATACCGTATATAAAACAAGAATTCAAGTTTTAGAAAAAAACATTGGCCTCTGCCAATGTTTTTACTAACCACTTGCACTAACCACTAAAAAAATGCCCCACGGGGCATTTTTTTATTTGCTTTCGGTATCTGGTATAACAGAAACTGTTTTTCTGTCGCGAAAACCGCGTTTGAAAGAAACAGTTCCAGAAACCTTGGCGAACAAAGTATGATCTTTGCCCATACCAACATTTTCACCAGGATGCACCGCAGTGCCACGTTGGCGAATAATGATATTGCCCGGAATCACACGTGCGCCACCAGATTTTTTAATACCAAGTCTGCGCCCCGCCGAGTCGCGGCCGTTTGCGGTACTTGCACCACCTTTCTTATGTGCCATAATTAAACTCCTTTAATTCCAGGCTTAGCCCTTGATTTCTTTTATTTTCAATACAGTTATAAACTGGCGATGACCACGCGTGCGGCGATAGTTTTGACGGCGTTTCTTTTTAAACACCAAAACTTTATCTGCACGTTTTTGTTCAACGACAGAGGCTATAACACTTGCACCAGCAACAATGGGTGTGCCAACGCGGTCGCCCAGCATTAAAACCTGGTCAAATGTGACATCACCGTCTGCGTCCAGTTTTTCAACCTTGATAACATCGCCGACCTTAACACGATACTGTTTCCCGCCGGTTTGAAAGATTGCAAAGTCACTCATCTTTTATTTCCTTTTATGGTTCGTTTTTAACTTTTGTTCAAAAGTTTATGCAAATAATACCGTTTTTTATTCAAAAGTCAAGTGTTTTGCATAAAAATTTATGCAATTACGGAATGGGGCGAATAAAAAAACGGGGGCATTGCCCCCGAAGTTGTCTTGGGTTATTTAATTACCCGTGGAACTTGCCTTGTGCCAATTGCGGATGCAACCAGATGCGTCGTTGGTCGTCGAACAACCGAGTGCCTGCTGCAGACAGTGTTCACGGAATTGCGCAGAATTACCAGCGTTTGTTCTGTTGCTGGATGGGTCAGCAGCGGTACTATCCGCTTTGTTTAATATTTCGTTTAATGTCACGACATTACGACAAGTGTTTTTGGTATAATCGCTTGTGTCCCATTTGCAAGCAGTGCTGTCTTCCTTGTCAATTATCGCCTTGAACTGTACATACGATGGATTGCAAATCATATCTTGATAGCAATGTGGTACGTTTGCAATTTGTGCACAATATGTTTTGATGCGTGCCTCGGGCCAATCTTGATGTGCGGTCTCTTGTGTTTCATAGCAATCCCACAATTCACTTATGCATTCGTTAAAGTTTGTTCCTGCGGTAATTGCTTCGGACAAAATTTTATCTTGTTCTTCGTTATAAAATTCTAAACGTTTTTGTTGCAATGCCTGTTGCGCCGCAACTTTCTGATAGTTTATCTTTTGTGCAGCATTCTTTAATTGTTCGCCATACAGGTCACAGTCTGCATTTGCATCCAACAAATATTTTTGCATTATACTGCGACGCGCATCGGCAACCGGCCCACGCAACGCAGAATACGGGTCACCCGACGTTGATGTATAACCAAAGCACGAAGCGGATGCATTTGCGCCACTGGTGCTGCGTTCATTCAATGTCACGTCACCAGACGAAGAAATCGTTATTTTGCTGTTGTAATTATATGGGCAAGAAGAGTTTGCGCCATTTGCGCAACGGCCACCCGACGGAGGTGTGCCACATGCTTCGTAAATGCCATTAAAGCAAGAATCCAAAACGCGCGCGCAAACATTATTGTGTGCATAGCCAAACAAATCATAACCCCAAGTTTCGGATACGGTATCTTCGACTTGGTCCCCAAGATCTATCAACGACCCCGTAATCCCAGTCACGATACCACCAACAGATTCAAGCGCGGCGGCAACGGCATCATTGTTGTTTGTTAAAATTGTATTTGTGTTGTCTTTGATTGTATCCGCCCAAGAAGACAGCGTTGCCAAAATATCACTGCTTGTGCCATCAAGTTTGCCTATGTCGAACAGGCCACCGTTGCTGGCGGACGAACAGTAAGTCGGTGCATTGGTATAAGAGCATTCCGAATCCTTGTACAACCCGTGTTCTGCACACCATTCTCCAAATTTATCGTTATTTGTGCCGTTTTCACTTGCTTCTTTCCAGGAAACACAGTTCATAACCTTTTCTGCGTCAGTAAGGGAAAAAGCCGCACTAACTTCTTTGCCCTTGCTCATATTCAACAAGGCAACCTGGCCCGCAATCTTTAACAGTTCTGCATTTGCAGATTCCAATGCGTCTTCGGCCGCCGCAAAAGACTTTACGCGACCCGCACAGGCACACCGGCGTTGTGCTTCGTTGCGCGCAGTGCAAATTTCATCCATACATGTATAGTATGATTCTAAACATGTGCTGTATGCGTCGGCAGAAATCAAACCAGTTGATGCGTCAATTATGGTTGAATAATTGCCAGTATAAAGTTTCCCATTCAAATATGTATAATATGTGCTGTTGTTTGTTTTGCTGCCGCGGATGGCATCGCCAGTCAATGAAACGCGCGATTGTGATGCGTTGCGTGCACGAACATTGCGGGTTGTTGTGCCACGTGTTGCGGCAGTTTGACGACTGGGGGTGCTGCGTGCGACAACGGCGCGTGCAGGGGTTGCTGTGCTTGCTTTTGTAGGGGTTGTGCGTGATACAACGTTCCGACCAGCGGTTCCGCGATTTGCATTTGTTTGACGCGTTGGACGGGCGGTGTTACCAGAGTTAGCACGCGGATTTGCGCGTGGACTGCTGCGACCAGATTGCTGATTTGATGCTTGGGTGTCATTCGGTACAGTTGGTGCAATCGGGTCTGCAAACACCGCGCGCATAGACAACAAAGTTGAACAAACGAAAAACGCACCAAGTAATAAAAACACAGTGCCAAGGGCATTCTTGCACAAATTTCCAAAAGAACGTCTTTTCATTGAAAGTCTCCTAAATCTCGTTGGTGTGCCCAGAAATCAGGCAACACAGGCGAATTCTGAATCCAGAATTCACCACCTTCCCACTTCATTATAACAAATTTGCCTGGGTCTGTAAACAAGAAATCGCGGCCCCACAGATTGATTAAAATTACTATCCGCTTACACTGACCGACAAAATGTGCTATAATAGTCATAGTTAGGAGAAAAGAAATGAAAGTCGCAATTATTGGTGTTGGTTCTGTGGGGTCTGCGGTTGCAACCGCGGTTAAAAATACCGGTCTGGTTCATGAAATAGTTTTGTTTGACCGCGATGGGATTCGCGCACGCGCCGCCGCCGAAGATTTAGGGCACGCCGCGACTTTTGGATTTGATATTAAAATCAATGCGGTAAATAATTATCGCGGCATTCGTGGGTCTGATATTGTTATAATTGCGGCGGGTGCAAATCAGAAAGTTGGCGAAACGCGTACAGATTTGTTGCAGCATAATGCCGAAGTTATTCGTGACATTATTCCGCGTGTTATGGCAAATGTGGATTCGCGTCATGTGATTCTAATTATTGTCACAAATCCATTGGATGTTATGGTGATGCTTGCGCGCGAATTGTCACGATTGCCAGCCGCGCGCGTCATAGGAACCGGCACAATGCTTGATTCTGCGCGTTTGCGAACAATGCTTGCGCGGACATTGAATGTTTCGCCACAATCTATACATTCTTATGTGCTTGGCGAACATGGTGATGCAAGTGTTATTGATTGGTCTGCGATTACAATTGGCAGTTTGTCGCTGGATGAATTTTGTCGTCAAACAAAAACGCCGATTTCGGTGTCTGGGCGACGCACAATAGAATATCGTGTTCGTAATGCCGCGTACGAGATTATTCACGGTCGTGGCGCAACTTGGGACGGTATTGGTGCCGCTGTCGCAGATTTGTTGCGTTGCATAGTAAACGATGAACGCAGAATTTTAACGGTATCCATGGTTGCCAAAGATTCGGTTGCAATGTCTTTGCCACGTGTTGTCGGCGCCTCTGGTGTGGTGTTCAGTTTGACACCAAAAATGTCAAAGACAGAATCCGCAGAACTGCGTGCCAGTGCGCGCATTATTAAAAAGAATTTTTCTTTGTTGTGACGCGGAAAACATCCCCGTATTTTGGCATTCATTCATATTCCAGTGTCGGGTTTTGTATGCTAGGGTTTTATGCAAAGGAACGCATAAATGCCAACAGATATAGAATATACAGAACTTGAAAATGGAAATGGTTTTTGCGCGCGTCTGCATGGTCGCCAAATTGGTGAAATAGATATCGTTGCCATCGGTTCAGACAGGTTGATTATAGAATCAACACACATTGTGCCAGAATATCAAGACAGTGAACTTTGCCATGATCTTGTCCGGTGTGTTGCGGAATTTGCACGCCGCACGCACAGAAAAATTTTATCTATGTGTCCGCGCGCACAATCTGTATTTAATCGTTATGCGGAATTTGACGATGTGCGTTTAATTCGTGTTGCGGCATAGTGTTTTTACATATTCATATTATCAATAACGAATTTCCAATCTATCAGATGATTCAAAAAAACATCTACAAATTCTGCGCGCCGATTTTGATAGTCCAAATAATATGCGTGTTCCCACAGGTCTAAAACTAATACAGGCTTTTGACCGTGTGCAACGGGCGTGTCTGCATTTTTTGTCGCAACAATTTCAAATTTATTTTCGCCATTGTGCAATAACCAAACCCATCCAGAACCAAAAACATCCATGGCGACAGATTTAAATTGTTTCATAAATTCTTCTTTGCCACCGAACGCACTTGATATTATATCTGGTGTTTCATTATTACCGCGCCCAAGACAGTTAAAAAAGAATATATGATTGGAAACTTGTGCCGCATTGTTAAAAATTTTTTGGGTCGCCGCGTCGTTTGCTGTTGCGATTATGATTTCACGTAAATCCATATCTGCATACTTTGTTCCTGCAACCAGGCTGTTCAGATTCGCAATGTATGTCGCCAGGTGCTTACCATAGTGTGTGCGCACAGTATCTTGGGACATATATGGTTCAAGGTCTGTTTCGCGAAATGGTAAAGGGTGGTCAATAAGGTTGAACATTGGAAAGGCTCCTTTTTAATTCTATTTTATACACTTGGTGTATTTGCCGCCACAGGAAAAATAGTTTATTTTTTGTAAAAATGACTTGCGCACATCTATAATATGTTTCTATAATAAACACAGGTTAACGAAAGGAGATATTATGAAGAAAATATTCGGTTTGGTTTGTGCACTGGTTTGTGGCGCGGCTTCGGCATCTGATATCACATTATATTATTCACCAACCTGTCCACATTGTCATCACGCACGCGAATTTATTTCGAACGAGTTGGTTTATGAATACCCCGATTTAAAGGTTATGGCGGTCGATGTCACGCAAGAAGCAAACAGACCTGAATTTATGGACGTATTGAAAAAGTGCGAATATTCCTCGGGCGGTGTTCCTGTTTTGGTCATCGGTGAAAAATGTTTCCAAGGTTATGGGGATTCTATGGCGGACGAGTTGCGCGCGGCGGTCGAAGTTGACTTGACCGAAGATTCCAAAACTGCGGCGGCGGGAAACAAGGCCGAAATGGCAAAGGATGCGGCGGCATTTCGTGCGGCACATACTGAACGTGCAAATGTTATTGTTGAACGCGAAGTAAATGCGCCTGACGAAACACCTGTGCAAAAAAAAATTAAAAAATCTGACGACAGTTGGGTGTTTTATGTAGTGTTAGCGGTGTTTGTTATTGGATTGGGTTTGGTTCTGCGTAAAGGCAACAAAAAATAACGGGTTTTGATATGCTGGATTTAACGTGGGTTGATTATGCATACGTTGGGGTTTTAATAGCGTCCACTGTGTGGGCGACGATACGTGGCGGAATATACGAAACGATTGCGACTTTGTCGTGGGTCGTCGCGGCGATTGCGGCGCGGTTTGTATCACCAATGTTGGACAAGTTATTACAGGGTTGGTTCGGGCTTTCTGAATCAACGGTTGGAACATTGGTCGCGTCTTACTTTATCGTTTTCTTTGTTATTTTATTGATAGTTGGATTTTTTAATCAAAAACTGCGGGACAGAATCCACGCCAGTATTATGAGTGTCACAGATCATACTCTGGGCGTAATTTTTGGCCTTATTCGCGGGGTCGTGCTTATGGGTATTTGTTATTGGGCGGCCTTGTGGTATTTTTCCGATAGCCCCGTGGTGCCGCGTTGGTTAACCGATGCGCGTACGCGTCCGATAATGCAGTTGACGGCCATAAAGTTAGATGAATGGTTTATACCTGGGGCCGCAAATAAATTATTGCAACGCGATTTAGAAGGCGCGCGTGAGGCACAAAAAATATTTGATAATTTGATAAATCCGCGTGTGGTTGATGCCGCCACAAAGCAGGATGCGCAAAATACGGCGCAAAAATCAGATGAAGAAACAGGCTATAAAAATTCGGAACGGAGTTCTTTGGAAAATCAGTTATTGCAAATCGAAAGTGTTGCAAAGGCCGTTGAGCAGCATGAAAAAGCCAAAGAGGCGGCGGCAGAGTAAAATAATAAAGATTTGATAAAAAATTGAATTAAAAAAATCGCCAACTGGCGATTTTTTAATTTTCTGCCGTCACAGCAATTTTTTTGCGACCCGCCGCGCGACGACGATTTAAAACGTCACGTCCGCCCTTGGTCGCCATACGTGCGCGAAAGCCGTGTGTACGAATGCGGCGTGTTTTTGACGGTTGATATGTTCTTTTTGTTGCCATTTCAAATCCTTTTGTGCGTATATTTAATCATAAGTTTTTTAAAAACGCAACTATTTTATTTACTTTTTACCAAACCCAGTTTTTGCAGTACAAGTAAAAACAAATGATATGCAAGCAGTGCCGCAAACAAATTCCAAAAAATACCAGACAACGCACCAGTCGCCGCAACAGTTCCTTGTTTCATACTTTTATCCCTATGTTATTTGTTTTTTATATTATCACAATATAATTGTTTGTCAATATGATTTTTGACGCTTTATTTCTTGACCTGGGCCGCAAAAATTTGCTATGTTTTATTTGTTAAAAACCAAGGAAAGAGCAAGTTATGTCAGAAATAGAAAATACAAACGAAATCAAAGTTCCACAATCTTCGTTGGAACACGAAATGAGAACCAGCTTTTTGGACTATGCGATGTCGGTTATTGTAGACCGCGCGTTGCCTGATGTTCGCGATGGTTGCAAGCCTGTGCATCGTCGTATTCTGTATGTTATGAACGAGGTTGCGCCCGCAACAAAACCGACTGTGAAATCTGCGCGTATCGTTGGTGATGTTATGGGTAAGTATCATCCCCACGGCGACAGTTCTATTTACGAAGCGATGGTTCGTATGGGACAAGATTTTTCTATGGGCGAAATGTTGGTCCAAGGTCAAGGTAATTTTGGTTCGCGCGACGGGGACAAGGCCGCGGCTATGCGTTATACCGAGGCGCGACTTTCCAAACTTGGTGCGACACTTATGGAAGATATGGACAAAGACACCGTTGATTGGCAGCCGAATTTTGATGGCACTCTGCAAGAACCGGTTGTTTTGCCGACCAAGTTTCCAAACTTTTTGGTGAATGGCGGTTCGGGTATCGCGGTTGGTATGGCAACAAATGTTCCGCCATATAACCTTGGTGAAATCTGCAATGGTATTTTGGCGATTTTGGATAACAAATCGATTTCTGATGATGAATTGTTTGAAATTATCCCGGGACCTGATTTTCCAACAGGTGCAATCATTATGGGACGCAGTGGCGCATACAAAGCGCATACAACTGGGCGCGGTTCTATCATAGTGCGCGCAAAAACACATATGGAAAAATTTCACGACCATGACGCAATCATTGTTGATGAAATTCCATACCAAGTGAACAAGGCGCAACTTATCATTAAAATTGCGGAACTTGCCAAAGATAAAAAAATCGAAGGCATTTCCGAAATTCGTGACGAATCGTCCAAAGAAGGTCTGCGCATAGTTATTGAATTGAAACGCGATGCGATTTTTGATGTGGTGCTGAATCACCTGTTTCAATACACAGAAATGCAGGCGAATTTCCCTGTAAATATGATGGCATTGAATCGTGGCCGCCCAATGTTATTTAATGTTCGTGGCGTTTTGGATGCGTTTATTGAATTCCGTGAAGAAGTTATTCGCCGCAGAACGATTTTCGATTTGAACAAAGCGCGTAATCGTGCACATACATTACTGGGCCTGTCGGTTGCGGTCGGCAATTTGGACGAAGTGATTGAACTTATCAAATCGTCGGCAAGCCCCGAAGATGCGCGTGTTGCGCTGGTTTCGCGCGGATGGAAGGCGTCTGATATTGAAAACTATATTCAATTGATTGACGACCCAAATACAGAATATAAAGACGGTATGTTCTATATGTCCGAAGACCAGGCGCGCGCAATTTTGGAATTGCAATTGCACAGATTGACAGGACTGGAACGCGACAAATTGCACGCGGATTTGGTCGAACTTGGTGCACAAATTCGTGATTTGTTAGATATCTTGGCATCACATGAACGCATTGTGCAAATTATCCGTGAAGAAACCGCTGCGGTACGTGATAACTGGGCTTCGCCACGCAGAACAGAAATTTCTGATGCGGAAATTGATATTGATATAGAAGACCTGATTGCGCGTGAAGATATGGTGGTGACGGTTTCGAATACTGGTTATATCAAGCGCGTGTCGCTGGATACATACCGTGCGCAAAAACGCGGCGGCAAAGGACGCAATGCGATGACAACAAAAGATGACGACTATGTTGTCCAGGTGTTTGTTGCGAATACGCATACGCCGTTGTTGTTCTTCTCGTCACGTGGATTGTGTTATAAATTAAAAACATATAAATTGCCCGAAGCGGCGGCGGCTGCCAAGGGACGGCCACTGGTCAATCTGTTGCCGTTGGCGGAAAATGAAACGATTACGGCTATTTTGCCGGTGCCAGAAGAAGATGTTCAGGCAATTAAAGATTCTGGCAAAGAACATTTCTTGATGTTTGTGACGGCATCAGGTACTGTGCGCAGAAATCGTTTAGAAGATTTCGATTCTATACGCGCCAATGGAAAGATTGCGATGAAGTTGGACGAAGGTGACAGTTTGGTTTCTGTGTTGCCATGCGCCGAAGACCAAGATGTATTCTTGGCAACATATCGGGGCCGTTGCATCCGTTTCCCTGTGCCAGAAATTCGTGTTTTCGCAGGTCGCAATTCAACAGGTGTCCGTGGAATCACACTTGGCAAAGATGATAGAATCATCGGTATGTCTATGCTAAATCGTGGTGAATCAGATTCTGCGGTTCGTGCGGCGTATGTGAAACAGTCGCGCGCTGCACGCCGCGCAGAAACGGGCGTAGAAGAAGAAGCAGATACCGAAGAAGAAACAACAACACTTGTCCTGGATGATGCCAAGATGGCGGAAATGGCCGCGCGCGAAGAATTTATCTTGACCATTTCTGAAAATGGGTTCGGCAAACGCACCAGTTCTTATGAATATCGTTTGACCCATCGTGGTGGTGGCGGATTTACGAACATCAAACTTGGTGGCAAGAATACTGCGGTTGCGGGTTCGTTCCCTGTAAATTCTGATAACGATATTATTATGGTGACGGACGGCGGCAAAATTATTCGCACTCCTGCATCAGATATCAGGATTGCAGGCCGCAGCACCGCGGGGGTGACATTGTTCCGTACGGCCGAAAACGAAAAGGTTATGTCTGCGATATCTATTGAATCGGATGGCGCGGATGCGGATGAAACAAACTCTGAACCAGATGCGGGGTCGGTTGAAAATGGATAGTGAATACTTTGCTCCAATAAACACTGTTTCGCGCGAACTTGGGGTTCCGACGCATACTTTACGCTATTGGGAAAAGCAATTTCCGACCGTTGTGCGTCCTGTCGCGGGCGCAGGTGGGCGACGCTATTATAGACCAGAAACCATTGCGCGGTTAAAAACGATTCAAGATTTGCTTTATAATCGCGGAATGACAATCGCAGGTGTAAAAAAACTAATACGCGGGGGCGAATTTATCGCCACCAATTTTGCGCCTGGGGCGGACAACGCACCTTCACGCAGTTCGTCTGCAACGGCATTGGACACGACCAAGATAGATTTGGCAATCGGTTTGTTAAATCAAGCGAGAGAATTGTTGAAATAATTAAAAGGTTGCACTATGACAACAAAGATGACCGAATACGAAAAACAATTATTGGCGCAGGTGAAAAAATTTAAAAAAACTGGTGGTGTATTTACAGGTGCAGATATAAAAAATCCAAGCACCGAATTTTTGCGTCGCGCGGTGCATATCGATCCTTTTGTCCTTCGCTTTGTGTCTAACCAGTCCTATGATTTGCGCCTGCGTGCAGTGCGCCAAAATGGTCTTGCATTGGAATATGTGAACGGTGCGACCGAAGAAATTGAAATTGCGGCGGTAAAACAAAATGGTATGGCGATAAAGTTTATTAGGAATCCATCACGCGAAGTCCAAATGGCGGCTGTAAAACAAAATGTGAATGCATATAAACTGATTGCGCGTCCGCACAGGGATGTTGTTGCATTTTATTTTGAATACTGCAAGACCACGCATTATGGCCCAGCCCAAGGTTTGACGGGCAGCAAATCTGCGAGATAACATCGGCATGCCACTTGGCGCGCTGTTTTGTATATGAACATCAACAGATAAAAGAATGAAAAAATGACAAGATAAATATCGTACGTTGTATATTATTGCTGTCTGTATTATTCACAAAATTCCCACACTCCTATATATTAATTGCTGCAAAACAGTTGTATAAAACTCAATATCTATTTGTACGACTTGTCCAGCCGTTTCCATATTTGTTCCAATCGGGCAGGCCGCGCAGATATTTAATTCTGTTATCTTTTAAATCTTGCATAAAATCATCAATTTTATTGTCCGGGATATTGTTCAAGGCATCTATTGTTTTGTCGCCAATTTTGCCGTCTATTTTTAAATTTGCGCCTATTGAATCGTTTAATGTTTGTTGAATAATTTTTCCAACATTGTTGAAATTGCTCATAACCCCCATATCAAATACAGTCGCTGCAATGCGTTCATTTTTTATATCGCCAATACGGCGTTCATCATAATAATCTTCGCCGTATATTTGCCGTGCTTGTTCTGGGGATAAATCTTTTACTTTATCTGGGAAATTAAAGTCTGGATGATCTGCATTGTATTTGTCCAGTGTTGGTTGTGTTATGCCTGAATTTGTTGGCTGGTCAATCAGTTTTGGATTATCTGCATATCCGCCTTCTTCCGCCATTGTTTTATGAATAATGTTTTGCTTGCGGTTATCAATAACGGGTTTACGTAGGGCTTGTGAACTTTGCACAGCGTCGAATATATTATCTGGTGTTTTATTCATTGTTTAGCCTTTGTTTATAATTAAATAAAAAAATTCCGCACGCAGGCGGAAATAAAACAAGACGGCAAAAGCCGTCTGCTGATTGTTCCTTATTATATCATAAATTGCCCAAAAAAGCAATATTAAACATACCTGTCGGTGGCACGATTTGTGGTTGGGCGGCAAAGATTTTCAAAAGCTGTTTTGCAATTTAGTCTAAATTATGCCATAATTCTCTAAAAAGGTAGCAGTATGAAAACAAATAACAAAACATCTGTGATTGCTAATGAAAAAATTGATAATCGCAAACTGATTAGGGCCAATAAAATTATATTGGATTTACAGCAAGAGTTGAAAAAACATATCAACAAAGGTTATGGCCCGTTTTTGGCCGCCATTTATGATTCAAAAGGCAATCTGGTTGCCAAGGCCGCCAATAATGTTGTGAATAAATCTTGCAGTAATAATCACGCCGAAATGAATGCGATAAAAATGGCAGAAAAGAAACTGGGGACTTATGATTTATCGCCATATAATTTGAGTATGTATGTGACATCTGAACCGTGTATGATGTGTCTGGGCAGTATTATGTGGTCGGGTATCAAAGCGGTTTATTATGGCGTTCCCTCTAGGCATGTCACCAAAATAACCGGATTTGACGAAGGGTTTAAGCAAAACTGGCACAACGAATTTAAAAAACGCGGTATAACCGTTTACGGCCAAATAGAACAAGATGCGGGCGAAAAGGTTTTAAAAGATTATGTGACCCAGGGCCACACAGTTTATAAACCAAAAAGATAATTGTTTAGCTCCAAAAAATGCTAGACGAACTGCAAAAGGAGTAAAAAATGAAAAAACAAAAAAATGACAACCTAAATATTTTGCGTTGGATATTATTAGTACCTGCTGTATTGTTCACAGTATATTTTGTTTCAGTGCTATCTGCATATATAGCCCATTTTATTGGTGATTTTGAAAAATTCAAAACACCTTTTCTGATTATTTGGTTCTTGGTACAGTCTGTTGTGGCTTACTTTATTGCAAGATATATAGCACCAACACACAAAAACATAGCCGCTTGGGTTTCGATTATATTGTTCCCTTTATTTGCCATTTCTTTGTTTGGTTTATATGCTTTGGGATTTTAATAATGATATTAAAAGTTCGTAAATTAGCAAAATAGGGTCTGTTTTTAATTACCAACTTACGAACTAGTGAATAAGTATGGCATCCGCCTTCGTAAAACTACGGCGAGACAGGTCCGCCTATGCTGGTGCTTAATTTCGATGAATAAAAAATCAGGAATTGATAAAGTTTTTTGCTCCGAACGCGCTGGCTACGGCGTGATGCTCAATCTCGCTGTAGCGTAAGCGAAAGCGGATGGCAGTGCATACTGTGCAATTCACGAACTAATAAGATATGCGATTTGTTGCAGTTTGGGAAAGAAATCAAACTATTTTTGAACAATTGTTTTTATTGACAATATCAAGATTTATTGTATATTTCTCATAAAATAAAGAGATGGACAATGGCAGGCCTTGATGAAAAATCAATAGAAATGGAACAGAGAGATTTATCCATATTGTTATTACAAAAAATGGTTCAAATAACTAAAACTATTCCTTTGCAGGTAAAACGCGTTAATTATTCATATGAAGAAGCTATATTTGCTCAGAATAAACAGAACGACCAAAGCGATAAAAGCTTGCATTTTTCTATTTTTCATAAACTGCGTACAGATGATCATTATATAAGATTTGATGTTAATAACAAACTTATCAGAATTGGTGATACATGCGGTTATTATAAAAAAAATGACCAGGCTGCGTTTTTCAAAGATAACGACCATGGTTATAATTATCTGTCCGCATTATATTTCTTTATTCTCAGCTCTGGTTTTAAATGTCTAACTGCGTACAAAGAGCGTTCAGCAGAGACAAAACGAACCATAGATTATTTAATGACTTTGAAACCAATTCCAAATTTACAAAGCACCAAAGCCTGGTCTGCTGAAAGGATGAAATTGTTTCCATATTTGGATACATTTTTGATAAAAACCAAATAAAAAAGTTCGTAAATCAGCGAAACGGGGACGGTTTTTGACACTCAACTTACGAACTCGTGAAAGTGTTGCAAAACTAATAAAAAAACCGCAAAAATGCGGTTTTATCTATTTTGGCAGGACATACTGTGCAATTCACGAACCGATGAAATCAAAGATTTGTTGCAGTTCGGGAAAGATATTAAAGTGTTTTTGAAAAATTTATGATATAATGATGCTATAACTAAGGAGTAAAAAATGAAAAAATTATCTTTGTTAATTTTGCCAATTTTAATTAGTCTAAGTGCCTGTTCTGACAAACCTGTGTATGTTGGGACTGGTTTTTTCTGTAATGGTGCAGAAGAAGGCAATCCAACAACAGATATAAAATTATATAAAAATTATGCTGTAATATCTGTTGATGGAAAAGATATAAAATTGAAAAAGGAAAGCGTGAAGAACACGTTCATAACGTATTCAAATACTGATTACAAATTAGATTTTTATATATTAGACACCAAAAATATTGGATTGCGAGAAGGTTGGATTGAAATGGGATTTAATTTAAATGACCGCAAATGTTTCTGGCAAGAAGTGGAATCCGCAAACCCTAATCAACATTTGCAAGCAAAACTGATAGATGAAAATACACAAAAGGAACTAGAAATATTGTTTAAATAATTCAAACACCCACAATGTATACGAAGCATGAAAAAGGTTAGATTTCTAACCTTTTCTTTTTAATAGTTCGTAAATGTGCAAAACGGTGGCTGTTTTCAATGCCAGACTTACGAACTTGTGAAATGCTTAGAAATCTAACAAAAAGTCACCCAAACGGGTGATTCTTGATTTTTGGCAGTCCCAATGGGAATCGAACCCATGTTACCGGAATGAGAATCCGATGTCCTAACCGCTAGACGATGGGACCAAAAAGCAAATTCATTTTAACGATTTTATTTTATTTTTCAATAACTTTTGTCGACAGTGTCTTTTCCCACCAGAGTATTTGTTCTTTGGCATAACGTTTGATATCATAGACTTCAAAGTTATTGTGGTGCAATAATTGCCGCGCATCCATATTATCCCACTTGGTTTGCGCATAAAGTTTTTTTACTGATTTCTTTTGTGCAAAAGCCTCTACCTGTTTTATCGCACGCGATGCCGCGTGTTGGCATTCGTGTTCGCGAACCACAAAAAACCATAATTCTGCGCGTGGCGCGCCTTGCGCAAGGCCGTCAAGTCCGACAATCCCCGCAAATTCGCCATTCCTGCGAATGATAAATTTTTTGTTATATGGCAAATCGTGAAAAACAACGGTCAACTTTTCCGCAACCAGTCCAGATAAAATAAAACAAAAACGTGCGCCCGCATTCATGTTTGCCCACCAAAAATATGGCGCCAAGCGATTACGATTCTTTTTAACCGCGGAATTAAATTCGTGAAACTGCGAACCAATGTTTAGTAAAGAAAATTCTTTGATTTCAAGCGCCATAGCGCAGTGATTATAGAAAATATTCTTGCCGATGCAAGTTGTATGTGATAAAATTCCCGTATTATCTGCAATGGGGGCAATTTTATGAAAACCAATCAATCAAATATTTCTATGCCCAAAACTCTGTTGGGCTTTTATGCAAATACGTTTCGTGGTTTTTACGGCTATTTAAGTGCGGCATGGCTGTTAAGGTTTATTATTGGTTTTGTTGCGGCGTCGCGGTGAATACGCGCGTCTTTGGAAAATGCAATCGGGCGGTTTTTTACAAGAAGAGAAAAAAGCATAATTTTTTCATATAAATTCTGTTGACCTGGTTAGATGTTTTTTACTAACATAGGTGATATGAGAACAAGAAAAATTTTTACGTTTTTATTGACTGCGTTGTTTGCGCTGGGGGCGTCTGGGGCGGACTATCGTGCGGCATTGGTTGCAGATATGGACTCTGGGCGCGTGCTTTATCAAGAAAATGCAAATGTTGAAAATTATCCCGCAAGTTTAACCAAGATAATGACGCTGTATTTGACCTTTGATGCGTTGGAACACGGGCGGCTGCATTTGGACGATTATTTAATCGTTTCAAAAAGTGCGGCAAACGCAGAACCTGTAAAACTGGGGCTTGCGGCGGGGTCCAAGATTCGTGTTGAAGATGCGATAATTGCAGTTGCGGTTTACAGCGCAAATGATGTCGCGCGTGTCTTGGCGGAAAATTTAAAGGGTGGGAAAGAAGAAACTTTTGCATCACTTATGACGCGTATTGCACGCGAAATCGGTCTTTCACGGACACATTTTGAAAATTCTTCGGGGCTGCCTGATGATGATCATCTGTCAACGGCACGCGATATTGCATTGTTGTCTATGGCGGTTTATAAGCATTTTCCGCAGTATTGGAAATATTTTGGAATCAAAAGTTGGACCTATGGCGGAAAAACATATACAAACGGCAATCGGCTTTTGGAAACATATCCTGGGTGTGACGGTATGAAAACGGGCTATACAAACAAGTCAAAGTATTCTTTGGTTGCGACGGCGGCGCGTGGCAATAGGCGTTTGATGTCTGTGGTGTTGGGGGCGGAAGACAAAGATGTGCGTGCGGATGTATCGGTTCGTCTTTTGAATCGTGGTTTTGAAATGCTTGGGACCGATGCGCCAATGGTCATCAAAGAAACACCTGTTGAAACGTCGCGGCGTCCTGCGCCGGTGTCTTCACCGATTGTGCAAAAATACGCGGTTGATGCCCCAATGGTTGGTGGCACAGGGGTTCAGTTTGGTGCATTTTCATCGGTGGGCTCTGCGAATGCGATGATTGCGCGTGTTAAAAACGTGCTTGGTGCAAATGCGCATACAGAGATGACCGATTCTGGACTTTATCGTGTGCGTGTTGGCGGCCTGTCTGAATCGGCCGCGACAGAGTTAAAAAATCGCGCAACCGCCGCCGGTATTGACTGTTTTATCTTTCATTGATATGGATTGAAATATGAATCCGATAATAGAAAAACTTGTTAAACAATTTGCAAAGTTGCCACGTGTAGGAAACAGGGCGGCGCGCAGAATTGTTCTGGGGCTGTTGCAAGATAAAACGGGCCGCATAGATAAATTGGTTGATGCGCTGACTGATGCGAGTGAAAACATTTGTGCGTGTCCGAATTGTGGAATTTTGACAGACCGCAGCGCAGGCGTTTGCGAATTTTGTCGTGACGCGTCGCGTGGGAATGGAATGCTCTGTATAGTGCGGGATTTGGCGGATGTTTGGACACTTGAAAAGTCTGGTGTGTTTAATGGGCGGTATCATATTTTGGGCGGCTTGTTGTCTGGGGTATCTGGGGTGACGCCAGAAGATTTAAATTTGAAAAATTTATCCGTACGAATAAAAGACGAACAAATCAGCGAGATTATTTTTGCCTTGCCGAATACTGTCGAAGGGAAAACGACCCAGCAATATATTATGTCTGTGATTGAGGCGAATGTGCGTTTTACAGAATTGGCATCTGGGGTACCACTTGGTGGCGATTTGGATTATTTGGATGATGGTACTTTGTCATTGGCCTTTGGGGGGCGGCGCGCGATATGATAAATGAACTTAAATCTTTACCACCAGTTTCCGAAATGATGCGCGCAACGGGCTTGGAACCCAAAAAGCAATTCGGGCAGAATTTTTTGTTCGATTTAAATTTGACTGGGCGTATTGCGCGCAGTGTGCCCGACATAGAAAAATCAACGGTGATAGAGGTTGGCCCAGGCCCTGGCGGCCTTACGCGCGCATTGCTTTTGGCGGGTGCAAAAAAAGTCATTGCGATTGAAAAAGATAAAACCACAGAAGCGATTTTATCACAAATCGAATCTGTTGCGGGCGAACGCCTGAATGTTATTTATGACGATGCATTGCGCGTAGATATGGCAAAAATTGCATCCGATGCTTTTTCGATATGTGCAAATTTGCCTTATAATATCGGTACAGAATTGTTGATACATTGGTTGCACGATATTGCGAACGGCGCGCCGATAAAATCTATGACCTTGATGTTTCAACGTGAAGTTGCCTGGCGTATTGTTGCGCACCCGAATACAGAATCTTATGGACGACTTGCAGTTTTGACGTCTTTGATTGCAGATGCCAAGATTTTATTTGATGTGCCGTCAACCGCGTTTGTGCCGCGCCCCAAGGTTGAAAGTGCGGTTGTGCAAATTATTCCAAATCTGGACAAGATAAAGCGTGTTGGCGATATCACGCGCGTGGAAAATTTGACGGCGCGTTTGTTTGGTATGCGACGAAAAATGATACGTGGTATTATGCGCGATGTCGATTGGACTCTGTTTGGTTTAAACGGCACAGAGCGTGCAGAAGAAATCACGCCAGAAAAATTTCTTGAAATGGCAAAAAAATTGATTGCATAGCAGGTATGTTTTTTTGCTATAATACGTTCAGTTAAATAGGAGAGAGAATTTATGTCACTATCGGTTCTTGCGTTTTTTGCGATAATTTTTGTGTTGGTGTATTTTTTACGCACTGCGCGCATCGGGACATTGGTTGCGTTCTTGATGGCGGGAATTATTTCTGGGCCGTTTGTTCTTGATTTGTTCCAAGTCAATGACACCTGGACTTTTCTTGGTGACCTTGGCATTTTATTTTTGTGGTTCACAATTGGACTTGAAATAAATATGAAGCGCCTGTGGCAAATGCGTCGGATGATTTTCGGATTTGGTGCGGCCCAGGTTCTTATGGTTGCGGTTATGTTGTTCCCGATTTTGGTTGGTATAACACCTTGGTCATTGTTGGGCGTTATAACTGTGTCATTGTTGTTTGCAATGTCCAGTACATCAGAAGATATTCAGTTATTGACAGACAGGAACCAGTTAAACACCAGTATGGGTAATCAAACTTTTTCTATTCTGTTATTCCAAGATTTGTTATCAATTCCATTGCTTGCAATGTTGCCGGTTTTGGCGGGGCGTTCATTTAATTTAGGCGCGGCGCTGGTGGATGTTGTTGTCACATCTGTGACGTTGATTTGTGGTGTTGTTATTGTTGGTCGTTTTGTGCTGAACCCGTTATTAAAGCGTGTTGCAAAGTTGCGTTCGCGCGAAGCATTTTTATTGGTTGTTATGTTAAACATAGTTTTGTGGGCGGTAATAATGGATTTGCTTGGACTGCCGGCGGGTCTTGGCGCGTTCTTGGCGGGTATGCTGATGTCGGAAACAATATACAGTCACCAGATTAGGGTGGAAATGTCACCATATGCGATACTGTTTTTGTCGTTGTTTTTCATTTCGCTGGGGATGGGGTTAAATATGGATATACTTGGGGCGAATTGGTATATCGTTGTTCTTGGGATGATTGGTTTAGTATGTATAAAGTTTATCGCCCTGTTCATTGTTGCGCGTGTGCGTAATGTGCCGTTGCACGATGCGCGCCTTATTGCACTGATGTTAAGTCAGGGCGGGGAATTTGCTCTGTTGATGTTTCAAACGATGAAAACCAGTGGCATCCAGGCGGTGCCTGCGGCGCATCAAGAAATTTTAACTGCGATAATTATTTTATCTATGATAACGACACCGTTCTTGCTTGCGGTGCACGATAAAATTATAAATTCGTCAAAATTGTTTGCGCGTGCGCGTGGCCGCAGATTGAATGGCGGCGGTGCTAACATACAGCCCGAGGTGATAATTTGCGGCTTTGGGCGCGTTGGGCAAATAATTGCCTATGTTCTGGGTGTAAAAAAAGTTCCATATATTGCATTGGATTTAAATGTGAATGCAGTGATGCTTGGGCGTGAAAGCGGGTACAATGTATTTTATGGCGACAGTACAAATCCGGCGGTTTTGCGTGAATTTGGACTTGCCTCGCGCAATGTTCGTGCGGTTGTTGTTGCGCTTGATAATGCCGCGACTGCGCGGAATGCGGTGTTGTCTGTAAAGAGTGTTGCACCACGCGTTAAAATTTTTGCGCGCGCGCGCAATTTGCCAGAATCCAGAACACTGATGAAAGAAGGCGCCCAAGAAGTATGGCCAGAAACTATCGAATCTTCACTAATGTTGGCGCGCGGTGTGCTTGGGCAACTTGGTGTTTCTGAAACGGCAATATCTGATTTGGTTTCCGAAATGCGTATGGATAATTATTCAGAACTGGATAACGCAATCGCAGACAGGTGTAATTAAAAACACGCCCAGTTGGGCGCGTTTTATTTTTGTTTGGCATACTTATTTGGAAATAACACTTTGCCAATATATTTTCTGATAAATGGTGATGGACACATACCGCTTTGGATACAGATTGGGCAATTATGTGTATCTGATACAACGCAATCCGTATCATCCAATACACCAGGCCGCATAACAATAACAACTTCGTCCGGTTTTGCAGGACTTATATATGATGCGGGGAGCCATTCTATCGTCGTTGGCAGATTGCGCCCAATGGGTTTCGGTTCGACTGCAAACGCCTTATCTATCAAGAATACATCAAAACCACAGTGATATTTTTCGCCTCTTTCTGGTTTGCTGTTGCGAATAATTGACAAGAATTTGTTTAATTGCTCTTCTGATATTTGTCCAAGATTTAATTGTGTCGGCCGACCAGTAAGCACCGTTTCAAAGTTCTGTAAAATTATCCATTTTTTTATCATTTTTTACTCCTGATATTTACTGTTATCAGCATACATACAAAAAATACTGCTGTCAATTCGTTTCGTGCGCGGGTGTTTTTTATATTTGCGTTTGGTTTCCGATGTTGCTATATTGTGTCGGTCAGAAAGGAAAAACGATGAATAGAATCTTAAAAACTGTTATGGGCATCTGTGGCATAGTCTTGCTTGACCAGATTGCCAAAGGTATTTTATTGTTTTTAATAACTGGTTCGGCGTTTGTGTTCGGCCCCGCTTGGTCTGTGGTGCCTGTGCCGTATTTAATGACGCGCGTGACTAACTTTTTCAATATAGTTTTTACTTGGAATCCGGGAACCGCGTTTTCTTTGTTTAGGGGCTTGGGCGACAACGCGCCGATTGTTATGATAATTCTGACGGGTTTAATTATTGCGTGGCTGACTTACTATCTGTTTGCGCGCGCAAAGAATTACGAACGTGTGCCACTAATATTTATCGTTGGTGGTGCATTTGGAAATCTGATTGACCGCATCCGCTTTGGTGCAGTGGTTGACTTTCTGGACCTGCATATTGGTGGCGCGCATTGGCCGGCATTTAATGTGGCGGATGTGTTTATTACGGTTGGTGTGATGCTCTATGTGCTGAATTGGTATTTGGCGCGCAAAAAATGTTTAAAAAATATAAAGGCTAAATAATGGTAAAATATCTTGATAACAATAATTCTGGGTTTAATGCGTGGAACGCAAACAGGGCGGCAACAAATGCAAAACCTAAATCGCGTCTGTCCGGCTTTTTGTGGTGGATGATTTTATTCTTTGGCTCTTGGTGGTTGATAAATATGTGGACCGCACCAAAAACTGCGCCCGTGGTTTCTGACGGTGATATTGCCAT
>JAZRUN010000061.1:0-5451 GCA_045652565.1 Candidatus Enterousia sp. | reverse complement strand
GCCCGCCGCTCCAACAATGGTTGCGGCTTTCCAACTTTTGGTATTGCGTTTGCAGGCTTCAAGTTCGATTTCAAGGTCGCTGATTTCGCGTTTAAGTGATGCGATTTGCATTTGTTTTTCCATATCGTCACAGCATGCCATCGGTGGCATCAACAATAACAATGATAAAAATACGCACAACATACGCACCATTTTTCCCCAACGAAAAATCACACCAGTGGGCAAAAGCCATAGTGTGGATTGGGGTTTAGAAACAATGTCAAGAATTGCGTCACTTATTCAATATATTCGCGACACCCCAACCCAAGGTTGGAGTTTTCATTTATTGTCCCCTAAAATCGGGGACACTTGACATGGGTTTCTAAGCCCAATATGACAACCCGCCATATCGTTTGTTATTATATCATAAATCTGATTTGATGCAACATAAAAAACAGCGGGCGCAATTGCGCCCGCATACTAACCACTTACACTAACACTAGCCACTAAGTCCCTATACACGACGGACTTTCTTTGGACGGCACCCATTATGCGGAATGCGTGTTGTGTCGGTAATGCTTTGAACAACCAGGCCCGCATTCGCCAAACCACGAACCGCAGATTCACGTCCCTGACCGATACCGCGCATCAAAACATCAACCGTTTTCATACCCATTTCGGCAACTTTCTTGCCAACCGCGTCCGCAACAACTGTTGCCGCATACGGTGTTGATTTCTTTGCGCCCTTGAAATTATTCGCGCCAGCGGTTGCCCATGTCAAAACCGCACCAGATTGATCAGTAATTGTAATACGTGTGTTATTATTCGTGGCAACGACATGTGCAATGCCATGCGATACCTTTTTCACAACTTTCTTTTTGTTTTTTGTAATTGCCATTTTTTGTTTTCCTTTTATTAGATGTCTTCAATTAACTATCGTGTTAATCTCTACCCAACGGGATTTATTTACCCTTGACCGCAGAACCTGCGACAACGATACGTTTACCTTTGCGAGTACGCGCATTTGTCTGCGTGCGTTGACCGCGAACCGGCAAACGATTACGATGACGGATACCGCGATAAGTTTTCAGGTCTTGCAAACGTTTGATATTCATCGCAACTTCACGACGAACATCACCTTCGACCTTAAAGTTCTGTTCGATATAATTCGAAATTTTAACAACATCTTCGTCAGTCAGATCTTTTGCGCGCAGACCGTCTTTCAATTTCAAATCCTTGCAGATTTGTGCGGACTTGGCTGGGCCAATGCCGTGGATGTATTGCAACGCAATCTCGATACGTTTTTCTGTCGGGATGTTCACACCTGCTATACGTGCCATTTTAGTTTTTCCTTTTTATTTTTCTGTGGACGTTTTTGCGTCCGATTTTTACCTGTTGATTTATGCAATCTGCGGAAAGCACAAACCACTGGATGAACTTCTGCCACATAATTCTATATAAATTAGCGCAAAAGTCAAACTTTGTTTCACGCAGCTGTACACTAGTTGCGGAAACGACCTTTCTTTGCGGCGGCGCCCATAACGCCATGATATTGCTTTGCCACCAGATACGATTGCACCTGGTTCATGGTATCCAAAACAACACCCGCAACGATTAAAACACTTGTTCCACCAATAACAAGTGGCATACCAAAGTGAGTATTCAATATGATTGGCAAAACGCAAACCACAATCAAATACAAAACACCAATCGCCGTCACTTTGGACACAACAGAATCCAAGAAAGTGATAGTTTGCGCACCTGGGCGAACCCCGGGGATATAGCCACCTGCATTACGCAGATTATTACTGGTTTCTTCGGAATTAAATACAACCGCAGTCTGGAAATACGCAAAGAATGCAATCAAAATCGTGTACAAAATGATATATGACCACGCGCCATATGTAAAGAATGCAATAATATTTTGAACAATCAAATTTTCACTCTGGGCAAATCGCTGAATAAACGCAGGCAACATCATAATAGACGACGCAAACACAGGCCCCATAACGCCCGACATATTCACCTTAATCGGCAAATAGGACGCATTCGTATTCACAACACCATTCGCCATAACCTGACGCGGATACAAAATCTGAATACGGCGTTGCGCCAATTCAAAGAACGCAATCAACGCAATAATGCCGACCACAAATGCCAACACCAATGCAATCATCGCTGGCGACATCTGGCCAACCGAGCCAAGGGATACAATCTTTGCGATACCTTCTGGAATCTGGGCGATAATACCCGCAAAAATCAGCAATGATGCGCCCTGCCCTATGCCGCGCGCAGTAATCTGTTCCGCCAACCACATAACGAATACTGTACCACCAACCAGCGCGATTATCGCCGACAACTCAAATGAAAAGCCAGGATTCACAACCGCGCGCACACCATTGACCGGCGCCATCATTTCCAAGCCGCGCACAACAGCCCAACCCTGAACAACCGCCAAGATAACGGCCAGATAGCGCGTATATTGGTTGATTTTAATACGGCCAGATTCGCCTTCTTTGCGCAAATCATTCAGTGATTTACTTGTTGCGGTCAACAGCTGCAACACGATAGATGCCGAGATATATGGGAAAATATTCAGTGCCAACACCGACATACGCGACAGCGATCCACCAGTGAACATATCAAACATACCCATCATACCACTGCCTTCGCCAGTGAACAAATGCAAAACCGCAGACGCATTCACGCCTGGCAATGGAATAAACGAACCAACACGATAAATGATAAGCGCACCCAGCGTGAACAAAATGCGTTTCTGCAAATCAGATAGTTTGCCAAAATATTTTGATATGAACTTCATGCGCTTATCTCTCTTGTTTTATTCCCGTATTATTTTGTTTTAATGGAACCGCCCGCTTTCACGATTGCCGCTTCGGCCGCCGCCGACCATTTATCTGCAACAATGTTAACCGCAGTTTTGATTTCACCTTTGGCCAAAACTTTCAGACCCGACATAGAACGGTTCAAAATTTTAGCCGCCAACAAAGAATCTAATGTGATTTCCTTTGTTGCATCAATTTTGCCTGACTTGATAAACTTTTCAATATCGCCCAGGTTGATTGTCGCATAACGTTTTGCAAACGGATTTGTAAAACCAAATTTTGGAAAGCGACGCAAAATCGGCATCTGACCACCTTGGAAAGTTGCCTGTTTACGGGAACCTGCACGCGCCTTTTGACCCTTGGTACCACGACCAGCGGTTTTACCATAACCCGATGCCATACCACGACCAACGCGCTTAATATCCTTACGAGCACCCAAATTATCCATCAAAGCATTTAATTTCATTTCTTTTACTCCTATGAACTTTATATAGTTCTGTTTCGCATGCGGACAAGTGTCCGCATACTCGGTTTTTAATTAAATTTATTCTTCTGTCACAGTCACCAAATGTGCAACCTTGGCAATCATACCACGGATGGATGCATTGTCCGCAAATTCATGCGATTTGCCAATGCGCCCCAAACCCAATGTCGCCAAAATTTTACGTTGAGATTCCGGACGACCGATAACACTTTTAACTTGTTTTACAATCAATTTTTTTGCCATAGCAATCATCCTTTAATTATTTGTCTTCTGCAACAGTTTCTTCCTCGGCAGACTTTTTGCCGTCACGACCTGCGATGATTTCCGCAACCGTTTTACCACGACGCGCCGCAACAGTTTTCGGTGAATTCATTTTTGAAAACGCCAAGAACACTGCGCGAATCATATTATTCGGATTGCTCGCACCTTGGGATTTCACAACGACATCTTGAACGCCAAGACAGTCAAACACCGCACGCAAAGCACCACCCGCAATAATACCAGTACCAGGAACCGCACTGCGCAAAACCAACTTACTTGCACCATATTTCACAGAAATATCGTGATGTAATGTGCGGCCTTCTTTCAGTGGTACGCGAATCATTTTCGCCTTTGCCGCCTTGGTTGCCTTTTGCACCGCAGATTGAACTTCCAATGCTTTACCTTTGCCAAAACCAACCTTGCCGGCCTTATCCCCAACGACAACCAGTGCCGAGAAAGACATATTTTTACCGCCCTTCACAGTTTTGGAAACGCGATTGACAGAAACAAGTTTATCTACCAAATTATCTGTCTGTAATTTTTTATCATCAAAACGTGCCATTATATTCTCCGTATATTCTTATAATGTTGTTTTATATTCTAACGCCACCGGCGCGGATTGCTTCGCACAATGCCTTGACGCGACCATGATAGCGATATGCACCACGATCGAAATAGCATTTGTCGGCAACTTTGGCCTTGCCCAAGCGTTCTGCAAACGCCTTGCCAACCAATTCTGCACCCGCGATATTCCAACCTTTGCCTTTGAAATCTTTTTCTTTTGACGAAGCCGCACAAACGGTGTGCCCTTTGACATCATCAATAGCCTGAATTTCAATATGGCGGCCACTGCGGAAAACAGACAGCCGAATCTTGCCCGGGTTTTTCTTTTTTAACGCGACGCGGGTCACCAATTTGCGTCTTGACTCTGTAGATAAATGTTTCAACATTTTTTGTCCTTTTTTGCAATTTCCGTAACAGCGGAAATTTATTGATTATTTCTTTTTACCTTCTTTGCGGCGAACCTTTTCTGTTTTATAGAAAATGCCTTTGCCTTTGTACGGATCTTGTTTGCGAATCTTGTGAATTTTGTCTGCAAACAAACCAACCGCACATTTATCGATGCCGCTGATAGTAAATTCTGTCGGTGTTTCACCCATCGTTACGGTGATACCTTCTGGAATTTCCATAACAACATCATGCGAAAAGCCAACAACCAACGTGAACTTTTTACCGCTGACCGATGCCTTGTACCCAACACCATTCATACGCATATCTTTCGAAAAACCATGCGTCACGCCTTCGACAGCATTACGAATATTACGTGTCATCGTGCCCCACATAGCACTGGATACCTTATCATCTGCATTCTTTGGCGAAACCGCAACACAGCCTTCTTCGATTTTCACATCGACCAAGCCCGCGTTTTTGGTATTCAGTGGCACACACAATTCACCCTTTGGTCCTTTGACAACCAACTTATCTTCTGCGATAGATGCAACCACACCTTCACTTAATTTTACTGGATATTTTCCTGCCCTGGACATAACTAGATCCTTATTGCTATTATATAACCTTGCACAACACTTCACCACCAACATTCATCAGACGGGCCTTGTGGTCTGTCATAACGCCATTTGGTGTAGAAACAATCGCGATACCAAGTCCATTCAAAACGCGTGGCATCTTGGCCGAACCCGAATAAACACGACGTCCCGGTTTAGAAACAACAGAAATGTCTTGGATTGCGCCATTTCCGCCAACATATTTCAGTGTGACAACCAAATTGCTGCGGTGTTCATCAATTTCTTGCTTTTGAAAATCTTCAATAAAGCCTTCTTCTTTCAATACAGTCAAAACTGCTGCACGCAATTTGCTGTTTGG
>JAZRUN010000060.1:0-9944 GCA_045652565.1 Candidatus Enterousia sp. | reverse complement strand
CATTTTGCCCAGCCCGATTCGGACAATGTAAAATGAATATCGCCGTCGTGCAGCCTTTGCCAGAATAGGGCAGTATTTATATGTCCCAGTGGGTATTCAAAATTATGCGCGACCATTTTCGGCATATCTGTCGTGCCGCTTGTAAAATAAATCACCATAGTATCGGTATTTTCATTCGGAACGCGTTCGATTGTGTCCGGCATAGCGTTCAGCGATTCGGAAACTTCGTCATTTGATATCAGCATCACATCCGATTCGCCGATGGCAGTTTTTATTTCATTTACAATGTGCCCGTCATCAAAGGCGATAATGGCGCGCGCCTCGGCGGCATCGATTCGGTATTTAATGTCTTCGGATTTTAATTGATTCGTTGACGGAATTGGAATCACGCCGATTTTGTGCATCGCCATCATCAAAATCCAGTATTCCCAACGGCGCCGCAAGAACAGCAACACTGTGTCGCCTTTTTTAAGCCCGCGCGAAGTCAAATAGTTTGCCGCCGCATTCGACATTTTCGACAGGTCGGAAAAAGTAAAATTTTTCTTGTTTCCATTATCATCAACCCAAATTATGGCGAGTTTATCAGGTGTTTCGCGCGCAATAACATCAATAACATCGTATGCAAAATTAAAGTTCGCCGGTACAATCGGACGCGCGTTTGCGATATAGTCTGCATAATTTTCAAAAGTTGTTTTGGTTAAAAATCGCGCAGCAAACATAAAGTCACCTCTTGTTTTTAATGCCCCACAATAATGCAATATTATTGGAAAAAAACAAGCGTTTTATGCAGAAAATCGCAAAAAATAAAAAAAAGTTGCAAACGGGAATTAGTGCACTATAATCGATTCGTTCTTCCGATAAGAACAAAGTTTGTTTGTTGTGTGTGTTCGGAGTATAGCTCAGTCTGGTAGAGCGCTACGTTCGGGACGTAGAGGTTGGAGGATCGAATCCTGTTACTCCGACCATAAATCAAAACCGCTGGTTCCCTTTTCCCAGCGGTTTTAATTTATCTTGGTCGGGTCAGGATTCGAACCTACGAAGGAAGTGGTTCGAACCGCAGGCGAGAGGCAGACTGTGTGTTTTTTGTATGAAAGATGATGAATTTTATGGTATAATTTGCACCAAGGAGAATTTTTGTATGGCATCCGTAATAGATTTTAAATTAGCAATGGAAAAATTGCATCAAATGACAGAAAAATACGCGACATCACGAGGAGATATTCATGTTACAGAAAAACAGGATGCAAGGGATGCAGAGGTAATGTCTCGCAAGGATAATTGGTGTTGTGTTCGTACCACTGACCAGAAACCGTTGTATGATCAGGATGGAAACATTGTTTTGCCGTCATTAGCAATGATTTCTGATTGTGAAATTGCAAGAAATACGGTGCATACTGTGCTTAATCATGTAGTGGAAAGCCATAGCGAAGGTAATTGGGACTCATTCCCATATGTGATATTTGCTCCATATAAATCCATTGTCGCAAAAAATGGCCAACCAGTTGGTCTGGATTTGGTAGATACATACTTTTCAACGGATGCGGATACTGGGCTTGTATTACCCAAAGAGGACGCATATGTTGTGCAGCCGACATATGACAGGGATGCAGAATTATATACAATTGGTAAAAATGGCGCAACATATAAAGCGGATTATTTCACGGAAGATGAGATTGCGCGTATTTTATCGTTGTTAGAAAAAGTTAGCCCAAAAGATTTTAAAGAATATAATCGATTATCAGAGGGACTTTTGACAAAGGAAGATATACAAAAGGTTTTAGGAAATGATCTCAGGGCAAAACGTTGGTATGACGAAGCAAAAACAGAAGAAGCCAAAAGGAAATTTTTAAGTGGTCTGATTCAAGAAGACAGATATGTAATATTGACAAAGTTTTTACGTAATGCGGTTGTGCGCATGGCAATGAAAGAAAAAGGTTTCCAATATATTGAAGATGCCAACTATAGATCTGGAGTGCAAAATTATGGTGAATATAATTCACAGGTTGCAAAAGCGGTTGAAGATGTTGCAATTAATGAAGAAATAGAAACAGGTTCGTGGCGGCATGCTTATTCCCTTTATGGGTTGCACAATTTGCAACAAATTTTTGAAGGTTTTCGTACCGAAATAGATAGTGTGGTATCTACCACAAATATGGACGATTTGTTTACCAAAATGTATAAGTTGTCTTTGGATTATCAAAGGGGATTTCGGAAAGAGATAGAATTAATTAGTGCGATTGTTGGTGACCGATTTCCAGATGATTACTATGATACTTTATATGAATCTGCTTTTGCAGATTATAAACGGAGACAATTAGCTGCTTACAACGACCTTGGACCAGAATACCGTAAAAGATATGGTTATATGTATATTAATATACAAAAGTATAAAACACTTGAAGAATTTGATCCAAAATTTGCCAAAGTGTTAAAGCGGAATATAAATGTTAATTTAGCAAAACTTCGTAATTGGCGCAAACAAATGGAACAAAACCCAAAGTTTCAAAAATTATTATCAAAATGGAAAATGTATATGGCATCTGATTATACTAATGAAGAAGAATTTTTAAAACCATCGATTGAGCAGGATGTTGTTCAAAAAACCACGCCGTTGTATCAATTAAATGGTCATAATCATTAAAACAGAACCTTGCAAATTGAAAATTATTTGCAATAATTGTCGTTGCAATGAGAAAGAGAAAACCACTTATCAAATACATAGTTTATTTTGTAATTGCGGCCTTGGCGGTGTTGTATTTTGCCGTTTGTGTGCATTCGACTGTGCGTAAAACCAAGACTTTTGTTATCCAAAATGGTGACAGTGTGACCGCGGTTGCGACACGTCTGCGTCGGCAAAACTTGGTTGTGTCGGACAAGGCATTCGTTTTCTTGGTGCGGTTTCGTGGCGGTCGCGTGCAAAGTGGCGAATATGATATTCCGCGCGGTGCGTCATTGTGGCGTGTGGTCGATATGTTTGTGCGGGGCCAGGTTGCAACCACAAAAGTCGTTATTCCCGAAGGCCTAACCATTATACAAATAAAAGAGCTGTTGTTGGCGGCACCTGATTTGGTCGGCGATGTTTGGTGTGACGAAGTGCGCGCGTGGGGTGCGGTTTGCGACCTGGGCGATGGTGATGTGTTCCCAGATACTTACTATGTTGCGCGTGGAACGGCACGTATGGCGGTTTTGGATTTGGCGCATAAAAAAATGCAGCGCATAAAAAATAATTGGTTGCGTCGGCGTAAAAATCCACCGGCACCTCTGCGGGATTGGAATGATGTCATAACACTTGCGTCTATTGTTCAGCGCGAAACCCCGCGTGCCAAGGAAATGAAAATTGTTGCAAGTGTTTATCTGAATCGGCTGCGGCGTGGCATAAGGCTCCAGGCTGACCCGACGGTTGTCTATGTGTTGACCGATGGGTATGGCGATATGCGGGGCCAGCCATTGCTGCGCGGGCACCTTAAAATAGACAGTCCATATAATACATATCGCCACAGCGGCTTGCCGCCGGCACCGATTGCGAATGTTGGTATGCACGCGATTCGTGCGGTATTGGAACCTGCGAAAACAAAATATTTGTACTTTGTGGCGGATGGACGTGGTGGGCATCGGTTTTCTGTTGACTATGACGCGCATATAAAAAACCATGCAGACTGGCGCGAGATAAAGCGGCAAAACAATCCAGAATTAGATTTTGGTGCACATTAATCGTAGGCTTTGGAAAATCCCCTTCCCATGGGAAAGGGGTACGACGTAGCACGTCGGGGGGCAGGGGGGCGACACCCCGCCCCGTTCCACGGGGCACCCCTCTAGCCAGAGGGGAATTTCCAGATTGCCGTCATCCCGCCGAAGGGCGGGATCCTGTTGCAATCCTGGGTGGTCTTAGGCGTGCCGAAGAGATCCCGTGTCAAGCACGGGATGACGATTCTCTGGAACACCGGGGGCAGGGGGGGAAATATTTTGTCACTTGTATTAGTTTGCTTTGTGTGATAAAATAAAGCTAAGCGAATTCAGACCACAGGGGGGATTATGCGCAGGCTTTTTTTATTTTGTTTTATGGCGTTTTTCGCGCTTCCTGCCCATAATGCCGGGTATATTGTTCCAACGTGTGACGCTTCGCTACAAAATTTTAGTGTACAAATTAATGATAGCAAGACTTTATATAAAGATATAGTAATAAAACTTGGGGCGTCATCTGGTAGTGATACAACACTGGTGCAACAAGAGGCCGGAACAACAAACAACGACGACGATGCAGAAGAAGCGGTCTCAGAAACCAACAATGCTGGTACAGGAGTCAGCGTTGGAGCTGATAGTGGCGATGAGGGCAACCAACAAGTTGAACAAACCGAGCAAAATCAGCAGGACCTCAATGACGACAACAGTGTTAATGCTGTGGTTACAAGTGTTCCCAGCGTACCCAACGACCCGCAGGACAACAACACCTACACCACCTCCACCACAGAAATGTCAGAAGAAGAACGTAAGTATTGGGAGCAAGAAGCCGATGCGGCACAGGAAGACTACCAGGCGGCCAAGGCAAGACGTGACGATTGGGACAACAGATTGCTGGCCGCGACAACAACTGCGGCGGCGGGTGCAGGTGGCTATGCGGCATTCAGCGCACTGGGCGAACAGGCGGCGGACCGCCAGGCAGAACAAGATATGGCGGCATTACTTGGGACTATGCATTGCGAATACGGGAAAAATAAAAACATACAACTGGGGCTTGGCGACATCGAAATCCCCGGCGGGAACGAATTGTTAAAGTACTACACAGAATATAAAGAAACTGCGGACAGGTTAAAGCGCACCAAGGCGGCGTTAAATTTGCCTGCTGGGTTGGAAGCAACAACAATATATGACAAAGCGGAAACGAACCTGTACAGGAACGCGTCACTGGGCGGTCGCACTGGTGGCGAAACATCACTTGCGCGTGCGATGATGGACGGCGACAGTGCGGATGCGGCGGCGTGGGCCGCGCAAAAGGAAGAAACGGCCAAGAACCTGCGTACAGGCGCGTTGGTTGGTGGTGGCGCATTGGTTGCGGGCTTTGTCGCAAATAAACTAATGAACCCCAAGAGTGAGAGGCATAAGAAAGCAAAACGAGATTTCGAACAAGCAGAAAGAGAATTTAATAATGAAAATAGTCAGTATGTTATCAAAAAAAACGAAACTGTTGAGGTTCCGACTTATGATTCTTTTGCAGGTGTAGAGGAATGGGCAAACAAAAGATCTAAATTGAAAAGCGACAGATCAGAATTAGAACTATCAAAACTTAAACTTAAAGCTAATCAAATTTTTGATTCAGGTAAATATGATCTTAACAATGCGGGCGAAAGTATTTTGGATCGTTACGTAGCCACATTTACGTTTGCAATTCAAGATAATCCAGATACGAACATCGTTTTAAATATCGTTGGTCATACGGATAATGTGGGTGTAAGAACTACTGCCCCGTATAGAGACAATAAAGAATTATCAGAACTGCGTGCAGGAGCGGTAGCAGATTATTTAGCAGGTAGATTATCTGCATATACAAACGTCAGTTTTAAGCCAAGTGGTGTTGGCGCGGAGGGCTGTACTAAAGATGGTGATGCGCCAGAATGTCGCTATGTTGAAATCACCGCGACAGATGTCACAAATGATGAGGATACTAAATAATCTCTATTTCTATTGCGTTTAAAAAAACACTGTCATCCCGACGGAAGTCGGGATCCTGTTGCAATCCTGGGTGGTCTTAGGCGTGCCGAAGAGATCCCGTGTCAAGCACGGGATGACGAGTGCCGGTCTGCGACGCAGGTGCTCGCTATCGCTCGCCCTGGGCCCCGCACGTTATCACCCACAAAATTTTTTCAAATTTTGCGGGGCCCGATGCGGCGGGGTGACGATGTTTTTTTCTCGTTATCCCGACACATAAACACGTCATCCCGACGGAAGTCGGGATCTCTGCGCCACTGTTGCGGACCAGTCCACTGACATAACCCGAAGAGATCCCGTGTCAAGCACGGGATGACGAGTGCCAGTCTGCGACGATGGCGAAAAATACCGGCCTTCGCCGATATGACGATATAATATTCGGTATGACGTCAACAATAGTAGATATGTTTTGTTATATTTGGTTATAATTTTTTTATTGGATTTTTTCCTATTTATGCGATAGAATTCATACAGCTAGATAAAATCTAGTTGTTTAATAACTAAAAAGGAAAGGATTAATTATGAAAAAAATTGCTTTAACTTCTTTATTGGCGGTTGTTGCGGCGGGCGGCGCACACGCGGCGAACGTTATTGATGGCAACCCATTATATATGCCCAAGGCGGGTCACTTCTATAGTGAAACTTCGTTGGCTTCACATACAGAAGGCACACCGTACACATTGGCAGAAGAATTTGGCTATGGTGTCACAGATAAATTGGCGGTTGATGTAAAAACATCTTTGACCGAAGACGATTCGTTTGATTTCTATACTTGGAATGATTTGGCATTAAAGGCGACATATCGCGCACTGGATAAAGGCGCATGGAAATTGGATGTCTATGGCGCATATAGGGCAGGTGATGCAAGCTTGGGCAACTATGGTCAAATCGGCGCATTGATGTATCACGCCGGTGACGATACGGAATGGTTTGACGAGAATGCCATTTTCTATACTTGGACGGCGGGTGTTCGCGGCGGCTATATGATGGGCGCTTTGACATTGGCGGGTCATGTTGCGTACGAATATATCAACACAGAGTCATTCAACTGGGGTGATGAAGGCTTTCATAAATGGATTGCCGGTTTGGATGCACAATACCTGATTGATAACAATTGGAACTTGGTTGCAGGTGCAGAATATGCGGGCATCACAAACGATGGTGCTGAGAATGAAGGTGTATGGAATGGCTATTTTGGTGTGAACTATAACATCGATGCGACAAAGTATGTCGGCCTGTACGTCAATGGTGCTTTGAACCACCACGGTGGCGATAACTTCGATGAATGGCAGTGGAATGACGGCTTTGGCTATGGTGTCAAATTCGGCATCGATTTCTAATCGAAAGCACAAAAAATTGCAACGCCCCGTTTGGGGCGTTGTTTTATTGGGTTTTTGCCAAAAAATTTCTGATTTTTCCTTGACAACGCTGGGGTTCGGGGTTATAGTTATTGCGCTTTCTGTGTAATCAAGGAAAGTGAAAAGTACAAAAAAGTCCGCAAATCTGGCAGATTTATAATTACGGGACAGCCCGTAAAATAAGTCTGAGGTGGGCTTTTGCGTAGCAAAAAAACAGGTAAAAAAGAACAAAGAGATTTTGAATGCCAACAGTGAACCAACTGATTCGGAAACCACGTAAGAAAGTTGTCGTGAAATCTACGGCACCTGATATGTTGGAAAATCCGCAAAAGCGTGGTGTTTGTACCCGTGTGTACACAACCACACCTAAGAAACCTAATTCTGCGCAACGTAAGGTTGCACGTGTTAAACTGGCCAATGGTCGTGAAGTGACGGCCTATATCCCGGGCGAAGGGCACAACCTGCAAGAACACAGTGTTGTTATGATTCGTGGCGGTCGTGTAAAGGACTTGCCTGGTGTGAAATATCACATCATTCGCGGGGTGTTGGATACCAAAGGCGTAGAAAGCAGAAAACAAGGCCGTTCTTTGTATGGTGCAAAGAAAGCCAAATAACAAAAAACATGCGGGTGCGCCCGTATGAGTAATCCAGACGGTCTGGGTGAAGAACAAAAAGGAACGTAAAATATGTCAAGACGTAAAGCCGCAGCAAAGCGTGAAATTTTGCCAGATTCTAAATATAACAATCTGGTTGTTGCGAAGTTTATTAATAATGTTATGTGGGATGGTAAAAAAGAAGTTGCCGAAAACATCGTTTATGGTGCAATGGAAAAGTTGAAAACTATTGCAAAAGATGGCGATGAATTGGCATGCTTTTTGGAAGCGTTAGAAGCTTTGAAGCCGTCGGTCGAAGTAAAAGGTCGCCGCGTTGGTGGTGCGACATATCAGGTTCCAGTAGAAGTTCGTCCAGAACGTCAGCAAACACTGGCTATTCGTTGGGCGATTATGTTTGCGCGTAAACGTGGTGAACGCAGTATGACTGAACGTGTGTTTGGCGAATTGCGCGATGCGTTGAACAGCACTGGTGGCGCATACAAAAAGAAAATTGATACACATAAAATGGCAGAGGCGAACAAAGCATTTGCTCATTTCCGTTGGTAATAAAGAAAAGAAAAAGGAAAAAAGATGTCTGTTGGAAAAACCGCACCTTTACATATGTATCGTAATATCGGCATTATGGCGCACATTGACGCCGGTAAAACGACAACTTCCGAACGTATTTTGTTCTATACTGGTAAAACGTACAAGATTGGCGAAGTGCACGATGGTGCCGCCACTATGGACTGGATGGAACAGGAACAAGAACGTGGTATCACAATTACTTCCGCGGCAACAACATGCTTTTGGAAAGATCATCGTATCAATTTGATTGATACACCGGGCCACGTGGACTTTACAATGGAAGTGGAACGCAGTTTGCGCGTTTTGGACGGTGCAGTTGCAGTTTTCGAATCGGTGTCGGGTGTGCAGCCACAATCAGAAACAGTATGGCGCCAGGCGGATCGTTATAATGTTCCGCGTATTTGTTTTGTGAACAAGATGGATCGTGTTGGCGCGAATTTCTTCCGTTGTGTCGAAATGTTCCGCGAACGTTTGGGCGCAAATCCGGTTGTCTTGAATTTCCCAATCGGTGCCGAAAACGATTTCAAGGGTGTTGTGGATGTTCTTGAAATGAAAGGCTATATTTGGGAAGACGAAACGGGGTCGCATCCTATTACAATAGAAATTCCAGAAGAATTAAAGGCCAAGGCCGAAGAATTGCACAATAAATTGATTGAAGAAGTTGTGACGCTGGACGATGCTGTCATGGAAGAATATATGGAAGGCAAGATTCCAGATATTGATACCTTAAAGAAATTATTGCGTAAGGGTGTCATTGGTCAAAACTTTGTGTTGGTGACTTGTGGTTCTTCGTTTAAGAACAAAGGTATTCAACCATTGTTGGATGCGATTGTTGATTATTTGCCGTCCCCGCTGGACGTCCCTGCGATTAAAGGAACCAAGATGGACAAGGAAACCGTTGCAGAACGTCATCCAGATCCGAAAGAACCATTTAGCGCCTTGGCGTTTAAGGTTGCAAACGATCCTTTCGTTGGTAATTTGATGTTCATCCGTATCTATTCTGGTAAATTGACATCTGGTTCATACATCTATAATTCGAATCGCGACAAACGCGAACGCGTAGGTCGTATGTTGTTGATGCACTCTAATCAACGCGAAGAAATCAAAGAAGCATCGGCGGGTGACATTATTACATTGGTCGGTATGAAGGAAACAATTACTGGTGATACTCTGTGTGACGAGGCAAATCCGATTATTTTGGAAAATATCCATGTTCCAGAACCGGTTATTTCTATCGCGGTTGAACCGAAAACCAAGGCTGACATTGAAAAGATGTCTTTGGGTCTGCAGGCGTTGGCCAAGGAAGACCCATCTTTCCGCGTTTCGGTTGATGAAGAATCTGGTCAAACGATTTTGGCGGGTGTTGGTGAATTGCACCTTGAAATCTTGGTTGACAGATTGCTGCGTGAATTCAAGGTTGATGTGAATGTTGGTGAACCACGTATCGCGTACCGTGAAACATTCCGCAAGCCTGTCACCGAAGAATACACTCATAAGAAACAGTCTGGTGGTTCGGGTCAATATGCCCAGGTGAAAATCGAATTTGAACCATTGGAACCAGGTAAAGGTTATGAATTCGAAAACAAGATTGTTGGTGGTGCGATTCCAAAAGAATACATCCCAGGTGTAGAAAAAGGTTTGAAGATAGCCCAACAGACAGGTGTTCTGATTGGCTATCCAACGGTGGATTTCAAGGCTACAT
>JAZRUN010000059.1:0-10099 GCA_045652565.1 Candidatus Enterousia sp. | reverse complement strand
CGATACCACCGACCGCCGCACCGATTGCCGTACCCCATGGGCCAAACATAGAACCCGTTGATAGCCCTGTGGTAAGCCCAGCCGCAGCACCCTTTAACGCGCCAGTATTGCTGTCTTCACCGCCAACCGAACAAACGCGCTGCTTGCGACAAACGTGACAATTACGCAAAGCCGGCTCAAACGAAACACTGGTCACATAACTGAAATTGCCATTACCACTTGGACGCTTTTCAATTTTGTGGTCGTTATAACAAGCCTTTCTTGCTGTTTCGATATCACTTGCCCGAATCAATTTCATACGTTGCGTATCCAGTTCCGCGGCATAACGTGCCTTGGCGCGCGCTTCGGCAACATATTTAGTTGCCGCGGCAATGGCGTTATCTGAATTGCCATTTACACTAATACAATCTTTTACCGTCTGTTGCTGTCTTAATGTACTAAAGAACTTCGCAACTGCGTCGTGGGCTTCTTTCTCAACCTCGGTCTGAATTTTTGCATAATCTTGGTTCAGACTTGTGTACGTTGCCGCCTTTTTACTCCCTGGCAAACACGCCATATCTGCCCCGCACGTACGACCCATTAAATCCGCATAATAATTCATACAATTTTCCAACTGTTGATAATTCAGGTTTAATGTAACCGCCGCCATCAATTGGTCATACAAACCTTCGTCTTTACAGGACACGAACATCTTTTGCGGGCAAAGGGCGACAAGTTCATTAATATTTTTACCTGTGCATTGTGGTGCATCATAATTTACACCGCATTTATCTTGCATACATTTTGCAATATCATTCTGGCAAAAGTCCGTTTTAAGTGATGCCAATTTGTCCGCCCATCCTTTCTTGAACCCAGGGGCTTTTACATCACATTCTTCAATAATCGGACAAATACCCGCCGCAACTTCTATATTATTAAGGCACAAGGTATCTGTTGATGTCGAACAACTTTCTTCCAAACAATTACGCGTCTTGGCATTACACGTCGCCCGCACAGTTTTATCGGAATACGTCTTCGCACTGTCCAGAATCATTTGGGATTCCGCCGCCCAATCTTCCAACACATATTCGCGCGAACGCATACATTGATCCAAAATATTTTCACAGGCATTGGCCCGTCGTTGCAGTAATGCATCATCCAAACAATTTTCAAACTCTACGCCACACCCCCCCTTGTCCGCGATACAAGACCTGTAAGCCAACAAACATTCGCCACGATTGTACTTATCTGTCTTGTCCAACAAACTTGCACGCGTTGAACGAACCGCGGCCTGGGCCGTTCTAAGATTTGATTCAGCGGCACGCTTTTGATCCGCCAAATACACATCAAACGCCTTGCAGTTTTTTGTTATTTCCCGCGAATATAATTGCTCTTCACGCGTGGCGGTTTTATCATCACAACGCATTAAAATATTTTCACAAGATTCCGCCGCCATCGCATACAGATTATTACCAATTTCATCATCCGCAGAAAGCTCTTCCGAAGTCTGACCGCCGTATATCCATTCGTGCAAGTTATATTTTAAAGACGACTCTTGCGGTTTGTTGGTTGCACCAAAGACCCAATCCGCACGCGCGCCCAACTTTTCACGTTCCACGCCTTCGGTATAAAGAGTTTCTGCCTCGGACTGTATTTTTTGAATCTCTTGAATAATATTCTTTGCCTGCCTTATGTTATCAGAACACGCGCAACGTTCACCTTCGGATTCATCCATCAAACAAAATTCATCCATACACGTCCGATACGTTTCGCGACATTCTTCGTCATTTAACGTTCCAAGGGGTTGCGCAGGTTCATTCCCAGATTGCGCGGTCTGGGTCACATTTCCCATACCACCGGTTGCAACAGTGTTGACCGACATATTGGGCATCCGCGCTCCCGGTGCCTTGGCCGTGACCGCCGTAGTTGGACGCAAACTTACACGTTCCGAACCAGAGCGTACAGTGGCCGCAACCGCCAACACTGGCAGTGTTGCAAAAATCAATGCAATATATTTTATTTTCATGTACTCGCCTTCCTACTATTCTGTATAATTCTATCAGAATAAGACCTTACTCGCAACAAAAAATTCTTGATTTTTTTACTTATATAACATATCATTTGTGACAGATTTAACCCAAGGAAAATATATATGGCAAAAGATGACGTTGTTGTTTTTTCTGGCACAGTCGAAGAAAAATTACCAAACACGATGTTTCGTGTGCGGTTGGAAAATGACCACACTGTTTTGGCGACCGTTTGCGGCAAAATGCGCAAGGCACGCATTTGGGTAAATGTCGGGGAAAAGGTTCGTGTTGAAATGACCCCTTATGATTTGGCCAAGGGTCGCATAACATTTGTCGAACGCAAACGCGGTCCGCAATCAGAAAACGAAGAACAATAATGACGCCCCTTTTCTGGGGCGTTTTTTTACGCTAAAAAAACTTCTTGCCGCGATAAAACAAAATTTGATAAAATAAACCACAGGGAATGAAAAAGATAATTCTTGCTTTTTTTGTATGCACACTGTGCGCCTTGCCTGCTGTGGCCGCGGGTCGCGGCACGACGGCATCTGTGCGCGAAAACGCGGGCGCGCGCGTGCCAGGGTCAACCGTTTCGCGCAGCGCATCTGCGCCCCGCAAAACCGGCACAATCGCGACACGCACCGCGCGTACGCGGCGGCCGGTCACGACCGCATCGCGCGGTGCAATAACCACCGCCGCAACACGAAAGTTGCGTACAATACCACGCAATGCGGCGCGTGCGACACTTTTACCGACCGACAGTGTTCAAACATTCACGTTCGACGACCATTACACAGAATGCCAACAGGCATATTTTACCTGTATGGATCAATTCTGTGCATTGCGGGATGAAAAATATCGTCGCTGTACCTGTTCGTCAAAACTTGAAACAATAATGGCACGCGAACGCGCGTTGGAAAATGCCTCTGGGCAGCTGCAAGATTTCAAAAACTTAAACTTGGAATCGATTCTTAAAACCAAAGACGAAGTCAAGGCGATGCTGAACGCCAGTGAGGGTGAATTAAAATTATCAAGTGTTCGTGATAAATCAGAATCTATTAAAAAACTGACCGCAATTGGGGATGTTTTAAATGCAAAAAAGACGGCGGCAACATCTACAAATGGGCACTTGGATATCGCCGGCGACATCAGACAGGTATGGACAACCCCAGATTTAATTTCTGGTGATACGATTGCGAATTTGAACGGCCCTGCCCTTTATAATGCCGTACACGCACAGTGCAGCGAACTAATCCGCGCAAGTTGCCCATCAACATCAACAATGAATATGATAACATCTGCATACGGGATGTATATTGAAAATGATTGCGCACTGTTGACCGCCGCATTGGACAAACAGGCAACCACTGCAAACGCCGCAATCAGGGAAACGAATCGCGAAATGTCAACCGCCCGCATTGATAACTATAATGCCCATAATTCGACATCAATAAACGACTGTGTCGCCGCGGTGCGCGAAAATTTAACCGCAGATATGGCGTGCGGCTCAGATTATGTACACTGCCTTGACATCACCGGTCTGTACCTGAACCGACAAACAGGCGAACCAATTTATACACCAAACTTTTTCCAATTAAACAAGCAGTTATCAATTTCTGGCAATATACTAACAAATTCTGAAAATTCTCATTTAATTGCAGAATTGAATCGAAAAAAGAACTACGCGACAAAATCACTGGAGGCGTGTCGTGATATCTCTGATGCGGTTTGGGATGAATTCCTGCGCGTGGCCATCACAGAAATCTATCAAGGCCAACAAGAAAAGATTCGCCAGGTCAAAGATGAATGTATGGATGTTGTAAATCAATGTTATGACACAACTGTTTTACATCTGCGCGATTTCAGTAATTTGGACAATCAAATGTTGGTCGGGTCACGTCTGGTCTTGGCCGAAGAGATATGTCAAGATAAATTGACCAGTTGCAGTAATCTTTACGGTGGCGGCACAACTGGTTTTGAATTGCTTGTGCAAGAAATACACCAAATCATAGACCAAAAAATTGCCCAAAACTGTCACAGCGCATTGCAGGAATACGCAAAAAAATTATGCGACACACCAGGCATAGATTTACACGGCTATCCGTATGGATGCCGCACATATTCCCCGGGCGGTAAAATTGATGATGACGAAACCACACTTTACACTAAAATTAAAAATTATGCGGGACAATATTGTGTTCGGACAAGCGAAGACGATACCTATGTTGATATACCACTAAATGTATTGGGGGATGTCAATATGGTGATGGACAGCATACGCAGCGATATGTCAAACATCCTTGCCACCGAATGCGAAAAGTTGGGCGGCCAATGGAATACGGTCTTTGACAGCGAGAATACGACCAATAAACACGAATATTTCTATAACAGCACTAACGCCAATATGGAATGGGGACTTTGCTATAACACTACCGAATAATCGCAATCTATCGTGACAAGTCTGGTCGAACATTATAATAACTTCCACCAATTACGACTTTGCGTGGCGGATGTTGCATATACTTTGGCGGTTGATTATCATAGGCATAGAAATCACCACCAACCTTTTTGGGGCAACCGTACAAACTTACCAAATAGTTTCCGCTAATATCATAATCCCCCAAGATAGTGACCGTTGACATATCTGGCAATTTTACCAATCCCGCATTAGATAAGTCCATATTCCCATCATAAACAAACCCACGTGGTAAATCATACACATTATAATATATACCATTCTTGCGCACCAAACCAGCCGATGCCATATCGGCCGCAATATCGAACTTCTGCTTTATAATAAATTCTACGATACTGGAAATATACTTGATTGGGCGTCTTGCATATGCCGTACGGCACCAAATAACGGCATTATCACGAACCAACAACAACACCAATGGGTTGGCTTTTGGAGAACGTAAAGAGTAATATTTAATATTCGGCTCATCTTGTGGTCCAACGAATATGCCAAGTTCGCGTTTTTCATTTTGTATTGCAACGGAACTCAACAATTGAACCGCACTAACAGAACGAGCCAAAGGCATAATATAGCGTTCATTTGGCGCCAAATTTATATTGTGTCTTTGCATAATAATACCTCTTCGATGAACAAATTAGCACATATTGTCCATATGTCAACAGAAAAAGCCACGCTGACAAAATAATTGCAATTAGTTTCCTTTCATATATACTTACCGAAAACACGAAAGAACCAAAGGATTAAAAATGATACGCCCTTCTCTACGAAAGCCCACGCAAATGCGCCCCGTATCAATGGAAACCGGTGTTAACAAATGGGCCGAAGGTTCCTGTTTGATAAAAATTGGCAACACCCAGGTTTTGTGTACTGCCTCTATCGAGCTAAACCAACCTGTGTGGAAACGCCTGCAAAATAAAACTGGGGGCTGGGTGACGGCTGAATATTCTATGTTGCCGCGCGCCAATGAACAACGTAAATCACGCGATGCCCTTGCAAACGACAAACGCAGTGCAGAAATTTCCCGAATGATTGGGCGCGCCCTGCGCAGTGTCGTTGATATGGAAATGCTTGGACGCCATTCAATAACGGTTGACTGCGATGTCATCCAGGCAGACGGTGGCACCCGTTGCGCCAGTATCACAGGCGGTTTTGTCGCAATGGTATTGGCCGTGCGCAAACTGATGGAAATGGGTCGTATAACGGCGAACCCTGTGCGCGAACATGTCGCCGCGGTCAGTGCGGGTCTTTGGAATAACGAATTGATTTTGGATTTGGATTACGCAGAAGATTGCACCGCAGAAACAGATGCGAACTTCATCATTGCAGAAAGTGGCAAATTCGTAGAGATTCAAGCAACCGGCGAACAACACCCGTTTGAAAAAATGCAACTTTACACAATGACAGAAATGGCCGCAGCCGGCGCACAAAAATTGATAGATTTACAGAAACAGGTTTTGGCCTAGTGCTTTTGTTTCAATATGTCATCTGATTTGATATATTCTGGCGACCCGGCGACCAGCCGCGTTTTTGCACGACGCGCATATTCTTTTGATTTATCATATTGATGTTGCAAGTTATGATATTCCGCCATCGCCCAATCGGCCCGCCCCGCATCGTCGGAATACGCACGCGCAAGTGTCCAATATGCCAGTGGCGTCGGCGATTGCAATATTGCACTCTTACAAAGTTCTATGGCGCGCGCCTTGTCATTTGCGGAATTACGTGCAACCAAAACAACCGCCAAAGCCGTTTCGATTTGTGGTGAATTTGGCCGCAATTCTATTGCGTGCTCATACGCAACACAACTGTCATCATAATGTCCATAGGCATATTCTAAATCACCCAAAAATTCGTAAAAAAATGGATTATCGGGCTGTCGCGTAATAAGCGTATGCAGCCCAACGCCTGCACCTGACAAGTTCCCGTTTTTCATATTTGCAATCGCCCGCGCATAGATTGCTGCATCAGATTTATTGGAATACGGGTACGACGCCTTTATCTTGGACGCATCCGATAAATAGCCAAATAATTTTGCACGCACCAATTCGTACCGTTGTATCATTGCATCATCATCCGATGCAAAAGTTTTATTTTTTATTTCTTTTGTTGCCAACTTATCACGAACATTTTTAAGTCTTTCCGCCGTAAGCGGATGATTTATTGCATTAGGATTCACTTTGGATTCTTTGTGGGCGGTCATTTCGTGCATCTGTTCAAAAACACCTATAAAACCATCCGGATTAAAGCCTGCACGCACCATTAAATTTACACCGATTTCATCCGCCATACGTTCTTCGTCCCGCGAAAAAGATAGCAAAGATTGACGCGCTATGCCCGATGCACCTGCCATCACGCCTGCACCCAGCGAAGGATTGCCACCCGCAACCATAAGGCCCACACCCAATGCCTGAATCAACATTGCGCGACGCATTTCTGCCTCTATCGCCGCCGCCATCTGAACCATATGCCCACCAATCATGTGCCCCATTTCGTGCGCAACAACCGCGCGCAGCGCGTTCGGTTCCCGAACTTTCATCAATAAACCTGTATATAAATAAACGTCTTCGCCACCCATAACAAAGGCATTAAAATCGTCATCTTTGACTACAAAAACATTCAATCGTTCGGGCGCGATTCCCGCGGCATTCGCGATTGGCGTTATTATTTCCGTCACAAGTGATTCTATTTCCGTATCGTTGATAAGCGACACCGCCCCCGCATTCAGCGAAACCAAACCAGCAATCAAAATTGCAAAAAACTTTCGCATCACGCCCCCAATGTAATCGCACAGTTAAATATATACATAAAATCTTGCACCCATTGTTCCGGCGTCGTCATTTCAGATGCCGCCCGCGTCGCAAGTTTAAACAAATCACGATGCGCGCGATAATCAACAAAGTTATAATTTATCCAACCGCTTTGTCGCGTCCCAAGCAGTTCCCCAACACCGCGCATCATCAAATCTTGTTCGGCAATAACAAAGCCATCATCTGTTTCAACCAACACGTCCAAACGCTTTAATCCATCAGGCGAAACATCGTTGCCATAAAGCAATATACAATACGACTGCGCGCCACCCCGCCCTACACGACCGCGCAACTGGTGCAACGCCGCAAGGCCAAATCTTTCCGCATTTTCTATCACAATAATTGTCGCATCGGGAACATCTATGCCAACCTCTATGACGGTTGTCGCAACCAAAATTTTCATTTCTGAATCTGGTTTTGCAAATTCCGCCATAATTTTGTCACGTTCATCCTTTTGCATTTGCCCATGCACCAAGCCAACACATGTGAAATCTTTTTTCAATTCGTTATATCGTTCCTCGGCAGCGGTGGCATCAGAACCTTCGGATTCTTCAACCAATGGACAAACCCAAAAGACCTTGGCACCCAAAACAATCTGGCGACGCAGTCTATCAATCAAATCGCCCATCCGCGCAATCGGCAACTTCGTTGTTTTAATAGGAATGCGCCCTGCGGGCTTTTCATTTATAATTGACACATCCATATCGCCATAGACCGTCATAGACAAAGTTCGCGGAATCGGTGTCGCAGACAACGCCAAAACATCGGGGTTGTTTCCCTTGGCGCGCAGAGCTTCGCGTTGCGTCACGCCAAAACGATGCTGTTCATCAACAATAACCAAACCCAAATCTTTATATTGAACATCATCAGAAAATAATGCATGTGTACCAATAACTAACCGTGTCCGACCAGAACGCAAAGACACCAACTTTTCACGGCGCGCCGCCCCTTTATCACGACCTGTCAAAATTTCGCACACCAAACCCAACTTGTCGCACATCGGTTTCAGTTTTGCATAATGCTGCTGGGCCAATGTATCGGTTGGGGCAAGCAACGCCGTCTGCGCCCCAAATTCCGCCATCATAACCATCGCGCCAAAAGCAACCATAGTTTTCCCGCAACCCACATCACCTTGGACCAGGCGCATCATCGGGAAATCGCGTGACACATCAGTGGCGATATCTGCAATTGTGTTTTTCTGGGCATTTGTTAAATCGAATGGCAGCTCCGCATAAAACCTATCCATCAGATTATATTTTTTTTCACGCGCCGCACGCCGATGGCGTGCATCATTCCGAGTGCGACGGCTGATTGCAATCGCAGATTGATGCGCCAACAATTCAAAATATGCCAACTTTATAACATTATCGGAAAGCGGCAACAAATCCGCATTTGTCTTGGCAAAGTGCGCATTTCGCAGTGCGTCGAAAAATTCTACCAAGTGTTCATCTGCACCAACCATTTTGTCGGGCAACGCGGCAAAGACTTGGTCGCGAACATTGGTAAAAGTTTTTTGCGTAATGCCTTCGCCAGAACGATAAATTGCCTGAATCCGCGGAATTTTATCGGCGTTTTGTGGCTCTTCTATAAAGTCTGGATGATTGATTGTCGGCGCGCGCCCTGGTTCCAATTTTCCACTAACAATACGCCACTGGCCAATCGGCAACTTCTTTAACCAATATTCCAAAAAGTTCGAATTAAAGAACTGGACCACTACGGTCTGGCCTGCTTTATCTGCGCAAGTTATGCGCGTAGGACTGCGACGATGACCAAAACTACGCCCGATTTTATGAGATTTAACCAACAGCATAGTTGTTATAACATCACCCGGCACAGCGGTCGCAACATTTTCGATAATTCCGCGTTCTTTCACATAAACAGGAATATGCAACATAAAGTCCAGAACCCGCCGCCCACCAAGCAAATCAGCAAAACGCGCGGCCAACACAGGCCCCACCCCGCGCACAAATTGCAGGTCTGTATTCAAGAAATCATACAGTTCTTTTTTCATCTACATTAAAAATACACGAAAACGCGCCCCCAACGCAAGAGGAAATAAAAAACACCGCCAAACAGCGGTACCTAAATTTAAAAACCGAAATTAAAAATGATTTACACGTGTTTGCACACCAGTTAGCAATATTTTGTTTCTATATTCTTCCGCCTCCGCAATTCTTTCTAAACTAACTGCAATACTTTTTAACAAATCACGATCAGATGCACCTTTGAATTTATCGACCGACACCTGTTTTGGCGCTTCATACTCGGGTTCATGATAGCTCATATCACACGAGCCATACTCCTTATTAGAAAATTCAGCATCACAACAATCACAACTAAAACAATTATTTGTTGAATTTGTAAACATGCTATTAAAATCAAATGCGACCATTTTACTAAAATCGTATTTGCTTTTTTGCGGTTTATTGGACATTTTTTATCCTTTTTACTTATTATGTTCAGATATATAATACAAAAACACGCACTTGTCAAGACTTTTTATGCAACACCCAAAGCCAATTTTCCGCCACCAAAACACCCCCCAATGCAAGAGGAAATAAAAAACACCCTCTTGGGCATTTTTGAATTCTGGGGTGGATGACCGGATTGCACATCCCAACACTTTTGTGTTGGGACCCTTCCGCACGCAACGGTTTCACTGCATTACATTTGTGAAACCGGCTATCGCGTCGAACCTCCGGTTCTCATCCGACCCGTCCAGAGAATTAAAAAATGCCCACTTGGGCATTTTTGAATTCTGGGGCGGATGACCGGATTCGAACCGGCGACATTCGGTACCACAAACCGACGCT
>JAZRUN010000058.1:0-14368 GCA_045652565.1 Candidatus Enterousia sp. | reverse complement strand
CTGTAATCCGCATTTTCAGACATATCACCAAGTGACCGCGCCCATTGAACAACTTTTAATATTTCTGCGCGATCACCTTCTTGTAATTGTTTAAGTTCTTTTACCAAGGTTTCAAAACCTTGCCTTGAAATCGGTTTCTTTTCCATTTTCTCACTTCTTGTTTATTTTGCCATTATATTATAAATATTCATTTTAATTTTGCAATTAGGAATTAAACAGGTTATACTCTTGAACTAAGGTACATATAAATATGGCAACAAGCAAAATATTATCACGCTTTCTGTTCAGACGCTTTTTTTACGGCGTTGGGCTGGTTTTATTGATTGTATGCGGAATAATCTTTGCCGTCACATTTGTTGAACGCTTACCCAGTAATCCAACTGTTATCGAAGCGCTGACCGATTCTTGGGTTCGATTGATTGAGTATGTACCACTGTTTTTACCACTTGCGGTTTTTATGGGAACACTGGTTGCATACTATACTTTGACCCGTTCAAGCGAAGGAATAATTATTGCAAGTGCCGGTATGTCACCTTATCAGATTGGTCGCCCGTTTTTGGTTGGTGCTTTTCTTATCGGTGCATTTGCAACGATGGTTATAAATCCATACTCTATCAAACTTAGTTCACAAAATATAACGAACAATCATTTCAAACTTATAGATGGCAGAATATGGCTGCGCGAAGCATCAGACAATGGATATATTACAATTCAATCAGATGAAATCGGCAAAAATGACCAAGGCATTATATTTGGTTATGCAACGGTCTATATCCAAAATCAGGAATTTAAATTGACCACGCGTGTTGATGCACGCCATATATTTTTAACCAATGCGGGCCTGCACGCATACAATGTCAAAATATTTGATTTTGACGGGCCACGCACAGAAGCAAAATGGTCAATAAAAACCCTTATAACCCCACAAACCGTCATTGACAGATACCTTAAACCCGACCAAATTTCTTTCTGGAGTTTACCTGCATTTATTTCAAAAATGTCCCGCATAGGCGTTTCTACACGCGGGCATTTGGTTCAATTTTGGTCACTGTTATTTTTGCCTTTAAGTATGATTGCAATGACAAGTCTGGGTATCGCCTTTTCACAAACGCGCCAACGAAGAAATCACAGTTTCGGAACTAAATTCGGACTTGGGATATTGACGTGCTTTATTTTATATTTTCTGACCAATATATTTACAACACTTGGTGCGAACGGAACACTTCCGCAGCTGCTTGCAATTATTGCGCCGCCAATTATCATTATTGCAGCGGCCGGCATATTTATCACAGGTTTTGACACAATATAAAGGAAAATCAAATGCCACTTAGAAAGAAAAAAACATCAAAAAATAAAATCATACTGTTCGCAGTGGTTGTTATATTGTTGGTGTTAATGATAATATACTTTCCACCAATTCAAAACGTGACCGAGGTTGTATTATACCAATAATGAACTACATTGATATTTTCTTAGAAGCACTTGCCGCCGAAAAAGGGCGCAGCAAAAACACACTTGGCGCCTATGCGAATGATTTGCGGGCCGCAGACGCAAATATTGATGGCGGATTGGTGACGGCAACCGAACAAGACATTCAAAAATACCTGGGGTCACTTGATGCCTGCGCCACATCCGTTGCGCGCAAGGCCAGTGCACTGCGCGGGTTCTATAAATTTTTAATGCTTGAAAAAATAATCAAAGAAAATCCTGCGGCAAATTTAGAACTGCCAAAACGACCAAAAAGTCTGCCAAAATTATTAAACACCCAAGAAATCGAGTTGCTGTTATCTTCGGCCGGCGACATAAGAACATCTGTACGCCTGCGTGCAATGATTGAATTATTATATGCATCTGGACTGCGGGTTTCAGAACTTTGCGAATTGCCGATGACGGCGATTCTTGGTGACCGCCTGCTTATCCACGGCAAAGGCGCCAAAGAAAGAATCGTTCCAATGCACGAAGTCGCTATTGCCGCGTTAAACAAATGGCTTGCTATACGCGATGCCGACGGTTCAAAATATGTTTTTCCATCGCACAGTGCGTCTGGCCATATAACACGCGACGGCTTTTTTAAATTGTTAAAAAAATGCGCCGTGTTGGCTGGCATAGAACCGGCACGCGTCACACCTCACGTTCTGCGCCACTCTTTTGCGTCACATTTGTTGGCGCATGGGGCAAACCTGCGCGCGATACAAACAATGCTTGGGCACGAAGATATATCAACAACGCAAATTTACACCCACGTGATGCCTGAAAAATTACAGCAAGTTGTCACCGAACATCATCCTCTGGCAAAAAAGGTAAATAATAGATGATAAAGAAATGCGACTTTCCTGGATGCACCAAAGCCGGCACTTGCCGCGCACCAAAAACACGCGATTTGAAAGAATATTGGTGCTTTTGTCAGGCGCACGCTGCCGAATATAATAAAAACTGGAATTACTATGCGAATATGACCCCAGAAGAAATAGAAGAAGACTGGGAAAGACAAACTTTTGGTTCGCCGATAAATAAAAATAAATCACAAGATTCCGCAGATTACATCAAATTCTTGAACGATTTTCTAACGGGCCGCAGCACATTTGACAAGGTTCCGCCCAAAAAGTCTTTGCCAACATCAATCGTGGCAGCGTTCAAAACATTGGATTTACCAATAACCGCATCGTGGCGTGAAATCGGCACAAAATACAGAAGCCTTGCGAAGCAATACCACCCCGATACTGCACGTGCGTCCGATTCCGGTACAAAATTTGCAAAAATTTCTGACGCGTATCAAACATTGAAACGCCATTTTGGCAAGTAAGAAATAAATCTAGATTTTTTTAACAAAACTTGCTATGTTATAAGGCACAAAAGGATATAAAAGTTATGTATGATGTTATTATTTTGGGCTCTGGACCCGCGGGTTTAACCGCCGCCCTTTATTGCGGACGCGCAAATAAAAAAACCTTGGTTATGGGGGGCGACACTCTTGGCGGTCAAACCGCTGGTATCGCTGTGTTGGAAAATTATCCTGGATTTCAAGGCAATGGCTTTGACCTGATTCAGGCTATGAAGACCCAGGCCGAATCTTTTGGTGCAAAAATCGAAATGCTTTCCGCCACACATATTGATAACAATGATGACGGCTCGTTTTCTGTCACAGATACACACGGTAAAAAATATGACGGCCGTGCGGTTATTCTGGCAACTGGCGCATCACCAAGGAAACTGGAAATCGAAGGGGCGCGTGAATTTTTCGGGCGTGGCGTATCATATTGCGCAACATGCGACGGATTTTTTTACAGTGGCAAAACAGTATTGGTTATAGGTGGCGGAAACTCTGCGTTGAACGACGCACTGTATTTAGCGGACATCGCCAAAACGGTCAAAATCGTTTATCGCAAGGCGGAATTCACACGTGCCGAGGCAATCTTGCGCCAACGCGTTGCCGAAAAACCTAACATCGAATGCCTGTTCAACACAGATTTAAAAAAGATAGCTGCAAAACCAGATTCTGAATCTGGCGAACTGATTGCAACAACCTTGGATAACCAACAAATTGTTTGTGATGGAATATTTGTTGCCATTGGACACGAAGCAAACACAGATTACCTAAGCGAAGAGATAAAGCGTGATGACCTTGGGCGAATTGTGTCCACAGGTCTGCCCCGCGGAATGTTCGTTGCGGGTGATGTACATTCGGGAATAAAGATGCAGGTTGCAACGGCAGTTGGTACAGGTTGCACCGCAGCAATGGATGCAATCGGTTATCTGAACGCAAACGCACAATAAAATCAAAAGGAAAGATAAAATGCTTGATATAAAATTTATTCGTGAAAATCCAGACATTGTAAAAAATGCGTGCAAGGTCAAAAACTTTCCCGATGTTGTGGACGATATTTTGTCACTGGATGTGCGCGTGCGGGAATTAAAAACAATAACCCAAACCAAGACCGCAGAAAAAAATAAACTGTCGCGCGAAATTCCAACCGCAACAGACAAGGCGCCATTGATTGCAAAATCAAAACAGATTAGCGAAGAAATCGCAAATGATTTGGCCGAACTTACCGACAAAGAAGCAAAGTTAAATGACCTGTTGCATCGCGTTCCACAAATTCCAAGTGAATCTGCCCCAATTGGCGCAGATGAATCTGCAAACACCGAAGTGCGCCGCGTTGGCGAGCCAAGGAAGTTCGACTTTACGCCACGCCCACAATGGGATTTATTAGATATGAATGGTTGGTGGATGCCCGAAAAAATCGCGGGCATTTGCGGCACACGTGTTTATGCGCTATGCGGCGAATTGGCAGAATTAGAATTAGCAATCCAGACCTATGTTATTCAAAAATTGATTAGTAAAGGCTTCAAATATATTGAATGCCCATCTATCTCTAAACCGCAAACCATATTCAATGCGGGCCACTTTATGGGTTCCGATTTATCGGTGATGAACAACGATGTTTTTATGCTGACCGATACAGACAGATGTTTGACAGGAACCGCAGAAATCGTATTGAATTCGCTGCACGCGGACGAGATACTAAATGAAAACGAATTACCAATAAAATATGCAGGCTTTTCACCATGCTTCCGTAAAGAGGCCGGTGCCGCCGGTCGCGACACCCGCGGAATCGTACGTGTTCACCAGTTTAACAAGGTTGAACAATATATATTCTGTACACCAGAGCAAAGCGATGAGATGCACGAACATTTGTTAAATAACCTGTGCGAAGTTATGGAAGATTTAGAATTACCATATCGCGTAATTGCAAATTCAACTGGCGATATGGGCTTTAACAAAGTCAAAATGAACGATGTCGAGGCCTGGTTCCCGTCGGAAAATGCGTACCGCGAACTGGGTTCTTGTTCGTCCATTGGTCAATTCCAGGCACGCCGCACTAACACACGCTATCGCGAAAATGCAAGTGGAGAAGTAAAATTTGTTGCGACATTAAATAATACTGGCATCGCCCTGCCCCGTGCATTGGTTCCAGTAATTGAAAATCACCAAAACGCAGACGGCAGTGTGAACATACCAAAGAAACTGCAACCCCTGATGGGTGGCAGAACAAAAATCGGTGGAAAACACTAATAACAAAAACACCGCCCAAACGGGCGGTTTACTATTTTTGTATTATTTAGTGTGACAAGAAATGACTTGGCGATAAAAACATATTACGCAATGGTTCGAACAGCGCACTGCCGATTTTCAAATTCACATCTTTGACCCGCATCGCCAGTTCTTGTTCTATTCTGGTCATATTTTGTTTTTTATTCTTGCGATCGATATATTCACGAACAGTTGCAAAAAAATTTATCATTGTTTGAAACAAAGCATCATCCAACAAATTCAACTGCATATCGGGTTTCAGCCAACGATAATCCATATAAAAATCTGTATTCTTTATATCTTTGCCTTCACGCAATACTTTGATATTTGCAGCTAATTTCACTAAGCTCGCAAGCTTTTTTGGTGGCACCTCACTAAGTTTTTGCGTGTAATACTTTGCGGCCTTTTCAACCGTATCTGCAATAGTTTTTTCATAGTCTATGGGCCGCGGATTTACAACGCGCATTTTATTGCCTTGGCCACGAAGTTTTTTGCTTACGCGCAAAATTGCGCTTTTCAAATCTTTTTCTTTCAAATCTGTATTCAGCCTGTTTTGTTTTGCGTCCAGATAATTATGCGCCGCGACAAAGAAATCTGATACGACCCGCCAATACTTGGAATCCAGTTCCGCCAATTCAAAATTAGGGTTCATCCAATCATAATTCAAATAAAAATCCAATTTGTCCGCTTTGTTAAGCAAAATATCTATATCGGCCCGCATCGCATTATATTTATCCAAAGACAACTTGTCTGCATTGTCCAAAAGAATCGAATTATAACGTCCAGCAATAAATTGAGTCATCTTGAAAATACTGACTTCATATTTTTCTGTCATAAAGCCTCCTTTTTATTATACCTTATTGAAACATTTGCTGTGTACAGTTCGGCTATTTACCCCTTGCGCATTTCACCGCGAACATACGTTCCGGCAAAAATTCGTTCAAAGATTTGACAAGCGAACTTTTACCCATCAAACTGACAGACTTATTCAGACGCAACAGTGCCGCGGCATAAAAATCCGATTTTCCATAATAAACCCAAGGCTCTTTTGCCCCACGTTCTTGAACATGAAAACTAATATATGCACTAAGCATATGCAAAACATGTGGCCCACCATACTGATTTACCAGGTTATACAGTGGCATTAGTTTTTCAGAAATCGTTGGCAAACCAGCCTGCAAAACGCACGGATCATTTTTATTATCAACACAGGTAAATATTATATCTTGATTGTGATACAGGTATTTTTTAGGATTTTCCAAAATCAACCGAAACAAATCGTATGCCCGTTGAATATCAAGAAAGTCTTGCTCGTCCGCTTCGCGCTCAATCTCATTCCTATATGATCTTTTTTTCATACGCGCCCGTTCCACCGCCATAAGCAACTTTAAATAAACCTGATATTTTTTTAATAATTCAACAATCGTCTTATCTATGTCTATTGGTCTCATTTACAACCCCTTGCTACAGGCAATTATTGAACAAAATCATATAAATGTCAACTTTTTTGTAAAAAATGTGCTATAACTTGTTGAAAAATCAAAAATATAGTATAATCTATGGTCAAAAAAAGGCTTTTGAATATGAAAATCCGTAATATTGCAATTATTGCGCACGTTGACCATGGAAAAACGACCTTGGTTGATAATATGTTGAAACAGGCGGGAACATTCCGCGAAAACGAACGTGTTGACGACCGTGTTATGGACAGTGGTGACATTGAACGCGAACGTGGAATCACTATTTCTGCAAAACCAACTTCTGTTTTATGGCACGATTACAAGATAAATATTGTTGACACCCCGGGTCACGCGGATTTTGGCGGCGAAGTAGAACGTATTTTGTCTATGGTTGACGGCGTTGTGCTGCTTGTGGACAGTGCCGAAGGCCCCCTGCCCCAAACCAAATTCGTATTATCCAAGGCGTTAAAACTGGGTCTGCGCCCTATCGTTTGCATCAATAAAGTTGACCGCAGCGATGCCCGCCCAGACGAAGTTTTATCTGAAACCTTTGATTTATTCGATAAACTTGGCGCCGATGATGCGCAGTTAGATTTTCCATACCTTTACGCCGTTGGGCGCGATGGTTGGGCGGTGCGCGACCTGAACGACGAACATAAAGATTTGACGCCACTGTTTCAACTGATTGTTGACCACGTACCGGCACCAGATTGCAACGGTTCGCGTTGCCAATTAAATGCGCCTTTCACTATGCTGGCGACCACTTTGGAATCTGACCCTTATGTTGGCCGCATTTTAACAGGTAAAATTGAATCGGGAACCGTTCGCGTCGGTCAAACCGTCAAAGCAATCAATATGAAAGGTGAATTCGTAGAAAACGCAAAAATCACAAAAATCATTGAACATCGCGGCATTGAAAAGATTTCGCGCGACAGTGCTTCGGCCGGCGATATCGTCGTCGTTGCGGGTTTCAGCAAAGCGACTGTGGCGGACACGCTTTGCGACCCCACCGTCACCGAACCAATTCCGGCTATGCCAATTGACCCACCAACACTTACTATGACATTCTTTGTGAATACGTCGCCATTGGCGGGGCAAAGCGGGAAAAAACTAACGTCGCGTATGATTGGCGAAAGGTTATTCAAAGAAGCCGAAACCAACATCGCATTAAAGGTGACACAAAGCGAAAACAAAGAATCTTTCGAAGTTTCCGGACGCGGCGAATTGCAACTTGGGATTTTAATTGAAACAATGCGGCGCGAAGGTTTCGAACTGAGTGTCAGCCGTCCACGCGTTGTTATGCACACAGGCGAAAACGGCGAAATGCTTGAACCTATTGAAGAAGTCGTCGTTGACGTTGACGACGAATTCAGTGGCGTTGTTATTGAAAAGATGACTAAACGCAAGGCAACAATCACCGAAATGAAGTCATCTGGTGGCGGCAAAACGCGTATCGTGTTTTCTGCGCCGTCACGCGGTCTTATTGGATATCTGTCGGAATTCAGAACCGACACGCGCGGCACAGGCATTATGAACCGCGTCTTTGATAAATATGATACTTATCGCGGTCCAATTGTGCAATATCGCCCTGGCGTGTTGGTATCTATGGAAAAAGGCACAACCGCAACATACGCACTGCATAATTTGGAACCACGCGGTGTGTTGTTTGTCGGGCCCCAAACCGAGGTTTATTCCGGCATGATTATCGGCGAACACAGCAAAGAAAACGATTTGGAAGTGAACCCAATAAAGGGTAAAGAACTAACCAATGTGCGCAGTGTGACCGCGGATGAAAAATTATTCCTGGCTCCACCGCGCAAAATGTCACTGGAAGAAGCACTGTCTTATATCCAAGACGATGAATTGGTAGAGGTCACGCCCGCCACAATCCGTCTGCGCAAAAAAGAATTGGACAGTGGCAAACGCAAAAAACTTGCCCGCGGCAAAGACGAAATGTAAGTGTTAGTGGTTAGTACGTCATTCCGGCGAAAGCCGGAACCCCTTTGTGCCGCTGCGGGCTGGTGCCGCGAAATAATTCGAAGGTATCCCGACTTCCGTCGGGATGACATCAATTTAAAAATCGTTCATAAAGGTACCTTTAAATTGCCCAGGTAAATTTGAAAACACAAAAACAAAAAAAATCCCGGATTTCTGGGATTTTTTAATTTCAAAATTTCTAAAAAAGCGGTTGATTTAAACGTACTTTTTTGTTCATAATTATATACGTATAGAAAAAAAGGGAGAAAATCTAATGCAAACGAAAAACTTTCTTATAATCGCGAGTGTGGCAATGGTTGCGTCCGCTGGTGCATACGCGACGGGTGAAAATATTCCAACATCACGTGCATACGTTGACGTAAACGTATCAACAAAACAGGGTATTTTGCAAAAACAGAACAACGATAATGTTGCGGTGACGTTTCCAACAACGGTTGGTGGAACCCCAGGAGCACGAACAATCAATACCAGTTTGGGTACCAGTACATCGGATACCGGGCTTGCGACCACGGGTGCGATAAATACCGAATTGAACAAAAAGCAAGGCAACATCAACGGTACCGCAAATACGGTCGTCACCTATACGGGCAGTGCGGGCGGCACATCACAAAAGGCAGTGTATAACAGTGGCAGTGCATACAGCGGTCAAACAGGAAGTTTAACCGAGGCACAACATGTAAATGCCGCAGTGCAAAATGCATTTAATGCACATTTATCCTGTGCAAATCAAGAATGCAGTTTGTACCAGGTAAATACGCTGTCCGGCACATACGTACCACAGTCAAACCAATAACTAATGGGGGTACGATATGAAAAGAATAATAACTTTTGCGGTTGCAATGTTGTTCGGCGCATCCGCCAATGCAACATGTTCGATAACATATAAGTGTGGTACTGGCGCAACGGGTACAAAACCCGCAAATCAAACTATAACAACGGGAAAAGTCTTTACCCCGTCGGCACCTGGTACGTGTGCCAAATCCGGCCATGTGTTCAGTCATTGGCAGGTTAGTTCCATATCAAATTTGTTGAACGGTGGCGGTTCTGGTACAATGTACGATGTGGCATGGGCGGGAACGGAATATACGATACCATATACAAATGTCAGTTACACGTGCAGTAATGGTGGTTCAGTGATGCTAACCCTGACCGCACAATGGGTTGATGCATCATATACCAGCATACCCACATCAAAAAGTTATGTTGATACGGGGTTAAATGCAAAACAGCCGAAGTTTGAAAACTTGGGTAACAATAAACTGATGCTGTATAGTAATACAACGGATGGTGCAACGTTGTCTCGTGACATTGTGACAACACTGGGTACCAACACATCGGCAACCACTGTACCTACACGTGGTGCAATAGTGACGGGAATAAATACAAAACAAGATACACTGAATGGTGCCGCGGGCTGGGTTGTGGAAAATACTGGCACGGCGGGCAGCGTAAAGCAACGCCCAGTATATAGTACAACGAATAACTATTCTACCGCATTGGTAGAAGCGGATGACCTGAACCAGATAATAATAGATGCGGTGAACAGCGAACTGACCCAGGTTGCAAATGGCTGGCAAATAAACAGCAGTGTGACATTGCCGACATTGCGTTTATATCTTGATGCCAGTATAAATGGTACAAGTTATTGTTATCGTCGTTTAAGCGGTGACACGGGTGATAACGGTACCTGTAATGCAACAACACTTGCGACACTTGGCACAGATGGTAACAAAAGCGGCCTGTGGGGTACGGTATTCCCGTATGATGATATAGTAGGCAAGAGTGTATGTAGTACAGCAAGTGGCGCAATAATGGGAGATGTAGCCACAGCCGCACAAAACAGCAGCCTGACTACGGAATTTAATGCACAGACTGGTGTTGGCACACCCGCAGATACAAATGCCAAATATTGCTGGTGCAAAATGGAAAGTGCTGGGGGTGAACCCAAGGCGTCGTCTTGGGTGTATCGGTACACGTACAACGATTCTACGAAGTGTGCGGTCGGCTGCGCGGTCGGCTGCGCGGACAGCGTGGAGGTCTACGACTATTTTCGTGGTCCTATGTTTGATTCAGTACAGTAATAAACAAAATATCTTTGTTTCCATAACCGCCCCCACCCAGGGCGGTTTTTGTTTGTATTAAAACTGTTTTATGTTTATAATAAACCTGAAAACATAAAAGAAAGGAGTTTGTTATGTCAGAACCGTTGATATCTGTTATTGTTCCAATGTACAACGCACGGCCGTTCATACGCAAGTGTATGGAACACCTTGTGCATCAAACATATAAAAAACTTGAAATCATTATCATAGACGACGGCAGCACGGATGGCTGTGGCGAAATAATTCAAGAATATGCAAATCAAGACAAACGCGTGAAACTTGTGACACAAAAAAACGCCGGGGTATCATCGGCATCAAACACAGGCCTGAAAGCCGCCCACGGTGAATATGTACACATTCACGACCACGACGATTTTGTGAACCTTGATTACTTTGAAAAGATGGCAAACGCTGCGGTACTAACGAATGCAGATGTTTTATGTGGCGAAGTGAACCAGCCTGATTATAACTTTCCTGTTTTTGATGCCATAGAAATATGTGTCAGTTTAGAAGATAAAATTCGTAAAACTCGTGCCAATCGTTTTAATCCTGCGTGGCGCTATGTTTACAAAACTGCATTTTTGCGTAAAAATAATTTATTGTTTGAACCGTCTGTGCTTGGCGCCCAAGACAAGTTGTTTTCAAAGCCTGCAATTATATTGGCAGATACTGTTGCAACTGTCCCAGACGCAAAATACAATGTTGTAAATACTCCCACGGCACTTGGAAAAAACAAACAAAAAATAAAACGCAGTATTTCCGCAGAAACAGCCAAGGCTTTTCAACGTTATCATGATTTTCTAGAAAAACATCATGCGACAAAATTGATTGGCGAACAAGAAACGCCCTATCACCAAAACAAATATCAAATTTGCAATAGAACATTTTTCAGAACAGATATATACACCAAAAAGAAAAAATACTATTTGTTCGGAATAAATATATGCACAAAACACTTGTATTAAAAGAGATGCAACCATGAAAGGAACTTGTCGCCTGTTTTTAATTGCCGGATACGATGCGCATGGGTGCATATTGCCAAGCCTTGTTCACCAAGTGCGTGAATTTGCAAAATATGGCGATTGCGTTTTGGTAATGGATTCTGATTGTGACGGGCACGAACTTGCAAAAATTAAATCATATTGTCTTTATACGGCGGCCACGCGCCACGGCGAATACGACTTTGGTTCGTACAAGCGCGCTTTTATTTGGGCAAAAAATAATTTGAATTTGAACGATTATGACTTTGTCTATATGATAAACGACAGTGTTTATGGTCCGTTGTTTGATATTGAAAAATATTTGCAACAAATGGAATCTTTTGGTACGCCTGCGTTCGGAATGGTTCGCAAAAAAGGTGGCAGGATGCCACACATCCAATCTTGGTTTATCGGTATGCGGCCCGAAGTATTTCTGTCGCGGTGGTTTGATGAATTTATATCTTCTGTCAAAAAACTTAAATCAAAAACCGCGGTGACGGTACTTTATGAAACCGGCTTTACACGACTGTTGAAACGACATAATGTTGAATGGAAATGTTTATACAATATATTTAATCGCGGCATTTATAACCGCATAAAGCATCTGTATTTGACAAAAATGCCGTTTATGAAGAAACTGGCCTGGACACGACACTACGGTTCGTTGGGGCGGCAAATTTTATTTGTATTAAACAAGTTGCCACCAAAATTACGCCAAGATATTTTAATGTCTGCGCGCGCAACACTCGGCGATGAATATATTGATTGGCTTTTAACAAAAAATCCTGTTAAAATATTGTACAGATATGGGAAATATATCTTATCGAGGATGCTTTGCAAGAAACAAAAGTAAAAAACATTGCCGCAATTACAATGGCGCGAAATGATGAATTTTTTCTTTCGCGCTGGGTTGAATATTATGGTCGCGAACTGGGTCCGGAAAATTTGTATATAATACTTGATGGCACAGACCAAAAGGCCCCAAAAAACGCAAAAGGCGCAAACATAATAAAACTGGCGCACAGCGATATGTCGCGCGCCGCGGGCGACAAGTATAGAATTGGGAAACTGTCTGATTTGGCGGGGGAACTTTTCAAAAAATACGATATAGTTATCGGTTGCGATTCTGACGAATTTTTAATTGTTGACCCGAATACAAAAAAATCTCTGCGTGAATATTTATCGGGTTTAAAATACAAGACAACTGTTTCTGGACTGGGACTGGACATCGGGCAAAATTTAAGATTGGAAAAAAAATTAGACACAGAAAAACCGCTGCTGGCACAGCGCGGTTATGCCCTGCTCTCGACACGCTATACAAAACCACTCGTACTGATTCAACCCGCCCGCTGGGGCAGCGGTTTTCACCCCGTCAAAGGACACAATTTTCACATAGATAATAATTTATATTTCTTGCATTTTGGTGCGGTTGATATGGATATGCTGGTATTCAAGGCCACACGCCGCGGGGCTGATTGGATAAATCATCTGCGCCGCCGCGGGAACGGAACGATAAATATGGTGACGAAAAAGCGTGCACATAATGAATCTTGGTTAAGGTTCGCCCGCATAATTCAACGCATATTTCGCCCAATCTATGCAATGGGAAAGCCGGGTATGCTGGGCATAAAGTTAATTGTAAAAATTCCAAGCAGGTTTAAAAAAACAAGGATATAGGGTAATGACGGAAAAAATTGACATTGTCTATTTGTGGGTTGATGGAGCCGATAAAAAGTGGCAACAAACAAGAAATTTCTGGTTTGATAAAACCTGTGATAAAACACGAGAATTTGCCAATAATATGAACAGCGCGCTGTATCGTGATAATGGTGAGTTGCGCTATTCTCTGCGCAGTGTCGAAGAATGCGTTCCGTGGGTGAATCATATTTATATTGTGACGGGTTTTAATCAAGTTCCAAAATGGCTGAACACTAATCATCCAAAAATCACCGTTGTTCCGCACGAACAGATTATGCCTAAAAAGGCACTGCCCACATTTAATTCAAATTCTATTGCCATGTGCATTGGAAATATACCCAATTTATCAGATAAATTTATTATCTTGAATGACGATACTTTCTTTAACAAGAAAATTACACCATCTTTCTTTTATGATAAATCTGGTCGTGCAATTGTTATGTATAATAAACATAAAAATATGCTGCGTGATATAGACAAATGGCGGGCCAGCGTTGACCGCTATACACATACACTTATATTATCTGCATTAAAAATAAAAGAAATTTTTGGCAAAACCTTGTTGGAATACAGACCATCGCATGGCATTGACCCATATATAAAATCTTCTTTCTTGGAATGCAGAAACCATCCGTTGATAAAGAAACAACTGGATAAACAAATAATGGATAAATTCCGCCAAAGAAACGCGTTGCAGCCTTGGATTTTTGAATTATATGCTAAAATGACGAATAAAGCCGTCTTTAAAAAAGCCCGCGGATACAAATCAGGAAAACATAAAATTATAAACTTTATTTATAACACACTCTTCTTTTTTGGTACGCGCCGTTCGCCTGTGTTTTGTTTTGATGCGATGCAATCGCAACAATCTATTAAACACGCACCTGTGTTTTGTATAAATGATTCTAAAAACACAACCGATGAAACAATTAAAAACAATATAAAGTTTTTACAGCAACGTTTTCCAAACCCGTCGCCATTTGAAAAAAATTGCACATCGGACATAGATATTGTCTATTTGTGGGTTGATGGAGCCGA
>JAZRUN010000057.1:0-13205 GCA_045652565.1 Candidatus Enterousia sp. | reverse complement strand
ACCGCTTGGCCTCCGACTTCAGCATCGCACACGCGACGACCTTTTCGCGGCACTGGGTACGCGCAGTGAATCGCCCAAGCGCGCCCGCCGTCACCGATGTATTGGTGCTGTTTGTGCCATCGGCAAAGTTAATCAATGAATTTGACTGTGTGTCATAACATTCCGCAATTGTATCAACACAAGATTCACGAACTTCTTCCAGCAACGCGCTTTGTGCCTGGGCAATTTCTATGACGGCGATTCGTTTGAATTCAGACCATACGAAATCCGCATTGTCGCGACAGCTGTCCAAATCGCGCGCAACATAATTTCTGTACCCGTCAAGCATTGTGTTGTATTTAGAATTTTCCTGCAACACGTCAACACGCTTGCCATCTAATGACATCATATTCTCTAATTGAAACAAACGCGGCGAATAAATAGGTTCACCAGTCGATGCATTTATATACGCGCCCGTAGGATCCAGACAGCGTTTGTAATCTTCACCACACGCGGTTTCAGACAGCATTGTCGTGCGAACCTTGGCCAAACATTCATTGACATCCGCAGAATTATGTGTCCGATATTCTTCCAATCGTGCCTCGCGCAGGTATTTTTCCGCCGTGCGCACCGCCTGGGCCAGTGTTTCACGTTTTTTCTTTAAAGTTTTCTCATACGCATTGCAATCCTGAGAGATTAAAATATTATACGCACTCTTGGTCATATTGAAAACCGACTCGTTTTCACAGTTGTTTTTTGTTAAACGTACGCATTGATTTTGTGCGGCATTGAATAGCGCAAGCCCCTCCATCGTTGACATATCTTGCGCAGTCGAAGTAAAAATAGAATTTTCCGCATCACCCCAAATATCATCATCACCGGCACTGAAATCTAAATCTAAAATGCCCACTGAATCCCAACGTATAGATTGCCCAGAATCAAGGTCTTCGCCATTTAACAACCTGTCAATATTATCAAGCAATTTTGCGGATGCACTGGTATCTTTTTTTATTTCTTGTTCGCCAACGGTCGCAGTGTACATAGCATTAACTTCTGCGACGGTTTTATCTACGGCATTCAGGTTGTTGTCTTGAAATTGCTGCAACATAATCATCGCTTGGTCAAGACGGGTTTCCGTATCACGGAAGTTTATAAAACGATCACTGCAAAAACATCTGCGATACGTATCATTTGCATTGGCGCACATCTGATCCATACAGGTCGAATACGATTCGCGACATTCCGCATAACCAGATCCAATTTTCGTAATGTCTTTGAATACCGCGGTCGCACGTGCAATTCCGCTGCGTGCAAGGCCAGCATTTGATGCGCTTACGGTTTTCCCAGCACGCGCATTGGTTTTGCCCCCCGCGACCGCACTGCGTGCAATGGTGCCTGCGCGCGACACGTCTGCGGAACGCATTACCGGTGCAACCGTTCTGGTTGATGCCCCTGTGCGCGACAGTGTTCCTGTACCCCGCGAAGCAAGCCCGCTGCGCGCACGCGTCACGCGCACCGCATTACGGGTCAACGCGCCAACCGATGTGCCACGTTGCACAGTTGTTTTTTCGCCAGTCGATCTTGGATTGTTCACAGGCGCCGCCGCAAACGCAGAACACACAACCGCAATAAAAGCGGCCAAAATTGAAAATATTCGCGCCTGTTTCTTCAACAAATTTCTCCTACCTTTTTCCATTATAGAATTTTTTGCCAATTTGAATCAAGGCAAAATTTATTCTATACAACAATTCACTTTGCTCTTTACCCAATCGCCCAATTTCTTGATAGTTGATTTAGCCTCTGTTATTTCTGTCTTAACGGGTGTTGAGTCTTTATTGCCGGACTTTTTCATAACAGAATTATAAAATTCTGGTTCCATTTCTTGCACGCCTGTTAAATCAATCATATTCATATTCAATCCCCAGAACAAAGAATACAATTCGTACGCCTTTTCGAACATTTGATAGGCGTCTTTTTTATTGCCCGCCCCCAGTGCCTTGGTTCCAACCTCGTATAAGCGCATCGCCGCAGCCAGCAAATGTTTTGAAATACACCAAACCTCGGCGCCGTCGTGCTGATTTTTATTTACGATTCGTTCCATAAGTTCTTTACGCATATTACGAACAACATTTATCAAATCATAAAATCCGGGCTTTTTGGTTTTTGCACCACTGAAAAAGAAATGTTCTTCTAATGACACAAGGTTCATCAGGGCAATCGACAAATCTTGATCAGATGATAAATCAAGCGGATTTACCTTTTTCGCATCATCTATTTTTTTTACCATTTCTTCCAAAGACATCTTTTTTTTCATTTTCTTTCCCTTTCTTATTTTAGAATAAACCAAAACACCAATGTAGCACCAAGCAAAAACACTATTGGCACAACAACTTTTTGAAAAGCAAATTGGGCATGTCCACCATTTCTGCGTTTAATCGAAACATACCAGCGCGCGCCCGCCCAAAAGCAAACCGTACCAACAATAGTGCCCAGCAAGAACTTATCCATTCCCCACAGGGTGTTGGCACCAAACTGCATGTTAGGCAGCAGATATACAGCCCCCAACAAAGCATAATACACAACAAACGGAACAATGATTTGCCAAAACAAACTCTGTACGCCACGACGCTTTAACCAACCCGCGGTCCAAAAAAACAAAGACAAAGTCAAACCGCCCGCCCAAATTCCGGTTATAACATCATCAACCCCGAGTAAACGCGCGCCTTCTAATCCCGCGCCAACCGCAACAGTGCACACAGGGCATACCGCCGCCGCCGCCTGAATAAACAGGGCGGAAATAATAAAACCAAACAACAAATTTTTCTTCATTTAAATACTTCCTTTCTTTCTATGTTCTTGAATACTACAAAAATTTTGCACACTGGGTCAACATGATTTTATCACACCCCGCATATGTGCGCTGCGCGCCCGCGGATTGTCTTGCACCTCTTGCAAACTGGGCGTTTGAGTTTTTATTGTTTCAAACTGTGGGGGATTAAGCATCGGCATCCTGGGGTCGCCCAGTGGCGATGTCCAATCACGAAAAGTGTTTTTTACAATTCTGTCTTCCACAGAATGAAATGTGACACAAATACACCGACCGCCATCGGCAAGCAATTTTGGTACGGCCGCCAAAGCGCGTTGCAATTCCCCCATTTCATCATTTAACGCAATACGCAAGGCCTGAAACACAGGCGCAACATCATTTGGATTGTGAATTAAATTCTTTAATTCAAATGTTGTCTGGGGCAGGGCATCTTTTATCGCACTTGCGATTGCCTTGGCCGGTTTAATGTCACCATAGTCGCGCAAAATTTTTGTTAAATCGTCCACAGACCAAGACTTAAACATCTCGCGCACGGGCATCCCTTCTTTGGACATTCGCATATCCAGTGGCGCATCATACCTGAATGAAAATCCGCGCGCGGGGTTATCTATTTGCATAGAAGAAATCCCCAAATCAAAAACTATTGCATCAAATTGTTCATCCAGCTGCGCCATTGTGGAAAAAGGTTTGTTTATAAATCTAAAATGTTCGCCGAATTCATCCGATAAACTAAATGCATCTGGCGCAACAGTTGGGTCGCGGTCAAATGCGGTGACAAACGCGCCCGCATCCAGAAAAGCCCGCGAATAACCGCCCGCACCAAATGTTGCGTCGATGATGCGTCGTCCGCTAATGTCGCCAAGCGCATTTAACACAGAGTCTAATAAAACAGGAATATGCTTTGTCATTCTATCGCCACCTTTACCCCCAGTGCCGCTAAATCTGTTGCGGTTGTTTTGCCAAGTTCGACCCCACCACCCAATGCGAGTGATGTTTTTTTATCTCCCGAATATAAATTCAGCATAACTTTCGTTTTCCCCGTGCCCAAGGTACCAAGTGCTTTTTTAACATCCGCCAAAATATTTTTATTATGAATATCAAGGGTTATTTTTTTTGCAATCTGGGCGACCCATTGACTTAACGGCATAATTGAATCAACAAACACAGAAACCCTGTCATCACGATTTGAAACACGGCCAGAAATGATGACTTCATTTTCGGCTGTCACGATACTGGACAAAGTTTGAACAGCATCACCAAACGCAACTGCATCAATATTGCCGAAACTGTCCGATGCGTTGATGGTCAACATATCTTTGCCGGCCTTGGTTTTTCTGTGCGACCAAGAATTCACATTTGCCGCAATACGAACATTGGTGCGATCTGGGCTTTCGGCAAGTTTTTGACTGGTAATCAAATGATGTTCTGATATCAAATGTTTGTACTGATCCAGTGGATGCGCCGAAATATAAAACCCAAGTGCGGACAATTCATTTTCCAATTTTTGCCCAAATGTCCAAGGCGCAGTTTTAACCAAATTTTTTGCCAATCTGTCTTCGGCAACATCGTCTTCAACCGTATTTGCAAACAGAGACAAAGAATTCGCGCCCTCCTTTGACTTTGCCGCATAAGATAAAATTGTATCCGCATTCATAAATATTTCTGCGCGATTTGGATTGATTGAATCCAGTGCACCAACCTTGGCAAATGCTTCCAAAATTCTTTTATTGATAATAGATGAAGTACGTTTTGCAAAATCTGTAATATTCTTAAATGGTCCTTTGGCACGTTCTGCAATGATTGCATCTGTTGCGGCAACGCCTACACCTTTGATAGCGGCCAACGCGTAAACTATTTTACCGTCAATAACGGTGAACAATGATTCACTTTTATTTATATCAGGTGCAACAATCTGAATGCCAAAGTTTGATTTTGCGTCATCTACAAACAACGCCAACTGGTCGGTATCGTTCATATTGCTGGACATAGACGCAGCCAAAAATTCCGCGGGGAAATGCGCCTTTAAATATGCGCATTGATTTGCAACAATAGAATACGCAATCGCGTGGGATTTATTAAATGCATACTTTGCAAATTCTTTAAACTTTTCCCACAGGTCCTTGGCGGCGACTTCGTCCAACGTACCTTCTTTTTTACAGCCCTCTAGAAATTTAACCTCTAATTTGGCCAATAATTCAAGTTTCTTTTTACCCATTGCCTTGCGCACAGTGTCCGATTCACCACGAGTAAAGCCAGCCAATGCGCGCGTCAGTTGCATAACCTGTTCCTGATAAACAATGATGCCGTATGTTTCTTTTAATATCGGTTCCGCGCGTGGGTGAACATATTCGATTTTTTCTTCGCCGTGCATACGTGCAATAAATTGTGGAATAAACGCGATTGGCCCGGGGCGATTTAACGCATTTAGTGCAGAAATTTCCAAAAAACTTGTCGGGTGCATTTTGCGCAAAGTCTGTTGAACAAACGGGGCATCAAATTGGAATATACCTTCGGTCATACCTGATTGCCACAACGCAATAGTCTGTTTATCATCTGTTGGAATATCATCAAGGTTTATATTTATTTGCTGGGTCTTTTGAATAAGTTTTGTTGCATATTTCAACACAACCAAAGTTTCCAACCCCAAAAAGTCAAACTTTATAAGACCCGCAGATTCCAAATAATGCCCATCAAATTGACACGATGGCAAAGGGTTCGCTGGGTCGCGATAAACTGGCGCAATTTGGGTTGTAGGTCTATCACCAATAACAACCCCGCACGCGTGTTGCCCCAGGTTTCTGAATGCACCTTCTAATTCTTCGGCAATAGAAACAACCTTGGCCATATCTTCATCTGTTTGCAATACTTCTTGAATTTCGCGCGAAGAATCAACGGCTTCTTTTAATGTTTTTGCATCCATTGGTATCATTTTCGATAACCTGTCCGATTTGGAATAGGGCATTCCATAAACGCGACCAACGTCACGAATCGCGCCGCGGGCCTGAAGACTGCCGAATGTAATAATTCGACAAACTGAATCGTGCCCATACTTGTCACAAATGTATGCCAAAACTTGCTCGATTCCTGTCGGTTCAAAATCCACATCAAAATCAGGCATAGAAATACGATCCGGATTTAAAAATCGTTCGAACAACAATCCATACTGTAATGGGTTAACATGTGTGATGCCCAATGCCCACGCAACAATAGAACCCGCACCAGCACCACGTCCAGGCCCAGTCAAAATATCATGCTTTCTGCACCAATCAATATAGTCCGCAACAATCAAAAAGTACCCAGGAAAGCCCATACCGATGATAACGTCCAATTCATAATTGGCCTGTTCAAAATATACATCTGTATCTTTTATGCCATGTTGTTTTAATCGGGCCTTTAAACCACTCATCGTATTATCACGCAACATTTGGCATTCGGCTTCAAAGTTATCACCAAACCGCGGCAACAGTGGTTTTTCATGAACGTTCACTAAAAACGCACAACGATGCGCAATATTCACTGTATTTTCGATTGCTTCGGGCAAATCGGAAAATAACTCGCACATTTCTTCGGCCGTTTTAAAGTATTGCTCTGACGATTTGCGCGGTCTGTCTGGGTCAATAACTTTTGTTTGATTTAATACACAGCCCAAGGCATCCGCCGCTTCGTAATCAGAGTCCCGCGCAAAACATACATCATTGGTTGCGACAATCGGAATATTTAATTCGGTTGCTATTTTCAAAAATTCAGGTTCTGTTTTGATTTCTGTATCCAGTCCATGCCGTTGGATTTCAATATAAAATCTGTCACCAAAGATTTCAACAAAATGTGCCGCATATTCGCGCGCCAAAGAATTTTGTGTATTTAAAATCGCCATCCCCAGCGGCCCATTATGCGCCCCAGACAAACAAATCACGCCTGCTGAATGTGCCGCTAACTCATCAAAGGTTATGTATGGGCCTAAATGATGATTGTCGGCACGCATATACATAACACGACTAAGTTCACACAAGTTTAAATAACCATCGTGATTTTGTGCCAATAATACAATTTTAGATAACGACGAATCCCGTAAAATTTTTGGATCCGCCGTATGATGATTAAACGACAATTCAACACCGATAACAGGTTGCAACTTTGCGCCTGGCATAACATCCGAAAATTCCGCACACCCGGACATCATATTAGTATCAGTAAGCGCACACGCAAACATACCATTTGCCGCACAAAGTTCGGGAATTTTTTTTACTTTTAACGTACTTGCACCAATAGAAAGGCGACTGTGTGTATGAAGATGAATAAATTGTCCTTGCATGTTCTAAAACATAGCAAAAATATCAATCGCGTGTAAAGCCATATTTTGAAAATATTTATCAAAAAAACAGTCCCCATAGTTGGGGACCGTTTTTTACTTTAATTTTCCACAACAATGCTTGTACTTTAAACCAGAACCACAGGGGCAGGGCGCATTCCTGCGTGATTCACCCGCGTTGTTTAATGCCTGGTCGTGTTCATTATGCTTTTTTTCTGTGGCATCCACGTCTGCACGAGTTAACTCCATTCTGGAAATATATGCAACAGACATAATTTTGAAGTTGTTTATTGTATTCTTGAACAGGCCCAGTGCCTCTCGTTTATATTCATACAGCGGATTCTTTTGCGCATAACCACGTAAACCGATGCCTGTTTGCAAATAATCCATTTGCTGCAAATGCTGTTTCCACACCGAATCTAATGCCCCAAGCATCATTTGCCGCGAAGCGGTTTGCATCATTTCTGAACCGTATTTGTCCGCCTGATGTTGGTACCGCTGCATAGCCAATTCCATCAGTACTTCATAGGCTTTGCGTTCCGTGATATTATCATCACTTTGCCATTTTTCAATGTCGGTGATATCCAGTGCAAATATTCTGACCATTGCATCGTGAATGCCTCTGATATTCCAATTTGCAGGCAACGTTTTTTCTGGGATGTTATTTTCGCAAATAATTTCTACAACATCGCCTATCATCTCTTTCGCAAGGCCAGACAGATCTTCACTGGTCATCAAATCGTCACGCTGTTTATACACCACACCACGCTGTTCATTCATAACATCGTGGTATTTAAGTAGTTCTTTACGCGCCTCGAAATAACGGGCTTCCACACGTTTTTGGGCTTTTTCCAGTGCCTTGGTTATCCATGGATGTGTTATTGCTTCACCAGGCTTTAAGCCAAGTGTAGTTAGCATGCCACTCAAACGTGTTGCCCCAAAGATACGCATCAAATCATCATCCAGCGCCAAAAAGAATTTGGAATCACCTGGGTCACCTTGACGGCCAGACCGGCCACGCAACTGATTATCAATGCGACGCGATTCGTGCCGCTCTGTACCAATCACATACAAACCACCCGCATCTAAAACAATCTTTTTATTCTTTTCAATCGTGTCATAGATTTCTTTTTTCTTGGCTTCAAAATCGGGCGCATCTTTATCCAGGTTGGCAATTAAATCTTCCGCATTACCACCAAGTTTAATATCGGTCCCGCGCCCCGCCATATTTGTTGCAATCGTGACGGCGCCAGGCACGCCCGCCTGTGCCACAATTTTGGCTTCTGATTCATGGTGTTTTGCATTCAAAACTGCAGGATTTATACCAAGTTTTTCGCGAACCAGCGCCGCCAATTCTTCTGATTTTTCAATAGAAACTGTGCCAACTAAAACCGGCTGCTTTCGTTTAAGACATTCATCTATTTGATTGATAATAGCGGTATATTTTTCTTGCTTGTTTAAATAAATTTCATCATGATGATCGACGCGTGCCACGGGTCTATTTGTCGGAATCGATACAACGCGCAGTTTATATATTTCTTCAAACTCGGCGGCTTCGGTCATCGCGGTTCCAGTCATACCCGCCAATGTTTCGTACAGCCTAAACAAGTTCTGATACGAAATACTGGACACAGTCTGGTTTTCTGGTTGCACACGTACATGCTCTTTCGCTTCTATTGCCTGGTGCAGGCCACGACCGAATCTGCGCCCTGTCATAACACGCCCAGTAAATTCATCTACGATTAAAACCTCGCCATCGCGCACAACATAGTTCACATTTTTCTGGAACAAATGATGCGCCAACAGTGACTGTTGAATATGCATGACCAGTGCGGCGTTTTCTGGCGCATATAAATTATCACCAATCAACATTCCTGCCGCCGCAAGCAACTTTGTCACAGAATCCACCCCCGCCTCGGTCAGTGTCACGTGCCGGTCTTTTTCATCTTTGTTGTAATCATCTGGTTTCAGTTGTTTTACAACATCATCGACCTTGGCATACAGTTCGCTAATATCTTCCGACGGTCCGGAAATAATCAGCGGTGTGCGCGCTTCATCGATTAAAATGCTATCCACTTCGTCAACGATACCAAAGAACAATGGCCGCAACACCTGTTGCCCTTTGGAAAACTTCATATTATCGCGCAGATAATCAAACCCAAGTTCCGAATTTGTGACATAGGTAATATCGCACGCATAGGCTGCACGGCGTTCTTCATCGGTCATATCATGTTGAATAATGCCGACCGTCAAGCCCAAGAATTCATAAATTTGCCCCATCCAGCGCGCGTCACGCGATGCCAAATAGTCATTCACTGTCACCAAATGCGCGCCCTTGCCATACAATGCCTTTAAATATAATGCCAATGTGGCGACCAAAGTTTTTCCTTCGCCAGTTTTCATTTCGGCAATTTGACCGTTATTCAAAACCATACCACCAATCAACTGAACATTAAAATGGCGAAGCCCAAGTGTACGAATAGAAGCCTCGCGCACAAGTGCGAACGCATCTGGCAAAACATTTTTTTCTTTTTCGCCACCACGCAGTTTTTCGCGCAGCACATCCGTCTGCGCCCGCAGTTCCGCATCAGACATTGCGTGATATTTTGGTTCCAAATCATTTATCAGCGAAACCGTTTTATCATAAGATTTCACCAACCGGTCGTTTGCCGACCCCAGTAGTTTTTGAATAAAATTTATACCCATTCTGTTTTCCTTATCTTTATCAAAATATTGGTATAGCAAATTTTGTGCCTTGCGGTCAAGACACTTTATGATATAATACAAATAAATTTATAAACAAGGCCAGCCAAGGGAGAAAATTTATGCCAGAACAAATAAAACAATTACCAAGTGCCAATATAACCAGTGATGTTTTCATAATATCACCCGCCCAGCTGGAATATATCGCCGGTGTTTTTGCCAAAAACTTTGCCGATTCTATGAATATGCGAACTTTTTCCGCCCGCATATACCAGGTCGCATATGAATCATTATGCACCGCATTAAAAAAGTCGAAGAAGATGGGCGAACATCATTAAATAACCCATTAATACAACGGGGTTATTTTAAAAAGCGATACAAATCGTATCGCCTTTTAAATTTTAACGAATCCACCGTTTAATTAGCGTGAACGCCCCGCCTTTAATACGCGGTTGCCATCATAATGCGCCGGCATCACAGATTTTGCATTTTTATGCAGCGGATAGACCCAATAATGATGATTTACATACCAGGTACTGTCACTGCGTATCATACCTAAAACACCAATATTTGTGCTATCTTGGTCGGGTAAAATCTGGTGTGGCATAACCCCCCAACCCCCTCGCACTTTTGGTGAAATATCGAATCTTTTCCTTAAACTATCGCGCGCGATATGAAAACCTCTTGGCGTCCAACCATGTGCACCCGCGCCAAAATAAATATATATACTATCGTACGTTGGATCAAATGCATAGCGGCGAATAGAATCCAATGGGGGAAACTTACCAGATCCCTCGTAATAGAACTCTGCAATTTTTCCGGCTGTTGGCGTAATTGTATCGCCACCCGGTGCGGGGCTAATCGTGTCCGTTGGGGTTGGATTTGGTGCGGGCTCTGGTACCACTGGGTCCTTTTTGCATGCCGCCGCCAACATTGCCCACGCAATAACCGATGCCGCAAGTGCCACCGGCGCAATATTACCTTTGTTCATTTAAAATCCTTTTGGTTTGGTTCTTTCTGTAATTATATCAAAATTATATTTTTTGTCAAGCAAGCATATTCCCTTTGATTATTAACTCTACTTTTACTGTTTTTTATTGTCATCCCGACGAAAGTCGGAATCTCTTCATCCCTGCCGCATCCTTGTCACCCCGCCGAAGGGCGGGCCCCACCCGCCTATGCCAAGATCAGGCTGGCACAATTACTCTTTATTACCACCACCACCGACATCGACGATGCCACCAACAACTTCTGATGCACTGTCATCATACACAGAATATGTTGTGCCATTATATTTCGTCTTGAATTCATGCTCTACTTTATCTGACATATATTTCGCCCCAGTAGACATATTACCATAGAACATATCTTGCCCAATCAAAACATTCAACGATGGCCGCGTCTTTGGGCAAATGCGCAGATACATATGATCTTTGCCGGCATGTAATATACGCCCACAGTCACACTCTTCATCTGCGCCGGCACCATGACCTATGGTGGTAAGTCCCGTTGGACACATATTACACGCAAGTGTGGAACCATACGCAACCAATCCACCGGCGGACCAATTTCCCGCGCCGACATTTTGACATTGCCCCATTGCCGTTGGCAGGCATTGCCCAGCACCACATGATGTTTTGCATTGGTTTTGTGCACTAAGTCCCGTACCACCAACCAAATAACCGGCCGGACAAGGCGATAAACCTTGATCGTCGTTGCTGTAATAAACATCGGTCACGCCTTCGCAATAGTTGCCGTCCGTACACAAACTGCACGCCCCATTTGTTTTTGCGGCAAGGTAATATGACGGAGCACATGTATATTTCTTGCCTGCATATCTGGTTATTGTTGCGGATGTACTGGTTGTTGTTATCGACGTCACAAATCCCGATGACGCATTGGGGCCTGTGGCCCAGCTGCCTGTGCTGGTATATGTTGTGCCCGTTGCCGTTCCCGACAATACGGTTGTAGGCAATTTGCATTTTTTGTTATAAAATATTGTCAAAGTATCACTTGTTGTATCAGTGGTACCCGCAAGGCTTTTACAGCCAGAATTACTGGGTAATGTCAAAGTACCACTCATACCGTTCTTGTTCAATACAACATTTCTATAACACGCATTATGCGTGGTTGCACCGGCATCACTGGTCCAATTTGCACCACATGGCGCGCATTCCCCGCCATCAATATAGTCTGCGGATGTTGACGGCGTTGCAACCTTGCAACCACTAACCGCATAATAGCCGGCATTTACATTACCGTCGATGCCCTTTGCCTGACCGTCGTATGTCCATGTGCCACCCAAACAATATTTCCCCGCCAAACATGCCGCGCACTGCACAGATTGTTCTGGCAAATAATAACCCGCGGCGCATGTTATCGAAATCGGCGAACAAACCGGTTCATCATTTTCATTATATGATAATTCATAACCCGGGTCACAGGACCATTTTGCATAATATGTATGATTACCATAATCACGCAAACCAACCGATGTTTCTGTGCCATCTGTACAGTTATTCGTCAATGTCGCATCGTCTTTGCACCAACCATCCAATTTTCCATTTGCCAACGTCATATCGGCACCACTAATCGGTGCGCCCACAGTGTATGTATAGCCGCCCGGACGATTTCCGGTTTCGCCGGTGCTGCGCGCATACATATATGATATAGTATAGCTTTTTGGCTCGTATTTCGGTATCAACATAAATGTTGCACCATTTAACCCATTGCCACACATACCAATGTTTGTACTGCCCCAATCACTGTTAATATCACCCACGCGGCACCAGTTGACATTATTCGTTTTTCCCCAATTTGGAATCGTGCCGCCAACCGCATGCAGAGGTGGTGCCTGTGGAACCAGAGCTTTCCATTCCGCATCAACAGTCCAGCCAGTCAACGTAAAGCAATCGGCGCAATAATCGGACGAACCCTGGGTGCCATAAATCTTGCTGCATGAATTTGCGGCCGGTAATACAACATTTTGCCCAATTGGTGCCACCTGTAAATAATGTGCAATCTGGGATGCCGGTGCCGTGGATGAATATGAATAGCCTTCTTCACCATCACTGCACGTATATTGCATCACATAGTCCACAGCTTCCCAGTTCGCATACATATTATATGTTGAACCACTGCTCCAGGTTATATTCGGGAAGGTGAACGAATCCCCCCCATCATACGGTGTGCCACTCTCAGACCCTGCCGCCCAATTACTAAACGTATAGCCCGTACGCGTAAAGTTATTATTCGCCAACGTCATAGTCAATTCTATCGCCTCGTCCTTTGGTGCGCCTGCATTATAGTACTGCGTATCCGTCGTATTCGACGTTGTTCCTGTCGCATCCTGGGCATTCTTATTGTATTTCAAGCTTGCTGTTCGAC
>JAZRUN010000056.1:0-8511 GCA_045652565.1 Candidatus Enterousia sp. | reverse complement strand
CAAGGTCAGGAAAAAAATCGATACCAACACCCCAAACGAAAAAATTGTGCGGGAAAAACGTATAACCGACGCATTGCGCGCTTTTTCGCCACTGGAAATTTTACAAATCGAAATTATTCGGATTGATGACTATATATTTTATAAATATAAATTTATTCGTGGGCGCAATTTGAACTATTTTAATTCCACAAAAATTTCTAAATATCGCAATACTTTGGGTCGTCAAATTGCAGAATTTATATATAAAATTCATAATGCACGCCCCACTGAAATCCAAGATTTACGTACTGGCGATGGCGATGGATGGAACCACAATGACATTTGCAACAATGTGATTGTAAACCCAAAAACAATGCGCATAATCGGAATAATAGATTGGGAATATGCGGGCTGGGGGCGCTTGGAAAACGAGTTTAGAAACTGCACCAGGTTTTCCAAAGCCCTTAAAAAATCGGGCATTGGTGATGTTATACGCACCGAATATGAAAAGTTTGTAAAAGAATCACACCACTAAATCTATATCGTCTTGACCAGGAATATGGTCAAGGGTTAGGTCAGCATCAAACTGTGTTTTGAACCAGGTTCTTTGACGTTTAGCATATTGATTCGTTTTAGTTATCCACTGACTAATTGCGTCATCGCACGACAAAGTCCCACGCAAAAATGCGGCAATTTGTTCGGCACCGATGGCGCGACGCAAATCGAAATTATTATCTAACATCGATTGAACTTCCAATTTTGCGCCCCCAGAAATCATATCTGGAATGCGGCTTGCAACACGTTCACGTAAAACCTCAATCGGTGGATTTATAAGGATTTTAAACGGGGTTGGTGTAATTGCGCCCTGCTTTGGTTCTTGCCACCATTCGGTCAAATGCCGACCTGTTTGCAAAAACACCTCCAGTGCGCGCGCAACGCGTTGTGGGTCGGTTGCGGATAAACTTGGCACCATTTTTTTTGCCGCGGCAATATCACGCGCAACCATTTCGCGTGCGCGTAAACGCACAGATTCTGAAATTTCTGGAATTTCTGCGATGCCATTCACCAGACCATTTACATAGTATCCTGTGCCCCCAACAAAGATTGGTATGCGCCCTGCCCTAATCGCAGCGACATATTCCGTATGTGCCAGTTTGATGTAATCTGCAACACTAATTTGTTTTGAAAGTGGCAATATGGAAAACAACCTGTATGGCACGCCATCTATTTCATCTGTAATTTCACGACCGGCAAAAGGCGAAGCAGAGATATTTTCTATGCCGCGATAGATTTGCACGCTGTCGCAGTTTATGATTGTTCCGCCAATTTTGCGCGCCAACATATGTGCAAATCCAGATTTCCCAGATGCAGTCGGACCAGTAATAATGTATGCCTGATGTTTAACCATATCCTTATTATACCGCCCGATGACGCAAATTCAAGTCCACCTTGCAAATTGATTTTATAGTGCTACAATGCCGGTTTGGATAAAAAGAAAAAACAACAAAAAGGAAAAAATATGTCAAAAATAAAAGTTGCTATAAATGGTTTTGGCCGTATTGGCCGTTTGGTTTTGCGCGCCGCATTGGAATCTGGACGTGATGATATTGAATTTGTGGCGGTAAATGACCTTGCGCCGGCGGAACAAAATGCCTATTTATTACAATATGATTCTGTCCACGGAAAATTGCCAATGGATGTGAAATTAGAAGGCGACACAATTGTTGTGGGGAATCAACGGATAAAATGTTTGGCAGAAAAAGACCCAACAAAATTGCCATGGGGTGAAATGGGAATCGATATAGTTATGGAATGCACAGGCTTGTTCACTGCGGCGGACAAAGCACGCGTTCATATTGATTGTGGCGCAAAACGCGTTTTGGTTTCGGCACCGTCCGCCGGCGCAGACAAAACCATCGTCTTTGGTGTAAATCAAGACACATTGACAGCAAACGATATAATTGTTTCAAATGCATCGTGCACAACGAATTGCCTTGCGCCAGTCGCAAAGGTTTTGGACGAAAAATTTGGTATAAAATCAGGATGGATGACAACGGTTCACGCCTATACTGGCGACCAGCAACTGTTGGATAAAAATCACAAAGACCCACGTCGTGCGCGTGCGGCGGCAATGTCTATGATTCCGACCAGCACCGGTGCCGCAAAAGCCATAGGCTTGGTTTTACCGAATGTTGCAGGCAAACTGGATGGCATCGCAATTCGCGTTCCAACCCCAGATGTTTCGGTTGTTGAATTGGTTGTAAATACCGAAAAAGCCGCAACCGTTGACGCGGTCAATGCTGCGATGCGTGCAGCAGAATCCAAGACATTCGGCTATAATGAATTACCACTTGTATCTGTGGACTTTACGCACGATGCGCACAGTTCAATATTTGATGCAACCCAAACACACGTAGTGGATGAAAACTTAGTTCACGTGACAGCGTGGTACGATAACGAATGGGGTTTTTCTAACCGTATGAGTGATACCGCCGTCGCGATGGGCAAGTTGCTGTAAAGAAAGAGATTGTATGAACAAGAAAAAATACTTTAAGTATAAGTTTTATTGCAATTCTGCATATTATGCATCTTTGATTGCAGCATTGGTTGTTGGGATAATAATTGGGCAAAGGATTTCGACGCGTTCGAAAGCCGCCCAATATAGCCCCCGTGCGCAAAATGTCCAAGAACAACGTACGTACACCATCGACACAATACGAACGCCCGTTCTGCAAAAGTTGCAACCTGTACAAAACACACCAAATCCAGAGCTTGGCATTATACGTCACAAGATAGATTCGCTCCAATTTGCGAATGCGGCAATGCAAGATAGTGTTGCAGAAAAATATGCTGCGCGGATTGATAAGCAATATACACTTGGGCGATTTTTTAATAAAACAGAAATTGCAAAATTAAACAAACTTATGAACACGCATCTTGCGATGATGGCGCAGAATGATGATTCAGACACATTGCTGAATAATATTGCGACAGAAATTATGCCGTTGAATACAAAAACACCATTGGTGACTTTTGAATCAATTATCTACATTACGGATGTTTCCAGTTCGGATTTAGCAAAATTCGGCATAGTGTACAATTCTGAACGCATTGAAGGCTTTACGGATGCGGCGCGTCAAAAAACATTGCAAAATTATTTTGATGCGTATGCAAATGCCTTTACCGCCGAAGACGAACCAAATTTTGAAATTCCAGAATTTGCATCTATTCGACAACGCTATACCGCAAACAAGCAACAAATATATGAATTAAATCGCCAAATACAAGAAAAGTCCGGTCATTAATTTATTGCGGTTCAGATATAAATTAAACCAGCGATTACTCGCTGGTTTTTTTGGGTTAATTTTTGGTGAAAAGAACGCAAAATTACAGTTTAAAACAATTTAAACTTGTAATTTGCGCCGGCACGAAAGGCAATATTATCACCGTTCGCACCTAGACCTGCACCGGCATTGATTGACAAATTGTTCGTCAATCCCATTGCCATGCCCAGTGCAAAAGCGGATTTGCTGTTATAATAGCCATATCCGCCTCCAATCGACACTTCGCCGGCACGAACGCCGGACACCGCAACGGATGAAAGTGCCGTTGAACTTGCGATACCCGCAGACATATTGTCTTCTAAATCGGATACCTTTTTGTCTGTGTATGCATTTGCGCTTTTCAGTGTTAATGCATCCGCCGCTGCAAATTCCGAACGCAACGCATCTTCTACTGCGGTTGCACGCGCAATTTCATTATTGATTGCTGTTTGCAACGCGCTGTCTGCCGCCGCAAAATCTGCACGAATCAACGTATCTGCATTTTCACGTGCGGTTGCTTCTGCATCAATATTGCTTTGCAATGCGCTGTCCGCCGCCGCAAAGTCTGTGCGAACCGCCGCATCCAATCCGTCCGCATACGCTTTCGCATTGGCTTCGGCTGTGCCTGCCGCACCTGCTGCATCATAATTGTCTGCAAGACTATCTGCATAATCTTTTGCGTTTTGTTCGGCGCCGTCAACCGCAGTTTTGATTGAACCGCCCGCCACAGATGCATCAATCGCATCATTTGCACCATCAGTAATTGTTGTTTCAATAGGAGAATCAAATACTGCACGTGCCGCGGTCTGTAAAACATCGTCTGCATTATATGCTTCTTGGGCGACGCTTTGATTTGCTTGGGCGGTTGCCAACAGGTTTTGTGCTGTCACCAATGTACCATAACGTGCATCCAAAGTCGCAACAGTTGATGTATCGGCCGTGAATGCGTTATTTGCCAAATCAAAGTTTGTTGTTTCGGCTGCATAATTATCGTGGGTTGTTGTCACCGCTGTCGCAACTGCGTAGGTGTCCGCATCATATGCCGCTCGCATTGCACTAAATACTGCCACCAGTGGCCCTTCGGTTGGAGCTTGGTCTATACCATCAACATCCAACAATTTTGTACCATCATCAGATAAATGATAAACAGAACCACTTTCTGCGGTATAAGTGTACCAGGCACCACTGATTGTGCCAGTGGCAGTACCATTAGTGACATCGATGCTGTGACCCGATGCATATGTTGAATCCATATTCACCGTTTCGGTCATATCGCGTGGTGTGCTGCCAAGTTGAACTTTTGCGCCGTCGCCGCCAACATAAGAATAATTAGCCTTGGAAACCGTTACGCCAGATACAATGTCTTGCGTTGTGGTCACAGTTGTTCCGTCGGCCGCGGTTGTACTAGTATAATCGCCCTGACTTGGTGTTCCACCTGACAGGTTCGCCGCATTACCGTCTTTGTCTGTATATGTAAAATCCGACAAAGTTGGACCCGCATTATATTGATGCGTCTGTGTCGCGCCAGCACTGTCCTGGTACGTATATTGATATGCCGCACCACTAAGGTCTGTTGCAACATTCGCAACGGTGTTATCTGCTAAATGATAATCGCCGCCAAAGGTCACATCTGTTGCAGCGTGCGCCCCGCCCGCCACACTGATTGCGACCAATGAAGTTAAGATTAAATGTTTTTTCATTACTCTTTCCTTTGGTTAATTTGATTAATCAAACTGCAGACGAATCGGTTCGCCTACAAGAAAAAGTGTGACACAAAGGTACCTTTATGACCGATTCCATTTCACAAAAATCCAAAGACAAAAAATCCCAGATTTCTGGGATTTTTTAATTTCAAAATTTTTAAAAAAATAGGTTGATTTAAAGGTACCTTTAAATCGCCCTGGTAAAAACGCCACAGGCCACAGAAACCAAAGCTTATGGTGCACACACCTGTCCAAAAAAGCCGCAAAAAACGACGCTTTTATGTCCCAAAAAGCAAAACACACCGGCAAATGCCGATGTGTTTATGTTCAATATTCAAAAAAATTATTTATTTTCTTCGAATGCCATAACCGCGTAAGCCCCTGTTTCAATGTTTGGCATCTTTATCATTACACGATAGATTGGCTGATTCCCGTTGCTGGCATTTGGATTAACCTCTACATACACGTGTTCTGGGTCCGCCGCATACAATGGAATCTCGTCAACGTATTTTGTATCACCAATAAACAGGTATTCTGGTTCTTTGGCCTGAATCTCCGCCAATTTTTCGGTAATCGGGCATTTAACCACGAATGTTTTTGTGCCAGAAGCGACACGTTCACATTTTGCGTCCAAGACATACGTTTCGTTTGAATTGCAACCCGCCAAGATTGCCGCAGCAAATCCTGCAAATACTAAATTTTTCATATTTTTTCTCCTTTTGTTGTTGTTTTACTTACCAAATTTTCCACTGCGCGGAAAGCCAACCGGAATAGTGTGCCCTTGGGATGCACGGCGCGCAACCCACAGATTCCAATCATCCAGTTTTGTTGTACCACGCCCAGTTGTCCATCCGAAACCATCCGCCTTATCAAAGAACATTACATCCAAAACGTATGTTCTTTCGGCGTTGTACTTCTGCAAAATCACGCCTTTGCCACGAACCATTTCAGGAATTTCATTTGCCGCGAATATCAACAATTTGTCATTCGAACCGGACATCGCGACCATATCGCCCGTGACGCGCACACAGAATATAGCAGGATTTTTATCGTCTGTATTCATAACCTGTTTCCCGTTGCGCGTTTGTGCCACACAATTTTCACCAGAAACTATAAAACCGTTCCCGTGCCGCGACACCAGTAAATATTTTGCCGTCGTATCCAATGCAAATGCACCAACTATATTTTCTTCGGCACCAATGTCCGCCATCATACGCACAGATTCACCAAAACCGCGCGCCGATGGTAAATCGTTCGCGGCCAGTGTGAACATCCGCCCAGATGATCCGAACAGATTGATTTTATCTGTGGACATCGCGTGGAACGCAAATTGCAATTCGTCGCCTTCTTTGAATTTTAAATCAAGCGCATTCAGGTCAATATGCCCGCGCGCCGCACGAATCCACCCCATCGAGGACAAGATAACGGTAAGCGGTTCTTTTTCAATAAATTCTTCGGCATTGACGACAATGTCTTCTGTTTGCACATCCCAAGTTGTACGCCGACGGCCAAGAGCGGTCTTTTTATCAAACTGTTTTTTAATATCTGCGAACCAAGCCTTGATTTGATTGTTCTGAATTTCAGTGTCCGCCAACAGTGCGTTAAGTTGTTCGCGTTCCGCGCGCAGTTCTTTATCTTCGCGCCGAATTTCCATTTCTTCCAATTTACGCAGCGCACGCAGACGCGTGTTCAAAATAGATTCTACCTGAATTTCCGACAGACTGAATTCCGCCATCAATACGGCCTTTGGGTCGTCTTCGGTGCGTATAATTTCGATAACGCGGTCCAGATTCAAATACACAACCAAAAGCCCGCCAAGGATTTCAAGCCTGCGTTCAATGTTCGACAAACGCCAACGTGACCGGCGACACAAAACATTCTTTTGGTGTGCGATAAATTCCAGCAACACATCGCGAATGCCCATAACACGCGGCGCGCCGTTGGAATCAATAACATTAAAATTCATATTGAATCGGTATTCCAAATCGGTCATCGCAAACAAGTGCGCCATCATTTTATCCGCAGGAACATTCCGCGATTTCGGTGTTATAACAATGCGCACATCGGTTGTTGATTCATCGACAATATCGTCAACCAACGGCAATTTTTTCGCGTCAACCAGTTCGCCAATTTGTTCTACCAATTTAGATTTAATGATACCGTACGGGATTTCGGTAATTACAACCTGGTACCCGCCGCGGTCCAATTCTTCCACCGTCCAGCGGGCACGAATCCTGAATGCACCTTTACCTGTTTCGTAATTTTTTACAATCGTTTCAAAGTCATCAACCAAAATACCACCCGTTGGAAAGTCGGGGCCAACCATCTTTTTCATTATTTGGGCGGTGGTTGATTCAGGCTTGTCCACCATAAGGGTCAATGCATCGCAAACCTCGGCCACGTTGTGGGTTGGAATGTTTGTCGCCATGCCGACAGCAATACCCATACCGCCATTGGCAAGCAGATTTGGGAATGCGCCCGGCATAACCACAGGTTCAACCGTTGTGCCATCAAAGTTTGGCATCATATCGACACTGTCTTCGTCGATGCCTTCCATAATCAGCATAGCGGCTTCGGTCATTTTGGATTCTGTATAGCGGTATGCCGCCTGGGGGTCACCGTCAATGTTTCCAAAGTTTCCCTGACCATCAATCAATGGGTATCGTACGGAAAAATCTTGGGCCAACCTGACCATCGCATCATACACAGACGAATCGCCGTGCGGGTGATAATGCCCAAGTACGTCACCAACAACCGTTGCACACTTACGAAAAGCGGCATTCGGCGACAGTTTTTGCCGCAACATAGAATACAAAATGCGCCGATGAACAGGTTTCAGCCCATCACGAACATCGGGCAGTGCACGCGACACAATCGTACTTACCGCGTAAGACAGATAACGGCTGGACAGTGCGTCCGCCAACTGTTGTGAATCAATTCTTTCCTGTATTTCTTTTACCATAGCAACCTAAAATTAGAACATTTGAAAAAAAATAACAACCAAAAAAAGCGCGATTTACTGTCCAATCTTGTTTTTTATTTCGCGGATGCGCGCCAAAATTTCCTGTAAATCGGCATCACTGACACTTGGGGTTGGACGATTATGCAGTTCATCCGCCAAAACAATACAGACCGTTGCAAGCAACGAATTTTCAGGCAGTGGCCCGATTTTATCCAAAATCTCACGCGCGCGGGCATCAACCATTTTACCAAGTTCAATCAAACGCGCCTCTTGGCCGTCTTCACAGCCCATAGGATAGTTTTTATTCACAATAGGGATTGATACAACACTCATTTTAACTTCTTTAATATTCCGACCGTTTGGTCAATTAGTTCTGTTGCGTGGGCGTTTTTATCGCGCAATTTTTTGACCTGTTCGGTTAAAATCGCAACCTCAAGGTCCGTCTGTTTGCCCGCATTTATGGCGGTTGCGCGCAAACGCGCGACATTTTCCTCTAATTTTGCCAATTCTTGAAAAATTTTTTCTTTTATATCCGACATAATTT
>JAZRUN010000055.1:0-8109 GCA_045652565.1 Candidatus Enterousia sp. | reverse complement strand
CTGTCGCATTTATTATCGCGGTTTTTAATTCCAATGGGGTCACAGGCAAAACCAAATCCAGCGAATCAAAATCTAAATCCGCCCCGAATACGTCATCAACCATTATTGCATTAAAATCAGCAAGCACAGAATGCCACACTGAGTCGGATGTAAAAATACGGATACCAGACAACATACGTAAAGAATAATATATTGTTTGCGCGCTGTCCAACAAAAAAGAACCCTACACAAAACTGCATCGGGTGGGGGCTGTGAACACCAAAGACAACCGGTCAGGCGCGTTTTTGCCCAGGATTATCAATAAACTTGGTAAAATCTTGGATGGATGCGCCGGTGGACGATAAAATTTTAGAAATACTGTTTGTCGAAGGCCAACGCGGCTGACCTTCCTTGGTCCAACGCTTGCTTTTATTAAAAGTCGTTGGATCCAGACCACTGCAACGGGCTAATCCAGAACACGACATACCGTGTTCCAATGCGAATCGCTCTATCGCGCGCCAAACATCATCATGTGTCATATTTGCCCCCTTGATATGTAAATTTTTTTCTGTAATTGAATTTTATTCGCCTCTGCGCCCATCGGCAACAAGCACAATTTCCTAGGAAAACCGAGATTTTTTATTGTCCAAAAATTTTTTTGACAAAAGTACTTGACAAACTGTTTTTATGGTATTATATTTTACCCTGTCGAAAGGAAAAATCCTTTTGATCGAATGCGAAAGCGTTCGCGGGGCCCAAAGATTCCAGACCCCCTCCTACATTCTCTCTCCCCTGGACTTTGGACCCCAAAGCAAAGTTTAGAATGCCCATTTCTTTTTCTCCTTTCCTTCCTTTCGGGGCATTCGGAAATACCGCCGGCAACGGCGGTGTTTTTTTGGTTTTAGCGATTATTTCTGGAATACGACGGCGATTTCCCAATGTTCACTGCCAACAAACTGGTCAAAGGCCACGCATTCGGTCATTTGATAACCCGCCCCTGTCAAAACGTCCGCATCCCGACGCAAGGTTTGAGGATTACAGGACACATAGACAATTTTCGGCACATTTGAACGTGCCAATTCGCGTGTTTGCGCGTAGGCACCTGCACGTGGCGGATCCATAATCACGGCATCATGGTTATCAAGATTCTTTGCCAAAATCGGTCTTTTAAATAAATCGCGTTTTACACCTGTGCCCGCGACATCAAACCCTGCGGCCCCTGTCGCAAATGTAAAATTCCCAAGTCCGCAAAATAAATCAAGCACGCGACGCGCGCCCGCTGTATGCCGCACAACAAAATCACGCATTGCGGTTTCGCTTTGTACCGTCGGCTGTAAAAATGCGCCAGATGGATAGTCTATCAATTTATCGCCGAACTTGATTTTCGGCTGTGCCGTTTGCATAACTGTCGCGCCATTCCAAGTCACACGCAACAGGTTTAATTTTTCTGCTGCACGTTTAAATTCTGCGCTAAAATAAGGAACATCCGCGGTCACCGTCAAATCCAATCCGTTGTCACACAGTGTCAAAAGCGCAGAACCTGTGCCCACCCAAGGCAGTGCCGCAATCCCTGGCAATATCGCATTTATTTCTGGTACCAAATTCGGGCAATTTTTAATCGGTACAACATCTTTGGATGCGCGCGCATAGAAACCAAACGCGCCACCGGCAAAACAGAAATCTGCGCGACGACGACAACCGACAGCGGTCCAAAAAGGTTCCGCACTTAGTTTCCAATCGATGATTTGTTTAATTTTTTCAGTGCGATAATCGGGCGACGCAAAGTCATATTTGCACCCACCACATACGCCAAATAACGGACAAGTTTTCATTTTTATTCCTTTTACAACTATGCTAGCACAAAAACAAACTTGATTCCAGGGCGATTTGCGCGTATCATTAAACATATGAAGAAAAACGATAAAAAAAAGATAGCGATTGTTTCTGGGGCATTACGATTGCCCTTCTTGGTCCGCGACGCTTTGCGTGCACGTGGGTATGAGACATTTGTTATCGGACTTAAAAATTTTTATGACCCGGCGTTGAATCCCGACCTGGTTATTCGTATCGGCGGGGCGGGCCGCGCAATTCATGCCGCGCGTAGGCTGGGCATAAAAGACGTTATATTTGTTGGCGCAATTGGACATCCAAATTTGTCGGACCTGCGCCCAGATTTGTGGACATTGTTTGCACTTTTTAAAATACTAAAAAACCAACGGGGGTATGATTCTATGGCGGTTGCATTAAATAATATTATGACTAACGCGGGCTTTCATGTTGTGGCGGCACAAGATTTGGCACCTGAACTGACCTTTGAACGCGCGGGGGTGCTGACCAAAAAACGCCCAACGCGCGCAGATGAAAAAATTATTGCCCGCGCCATAGAGGTTTCACACACCATTGGCGCCGCCGATATTGGTGCATCTGTCGTTGTTGACAAGCAAGTTTTGGCGGTCGAGGCCGCCGAAGGTACCGCGCGTATGCTGAACCGCGTTGTTGAAATGCGCGCGAACAACAAAAAACGCGGCGGCGTGTTTGCCAAGATGACCAAGCCAGGGCAAGATTTGCGCATTGATATACCTGCGATTGGCGTCGATACTGTGAACGCGGTGGCGGACGCAAGACTAAACGGCATTGTTGTGAACACCAAAACCTGCTTTGTTGTCGATAAAGATTTGGTTATCAAAACCGCCAATGACCGTGGCATATTTATTATGGCCGTTGACGAATAAAAACTTGACATTTTTCATTTTTTGTTTATATTATATTAAGCAACATACAAAGGATTATGTATAATGATGATAGGGCAAAAAATATTTACCGAACAAGAAGTCGAAAGCAAAATAGACGATATTTTTGCGCGTATGGGCTCGCTTGTGTCGGACAAAACAGAAAATTTAACACAATTGAATTTTCCAACTGTTATACAGTTATGCCTTGTTCTTAGCGAGACGTTTTGTCTGCCTGCTAAACTCGCATACGACCGCAAAACCCAACGCATGGCGGTCAAGACAGTTGCAGAATTAAAAGAATGCGTAAAACAAGAATTGAGACAGCATTATAGATTAAAACTGGATCCCGAAGCTTTGCAAACAATTCAAAAGTTTGATAAGATATTTCAGCTGTATCCGACTTTGCTGGCCAACATAATCAAAATGTCGCCAGACGCCAAGGCACTGAAAAGAAATGTAAAACAGATTCTTACGCTGGAATTGCCTGTGCAAGATTTGAAATCTGTCACAACAGCTAAAGAATTAAAAACACTTTTTCATTACAAGTTATATGGTATAAAAAAGAAATAACGGGATTAAACGATGAAAAGTTTTACGATACAAGAAGTTATAGATATTGTTACAAAAAATATTATGCGGGCCTTTGGCACCAGCAAAGAACTGGCATCGAATCGCCGCAGTGTTTTAGGACATGATATCGAGATAACTTCACTTGGTATGTTAAGTTTGATTATCAACTTATGGGAAGATTTGGGATTAAATATCAAAACAATTCCTGCGCGTCGTGTAAGAACCGTTGAAGATATTATAGACCTTGCGATGGACGCATTGGACGCGGACAATCGACTTTCGCTTAGGCTTAATGCCAAAGGCCCAGGACCATACATTTTGCGTGACAAGCACAGATAACAAAAAACCGCCGATTGGCGGTTTTTGTTTTGTGTCATAACTGTTATTTTTTTACAATGTCAACAACCTTGACCTTGAATATAACATCTTTGCCGGCCAAGTCTGGTACATATTGCTTTGGAAAAGTGATATTGATATCGCGTTCTTCGCCCTTGGCCATACCAACCAGTTGTTCTTCAAACCCAGGAACGAACTGACCACTGCCCAGTACCAATGGATAAGATTCTGCGGTTCCACCTGGGAATTGTACGCCATCCAGGAAACCCGCAAAATTTATAATAACCGTATCACCATTTTGTGCAACCGAATCGTTTGCATTACACGCAGAACACCCAAGCGCAGCAACCAAGCCCAAAACACCAAAAGTCTTTTTCATTTTTTATCCTTTTATTTAAGTTTTACTATTTATAAATACAACGAAAACCGTATTCGCGCATTGTCGCGCCTTCGGCCTCTATGCGATAGTCAAAGAAAGGTGTCGGGCGCATCACATCAAACGAAGGATTGTCATAAACCATCACAATGTTTTCTGCATTCCGCCCGCAGACACGTTTCATTTCAAAATCTGCAACTTTGGACAAAACACTGTGAATATCGCCGTCTATATCCATACCATCGGCATTCTGCACAAGGCGCAGACGCATTTCTCGCAAATCGCTGTTTCCCAATAAAATCTGGACCCGCACCATTGCGCCACGATATTCTTGCCAACGCGTCTCCATACGCGACGTATTCCAACGCTTGTCCATTTTTTCTTTTTCCAAATCGGTTTTTGGACGATACGATGCAATTTCAGAATACTGATTTTCACCCTGCATAAACGTACTTGTACGTTCATTATAGAGTGGCGCAGTATCACCACCATTTGCAAAATCGTCTGCATCATACGGTACATCATTGGCGCACGCCGCCAAGGCCAGGCCTAAAAAACATAAAAATAGTTTCTTCATTTTTTCTCTCTTTTTTTTAATTTTATCAAATAAACCGTTTTGATTCAAGCAAGGATTTATGATAAAATAAAATTAATGGCGAATGTAGTATTAGAATCTTTATTAAAACCACTTTCGGACTTTTATCGCCCATCTTTTGTGGAAGAAATTGCGATAAATCACGCGGGTGAAGTATGGATGCGCCTGCACGGTGCGCGCGTACCTTGGGTTGCATACGATGCGCCCGCGCTGACCCAGCAGTATCTGGTTGATTTGATTCATACCGTCGCGAATATATACGAACGCCCTTTTGACCCGATACACGGTATTCCGGTGGTTTATGCGACGCTTCCTGGCAATCATCGTTTCAGTGCCATCGCAGGTCCCAACGTTCAATATGATGAACGTGATATTACTGGTGGCGTTGCATTGAACATCCGCGGCGGCGGCGTTGCCGAAACATCTTTTGAAAACTATCATTTGAAACGCGGCGAAAAATTGATGAAGGTTAAGCCTCGTGAAACGAATCGGCCTGATGACCCATATGACAGACTTATGTCCGCCATCAATGACGGCAGTCCTATTTTGATAAGCGGTGCAACCGCAACGGGAAAAACAACCTTTTTAAATCATATGCTGACACTGATTGACCAAAACAGCCGTGTAATAACCGTCGAAGACGCACGTGAAATTCGCGTTCCGCAAAAAAATCGTGTGCACTTTGTTCTGTCGCGTACCGAACAAACAAACGATTTTAATTATGCGCGATTGCTGGATTTGGTTGTTCGTATGACACCAGATGTTATAATTGGTGGGGAAATTTCAACCGATAATGCATCGGTACTTTGGGAAATGCTTGGGACTGGACACGAACATTTCTATACAACCATTCATGCCGAAAGCGCCGAGGCCGCATACGCCGCCTTTGCCGACAGAATTTTGCACACCCAACCCGCCTATGACCGCGCAGAACTGATTGAAGAAATGAAAAAGAAAATTCGCGTTGTGCAATTGTCTCGCGATGGCGCGCTACGCGCAGTGACCGAAGTGGTTTAGTTTATCACATAAAATTCTGTGGGTTCACATCTATTTTTACACGTATATTTGCCGGCACTTTAACGCGCGACAGCCACATTTTAACCAATGGTTGCAATAATGCCTTTTCATCGCCTGCAACCAAAAAACGCATTCTGAAAAGCCCGCGCACTTGGTACAGTTGCGCCATTACCGGACCCATTATGCGAACGCCACTGGCATTCGGTTTAACACGCGCCAATTCATCGCAAAATTTTTTCAATGTATTTTCTTTTTTTGATTCTATAATCAGTGCAACCAACTGCCCAAACGGTGGCATTTTTGCGGCGCAGCGCGCATCCATATCGGCACGCAAAAATTCATCGCGATTGCCCGCACAAATGGCCTGTAAAACTGGATGCGTTGGTTGATATGTTTGCAACAGTACATGACCTGGGATTTTCCCGCGACCCGCACGACCCGCGACTTGGAACAACTGTTGAAAAGTATGTTCAGCGGCACGAAAATCTGTACCGAACAATCCCATATCTGCATCGACCACACCAACCAAGGTCAGATTTGGAAAATGATGACCCTTTGCAAGAATTTGGGTCCCGATGACAATATCAATTTCGCCCTGCTCCATTTTCGTGACAAGTCGTTCCAACGCACCACGCGACGCAATCGTATCACTGGACACCAGGGCGGTTCGCGCAGACGCGAAACGTGCACGCACTTCTTCTTCTATTTTTTCCAATCCCGCACCACGCATAGATACCGCACCACCGCAATCAGGACATTTGTCGGGCAGTGTCATCATCCGCCCACAAATATGACAGAGTAATTTTCCAAGTTTTTTATGATACGTTAAACCCGCCGAACAATCAGGGCACATTGCAACCCAGCCGCATTTTTTACACTGAACAATTGGTGCGAACCCACGGCGATTTATAAACAACATAACTTGCTGATGCCGGTCTAATGTTTCTTGAATCTGGCCGCAAAGCATCGGTGACAAACTGCCGGCGCGTTTATCTTCTGTATCTGATTTCACCATATATTCATCAGGTCTATATTCACGCAAATCAATGGTTTCTATTTGTGGAATTTCTGCACCGCCATAGCGCGAATGTAAAACCAGATGCGCGTATCGCCCAAGTTCTATGTTATGCATTGTTTCTTCGGACGGCGTTGCACTGGCCAAAACAATCGGAATTTCTGCCAATTTTGCGCGTAGAATCGCCATATCGCGACCATGATAGTTTCCCATATCTTCTTGCTTGTACGAAGAATCGTGTTCTTCATCTACGACTATCAATCCCAAATTTTTCCACGGTAAAAACAGTGCACTGCGCGTACCGACAACAACGCGAATTTCGCCCGTCATAACACCGCGCCAAATTTCACGTCGCCGCGCCGCGGTCAAATTACTGTGCCACACAACAGGTGGTGCGCCAAAGCGCGATTCAAATCTTTTCATAAATTGGGCTGTAAGGGCAATTTCTGGCATCATTAATAACACAGAATGACCCGCGCTGTACGCGCGCCAAAGGGAATCAAAATACACCTGGGTCTTACCACTGCCTGTGATTCCATCCAAGACATTTACCGAAAAACCACCACGTGCAATATCTTGGCCGATTTTTTCGGCGGCGGCGCGTTGCTCTGCATTTAATTCAATATTCCCCAAATCGGAATAATCATACTTAAACGATGGCGCACACGACCTGGACACAGTTGGAATCAACATTCCGCCAACAACCATCGACTTTACAACCGCGGCACTAACCCGCGCAATATTTTGAATATCAGACGCCGACATTGCATCACCACCATTTAAATCAAACGCATCTGCAACCATTTGCCGCCGCGCGGTCATTTTGCCATCTGCATTCACATAGGAATACAGTTGCTCTGTACGTGGCGGATTAAACGCATCGGGTACATTCAAAATCAGCCGTAATACCGCGCCGGTCGCCATCAATGTCCATTCAGACATTTTTTGTATCCACTGTAATGTCGCGACATCAAGTTTATATGGAAATACTTCGATAATATTTTTAATTTTTTCTGGTTGCAAATTACCATCACCAACGCCGTATATTATGCCAATATATAGTTTGTTCATAACAGTGACGCGAACAAACGAACCCAAATCCGCATCCGTCATCAAACGATAGTCGTAACCAGAATTTACGACATTAGGTAAAAGAACTTTAACAATCGTGCCGGACCTAAACATAACAATAAAGTACTTGTTTTTTTCTTTTTTTTCAATACCATTTAAAAAAGAAATTTAGGGGCGCGTTATGTGGATGCAGTTTTTCAGAATTTGTGATTTTTTCTGCCGATTTATACCGAATCGGCGGTTGCGCACCTATATGCGCCAGGTAAAATTATTTGACTGGCACCGTAAATATCATGCAATTCGACGGGCGTTTCCGAACCTGAACTTTCGGCATACTAAAATGGTCAAGGGTGGATGGAACATCGGATTCATAGTCGATAATAAATACGTATTCAAGGTCAGGAAAAAAATCGATACC
>JAZRUN010000054.1:0-3316 GCA_045652565.1 Candidatus Enterousia sp. | reverse complement strand
TAACCAGCTGAGCTACATCCGCCATGGGCAAACGGCAGTTTATCATTAAAATATTTGATTTTCAAGATTTTTCTTTCAATTATAAAAAACATCGCCCCGAACGGGGCGCAGGTTATTTTTTAATCTTTTTAATTTTCACTAACTTTTTTAATTTTTGCAGACCTTTGGCCAAATCGCTTTCTTCCGCCGCTTTGACTTCACCCGGTGTCAGCGCAGAACAGCAATGCGGACATTTGGTCGCGGTAATATCGACCGTCTGCTTGCAGTACGGACAGGCGGTTGTCGTTATGGCCTGTTTTGCCTTCATCTTGTTGACCGTACGCACAATCAAGAACGCAGCAAACATAGTTATCACAAAACTGATAAGTGTGTTTATAAACAGGCCCAAATTTATGGTTGTCGCACCCGCCGCCTGGGCTTCGGCAATAGTGTTAAATGTCTGACCGTCGCCACCCGACAAAACAAAGAACCACTGGGAAAAATCAACCCCACCAACCAACAATCCAACCGGCGGCATAATAATATCCGCCACCAAAGAATTCACAACACTGGTCATAACACTGCCGACGATTATACCGATTGCCATATCGATTGCATTACCGCGCTGTACAAAACTGCGAAATTCTTTTACAAAATTACTTACACCCATTTTTTACTCCTTTTGTTTTGTGTATTGGGCAAGAGCGTCAATCACTTTGTCCAAAGTTTTGTGTAAATTTTCGTCCCGCGTTTCAACGCTTATATTCGCCAACGCGTACGTGTCATAGCGTTCAGCAATCAGTTGCGCCAAAATTTTTTTACTATCGTTATGCAACAACTGCGGCCGTGTATTGCGAAAGCCTGTGCGTTTTACAAGCAAATCCAGGTCCGCCTTTAACCAAATGCTTACCGCGTCGTCCAGCACGCGCGCACGAATTTCCGGCGTAATAAATGCGCCCTCGCCCGTAGAAATAACCTTTACCCGCGGCTTGCTGTCCATAATCCGCGCGAAAACCTGTTGTTCAACGCGACGAAATTCTTGTTCCCCGTACAGTGAAAAAATATCAACAACACTGCAACCGGCGGCACGTTCGATTTCTTTATCCGAATCGACAAAAGGCACGCCCAAATGATGCGCCAATGCGCGCCCAACACTGGTTTTTCCGGCACCCATAAGGCCGACCATAACAATTGGTTTATCAATTTTGACTGCATTATTCATAAGCGACATTTTAAATAAATTTTATTTTCCTAACAATAAAAATATTTTAAATTGATTGTATGGGTTCTTGCAATTTTTTTTAAAAAACACTTTTTTACTGTCGTTTTCTGTGATATAATACAAGGAATAAAGAAGGAGGGTTTTTCATGCAAAAGTTGCAGAAAATCGCGTTTTTTGGTCTTGTTTTTATGTGTGCTATTGCGGTGACGCAGGCATCTTTTGCGGTGGAAACCGCACGTGGCGCGGCGGCGCGCAGTCGTGGGACAACGACGGCGACGGCACGTATGCCATCGATTCCGATTTTACCGGTCAGTGCGACAGGAAACATCAGCCTTGGCAAAGATGTCATAGATCCTGATGAACCGACCCCTGGACCGACACCACCGGGACCAACACCCCCAGGGCCAACCCCAGAGTCAGACCCCGTATGTCCAGACGGCGATGTTATGAATTCAGATTATACAGTTCTGGATTGTATGAACGACATCCAGGCGTGTATCAATGGTGGCGCGTTGCCGAACGGCATAAATTCGCTTTACAACGAAGAACTGCGTGATTCTATTGTTAACGGTATGGGGCTGTGCCTGATTCAGGTCGAACAGTGTATTGCAACTGTACGTGTGAATTGCCAAAACGTTTATGAAAGCACCGCCGACGTGTGGCTGGACTTTAACGCGCGCAAAGTGCAACCGTCATACTATGCGTTCGTGCTGCGTCAAACAGGTCTGACACCGACCCAGGCGAAAAACACATGCCTGTTGCTGGACAGAAACACATTTGGTTCGTCCTTTAATGCGGTTGGTCAAGAAAACTGGGTCAACAGCGAATATGCACAAAAAACGGGTGCATATAACAGACAACAGAATAATTCTTTGAACAAGAACAAGCCCCAAGGCGCAACTGTGAACAACGACGGCTGGGTTGATGCAAAGCGCGGCTATTATGCGCGCTGGGATGCGGAAAAGGCAGAATGCCTGGTTCGCGTGGCGGCATATAACAAAGACGAACTTATTACGAACGAATGGCTTGGGGTGTTTGGCGACAATCGTCCGGCCGAAGTGTGGCAAAACACAGGTTCCACATTTACATGCAACAAAGACCTGTTTGGATTTGCACTGCGTAATAAAACCAAGGCGGTCGCGGCACTGGGTATCGGTGGCGGAACGGTGATTGGTGCAACGGTCGGCGCGTTGGCCGGCCACGGCGCAAGCAACAGTTTTGATTGCGAAGTGCGCGAAAACCGCGATAAATTATTGAAAGAAATCAAAACGAACGGTCTTATCGGTGATTTGAACTTGTATTTGGGAACCAATAAATACAAATCCGATACAAACAAAGAAGAAAATTATACAAACCGGAAATTATCGAACACTATGACCACTCTTAGCAAAAGTCAATGTTATGCAATCCTTGAGCTTTACACAATAACCCAAAACCTTGCAGCAGAATACGACAGATGTTGGTCTTCCTCTACAGACAGTTGCATACAAGCGTTTTACGAGCAATATAAAGCAAAAGGCGACGTGACAAAATTTGATGCAACGGAGATAGAAAAAGCATTTGCCACGGTCAGTACAGGAGATGATGCACCGTGCACCGATAAAACCGTGAACGATTTGGTGACAGATGAATGCAAATTTCACGATATTTATGTTGGCACCGGAATGCGTTGCAACGGTTCTGGCCAAGGCTGTGTTAAAGGCGAGACCGTTTTTAACGATTTGCTAAAGTTGGATGAGATTTTCTCTAACCTAACATTACTGGGCGATGGCACCGATGGAAATCGTTGGAAAACAGCATTGGCGGGCGCAGGTATCGGCGCGGCTGCGGGTGGTGCGGCAACGGCGATAACCGCCTTTGTGGAACGCAACAACATTAACTGTCGTGTGGGCGACGACCTGGATCGCGTCGGTTTGAATAAATCATATACGATTGACAGATTGCGCGACTTCTATGTAAAGTGGGCGTTGAACCTGCCCAGTGTACCGGCACCAACCGCAGTTGTCACAAACTGTGAAAACTGGGCATTGACGTGCAGTATGTTCACAGACCTGAACGAATGCCAATCCGCGGTGTTTAACTATCGGCCGGGCAACCTTACCACAACGCAAAATG
>JAZRUN010000053.1:0-3170 GCA_045652565.1 Candidatus Enterousia sp. | reverse complement strand
TATGATTTAAAAAACTGCCATTTGATTGAGTGCGCGCGCGAAGCAGAAGAGGCCGCGACCGCGGCCGAAATCGCTGCGCGCGCCATCGGACAAAACAAAACAGTTTTAATCATAACGCCCGATGCGGCGGGAAACCAACGTTTGGTTTCGGAATTTAATCGTCGCGGAATTGTTGCAGATTTTTCTGGTGGCGCACCAGGTGCGTCTGTGCCTGGGGCGCGTGCAATATTAAACTTGCTTGATGATTGGGTAGAGGCGGGCGACAACGCATTCCAAGATATTTATATTCGCAACAATTTTAATTTGTTTGATACTGTTGCAGAAATTGTTGATAAATATGCCGATGCCTTTATGCCCGTGTTTGATATAGAAGATACGGTTTCTGTTCAGGTTTGGTCGCAAATAAAAAAATTGTCCGATTGCTTGTGCACACAAAAAATCAGGCTTTCGGTAAAGGATGCGCGCGCATTGATTGCGGATGCATTGTCTGGGGTAAGTGTGCGTGCGCCAATGAACGATGCGGCATCTGTTTCTGTTCTTGGGACCATAGAATCACGTATGCAAACGGCAGATGTTATCATTTTAACGGGGCTTAACGAAGGTATGTTTCCGGCACTGGGGTACGAGAATCCTTGGTTGCCGCGTGCGGTTGCCGCCCAGATAGGATTACCGTCACCAAATCACAAGGTGTCTTTGATGGCACTGGATTTTATGAATTTGTCTTGTGGCAAAGAAGTATATTGGCTGCGCAGTAAGGTTTCAGGTGGTGTCCAGATGCAAGAGTCGCGATTTTTATCACGTGTGATTGTTGCGCGTGGTGCCTTTGACAGGGATGCAGGAAACGATATATTAAAATCTGTTCGCGGGCGCGATATGATTGAATGGCGGCCTTTGAATTATGATGCGCCGCGTCCCCCCGCCGATTGGTCTGATGTATATGTGACAGAGTTAGAGTTGTTGATACATAATCCGTATGCTTTTTATGTTCGGCATATATTGCGGTTGCGTCCTTTGGATGACTATTGGGTGATGGTTGATGCGCGTGGCTTTGGAACGCTGGTTCACGACGTGCTTGAAAAGGCGACGCCACAAGACGAACCAGAAGTTTTGATTGCAAAAATGGATGCCGCGGCGCGCGAAGTGTTAGGGAAAAATAATTTGATATTTAACTTTTGGCATCGGCGATTTGTTGAAATTGCGCCTGTTGCTGTTCAGATGTTGCGTGCAACCCCGAACGCCAAAACAGAAATAGAAGGAATAATTAAAATTGCGGGCCGCAATGTGCGTGCCCGCGCAGACCGTGTTTGGAACGGTGGGGTGCTGGATATTAAAACCGGTTCTGTGCCGACGAAATCGCAACTTGCCCAAGGTATGATGCCACAATTACCAATCGAGGCATTTATGTTGCAAAACGGCGGGTTCAAGATGGTTGGCAAAACTGGAATGCCGATTATGCAATTTTTGCAATTAAAATCTGGCGATGCAAAAATTGTTGAATACGATATAGAAACTACCGTCGATATGATGCGTGCGGCGGTCGATAAAGTGACGGAATTATTTAATATTTATTCTGTCGGTGGTGCCGAATACAAGTATCTTAAAACCGGTGAAAAAAAGTATCAGGCCTATGATGACTTTGCACGTGCAGACGAACGTGACTAGTTTATTTTTAGCATCAAACCACAATGGTCTGTCGGTCGCGCAGTTGTTCGCGGGAAAGTATCTATTTCGCAGGCGGTGATTAGTTTTTTTGCGGCAAAATTTGCCAAAAAGTAATCTAATCGCAACCCTTGATTATTGCCGACTGTATCACGGCCGCGGTACCCGTACCATGTATAACCCGTGTCTTCTGGATGCATTTCGTGCCACACATCGGCCCATCCAGCATCAAGCCAAGATTGCATTATCGCGCGCGCGGCGGGCGCAGAAATACTGCTGCCCAAGTAATTTTTGGGATTCCAAATATCATTATCAGAAATCGCAACGTTAAAGTCGCCGCCGATAATCACGGGTTCTTCGGAATTTAAATATTGCTTTATGTAATCGGTAAAAGCCCGCATCCATTCAAGTTTATATGGAAATTTCGGTGATTCCAGATTATCGCCATTTGGCATATACACATTGATAACGCGAATGCGGCCGTCAATTACAGTTTCCAGGAAGCGCGCATTTGGGTCGGCATAGTTCGGCATTCCGCGGACAGTATCTTAAATAGAAAATTTTGAAAAAGTTGCGACACCATTCCAACTTTTTTGACCGAATACTTTTATATTATAACCATATTCATCAAATAAATTTTGCGGGAAAGCGGCGGTTTCGACCTTTAATTCTTGGACCAGAATGGTATCATATTCCCCAGATTTTAAAATCTGGATGAATGTTTCGGCGTGTGCCCGAATAGAGTTTATATTTATGGTAAGTATTTTCATATTTGCAATATTTCCTTTTATTAGTATAATAATCGTATCTTTTGATAAAAACAACAAGGATTTTTAATATGAATATGTTTCAGTTTTTAGAAGAAACCGCCGCAAAATGGCCAGATAATCTGTATTTGGTGCGCGAAGGTGTGACATATACCGGATTTTTAGATTTGGTAAAACGGCGTGCGGCAACCTTGCATGCTGCGGGCGTTCGTGCTGGTGATGTTGTCGGAATTTTGTCGCATAATATACCGGCATTTCCAACGACTTTGTTTGCAATATGGTATTTGGGTGGAACGGTTTTATTGTTGGATACAAATTTAACTCCGTTTGAATACGATAATATGGTCCAGATAACCAAGTGTAAATTTGTTTGTGCGGAAAAATCTTTCTTTTACAAAACGGATTTGTTTGAATTTTTCGATATAAATACCCAAGATGGCGATATAAATGCAAAACTTAAACCGGCGAAATTAAAACCCGAAGATATTGCGACTTTGTCGTTCACATCTGGGTCAACTGGAACGCCAAAGGTTGTGCCGCTTACACATTATAATTTAACAGAGTGTGCAAAGTCTTTGCAAGATATGGAACAATGGATGGCAAGTGGTGATATTTTATATGGTTTTTTGCCGATGTATCATATCTTTGGTTTTGCAGTAGAGGTTTTGGCGACACTGCAATATGGCGCGGGTGTTTTATTACAGCCAACCGTCAATCCAAAAGAAATTTTGGCAGACTTTAAAC
>JAZRUN010000052.1:0-12873 GCA_045652565.1 Candidatus Enterousia sp. | reverse complement strand
ATATCGTCCGCAAGTAATACCTGCGGTTCCGCGTTTGTTTGAAGTTTTCCGTAATAAAATTATTGATGGAATAAAATCGCAACATAAATGGCTGTTGTTTTCATTTTTAATGAAAAATGCAACTTGGTTAAAAAAGATTGGGTTGGGGCGGTTGGTCGATATGGCGCGCAAGCCTGTTTTAGAGGTTTTTGGTGGTCGTGCAAGGTTGCTTGTTGCGGGTGGCGCGGCGACCAAGCCGGAAATTGAAACATTCTTTACGCGTCTTGGACTTGGGTTTATCCAAGGGTTTGGTATGACGGAAACGGTTGGCCCAATCTGTATTTCTAAACCTTGCAAACATCGTGTTCCGTTCGCCTTTGGTGGACCGACCAAGAACAACGAGGTTGAAATCCGTGATAAAAACGAAGACGGTGTCGGAATCTTGTGGGTGCGCGGCAAACAGGTTTTTGGCGGGTACCTGAATAACGAAAGTGTGAATAAAGAATCTTTTGATGAACGCGGATTCTTTAATACTGGCGATATGGTGTCGATGGATAAAAATGGTGAATTGCATTTCGCAGGCCGTAAAAAACAAGTGATTGTGTTGGACAGCGGTAAAAATGTTTATCCTGATGAACTGGAGGGCTTGTTTATAACAATCCCAGGTGTTAAGAATGTTGCTGTCTTTGAACATCATGTAAAGAATAAAACTGTTGCGTACGGCGTATTCAGTGTAGAAGAGGGGATGACAATGGAAAAATTGGCGGCGGCGGTTGCGAACGCAAATAAAAAAGTGGCATCTTATAAATGGGTGACGCACTTTGCGATGACGACCGAAGATTTGCCGATTACCAGTACGCAAAAGGTCAAACATCACGTTGTTCGTCAGAACCTTATTGACGGCAAATATCCGGATAGGAAAGAATAAAATTAAATATAATTATTCGTCTGCGAATTTGTTGGCGCGTTTATGTGGGCTTACTGCACCGCACTTGCCAACAAATTCGCATCTAAACAATTCTCTTTAGTTTTGTTAGTGGTTAGTGTTAGTGGTTAGTGGAACGGTGCGGTGCGACGTTTTTTGTTATTGAAGTCTGGTTTGTTATACGGTATAATACTCCTGCATCAGGTGACGCCTGATGTGGGGTCCTAAAAACCTCTAGAGAATATAATAAAAACTCCAACTGGTTGGAGGGTTGCGAATATATTGAATAAGCAACGCTGTTTCTCTACAGTTTTTTAGGCCTCCAACCGTCAATTCGTCATTGACGGTGTTTTAATTAAAAAACAAAGGAGATAAAAAATGGTAGTATTGGTCGATTCTAAATATATGGGTTCATTGCTGCACTTTGCGCGCAAACATAATAATATAAAGGCAAACGATATGGCGCGAATGTTCGGTGTATCTGTACATCAAATACATAAATACGAAGGGGGCAGCGAAATAATTCCAGAAAATATCCTTATGTCCGTTTTTTATCACGGCCTTTGTTTAATGCGCTGTAAAAAAGGAACAAAACCTAACCACTAACACTACCCACTAATATCTACTTTCCCAAACATAATTGGGAAAAGGTCTTATCAAGTATTTCGGCGGTGCCGATGGTGCCGAGTATTTTGCCAATTGCGTCCGCCGCGTATCGCACTTGTTCAGATAAAATATCATAGTCGCCATTAAAATCGTTCAATGCCGCAAATAATTCATCGCGCGCGGTCATCAACAGGTCGTATGTGCGTGCATTTATCATTACTGTGCTTTCGCCGTTGTTTGTGATTTCGGCGATTCGGTTTCGAATTTCGTGCATAAGTTCCGGTATCCCAGCGCCGGTTTTGGCGGAAACATATATTGCGCCGCGTATGTCGCGTGAATCGATTGTATCAGATTTATTTATGACCAAAATTTCATTTTCTGCAACCGGTGTGACCGAACCGTTGATATCGATGACATGTAAAACTATATCGGCGTTGGCGATTTCGGTATTTGTTCGTTCAATTCCGATTTTTTCCACAAAATCCACCGTATTGCGCAGGCCGGCCGTATCGGATAAATTTACCATGTATCCGTCAATGTCCATTTGGGCGGACACGACATCGCGCGTTGTGCCGGGGATATCGGATACTATGGCGCGGTTTGCGCCAACGATGCGATTGAACAACGAAGATTTTCCGACATTTGTTTCGCCAACGATTGCGATATTTATTCCGCACATTATTGCACGTGAAACTTTGTAATTGTCCAATACGCCGGAAACCACCGTATAGAGCGTTTTTATATGTTCCAAAATTATATCAGAAATGTTTGGCGGTAAATCGTCGGCGTCATAGTCCGTCATTGCGGCGGCGTATGCGGATATTTCCAACATTTGGTCGCGCCAATTTTCATAAATCGCACTGTCGCCACCCATCATGGAACGCAGTGCCGCGGCGCGTTGTTTATCCGTTTGTGCGTCAAGCAACGCAACCAATCCGTCAACATCCGTCAAATCCATTTTGCCATTATAAAACGCGCGCCGCGAAAATTCACCAGGGGTGGCGACCCGCATATTATGCCCGCGCAAAAATTCAAAAATTTTATTTATAACTGCGGGTGCGCCGTGACAATGAATTTCAATAATATCTTGGCCGGTAAAACTGTGCGGCGCATTAAAATATATCACAACGCATTGATCAATCAGTTCGTTTGTTCCGTCCTTTAAGTTGACCAAATATGCATGCCTTGGTACTGGCGTACGGCCAATAGTGTTTTGTGCGAATGATTCCAAGTTGTCGCCTGAAATTCGAATCACTGCGACGCCGGATTTACCGTGTCCAGATGAAAGCGCAAAGATTGTATCATTATTCATTTTATTTGTTTCCACTTATTTCCTTTAATGCCATCGGAACCAGTTTTGATATATCGGCCCCCGGGTTATTTGCAACCAATTTTTGTGCCATATCAACAATATCCATACGTCTGTATCCCAATGCCTCTAATGCAGACAGCAAATCGGGCAGGGCAGAATTATCGGTGCCCAAATCAAGTGCAAATGATGCGCCGCCTAATTTTCCTTTTAATTCAACAATGATTTTTTCGGCGACTTTTTTGCCAACCCCAGGCGCGGTTGCAATGGTTTTTGCGTCGCCTGTTGTGATAGCAGATACAAGTGTATCGGCCTTAATCGTGCCCATTATTGCCATTGCGACCTTTGGCCCGACCCCAGACACCCCCGTCAACATATTAAACAAATTCTGGGCGTTTTGGGTCTTAAAGCCGAACAGGCGAATCGAATCTTCGCGGACAACTGTTTCAATCCACAGGGCGATTTCTGTGCCAAATGTGACATTTTCCGGCGTATAGACCTTGTATCCGACACTACCCGCCATCAAAATAATAAAATCGTTGCCGATATAATCAACAATACCTTGCAATTTTCCAATCATTTGCTATCCTTTGCCTATAATTTTAATCTAATTAAATCAAAAGGTCAAATTATGAGTGGACATAGCAAATGGCATAACATTCAACACAAAAAGGGGTTGGCCGACGCAGCACGCAGCGGTTTATTCACAAAACTGGCGCGTGAAATCACTATGGCGGCAAAACTTGGCGACAAAAATCCAGACAATAACCCGCGTTTACGTCTTGCAATTTTACAAGCGCGCAAGAATTCTATGCCGAACGATAATATCAAACGCGCGATTGACAAAGCATCTGGCGCAAGTACAGAAAACTATGTAGCCGTTCGGTACGAAGGTTATGGCCCGGGCGCTGTTCCTGTGATTGTAGAGGCACTGACCGATAACCCGCGTCGCACGGTGCCAGAGGTTCGTAATATCTTTGCGAAAAACGGTGGTAATATGGGCGAAGAGGGCAGCGTTGCATTCTTGTTCACGCGCGCAGGTCAGATTATGTACCCGGCATCCGTTGGTAAAACCGAAGATGAAATGATGGAAATCGTTATGGATGCAGGTGCAGATAACCTTGAAACATCCGATGAAGGCTTTATCATCACAACAAAACCAGATGACTTTATGAATGTTCAAAAGGCATTGGCCGATGTATTGGGCGAGCCAGAAAATGCGGAACTGACCTGGTTGCCAAATATGCCGATGGATTTGGACGAAGAAACCTATGCCAAGGTTGAAAAACTGGTTGACGCCTTGGACGCAAATGACGATGTGCAAAAGGTCTTTACCGCCGCCGCATAAAGGAAATGAAAATATGAAAAAAAACAATAATAAAAATCCGCTTAATCGGGTAAAGTTAGATGTGTGGCTAACGGCTGTTTTTTTGGGTGCTGGGTGTGTTTGGGGTCTGACATATATGGTACGCAGGGACAGGGTTCGGCCCCAGGTTGAAGAATATAAAAAATCTTTGCCAGATTACGAAGAAACCAAGGCAAAGTATTACAAATACGAAGAACAAATCGAACACTATCGCGACAGTTTGATGCGTGTTAATGGCAAACGGAAATAACGCTTTAAAAAATATTAAATAAACTTTGCAAATTTGGCCATATTGCTGTGTGCAAGTGCAATTGCGATGGCGTCTGCTTCGTCTGGGGTTTTGGGGGCGGTGGCGGGCAAAAGCACACGCACCATTTTATCAACCGCCGTTTTATCTGCGTGGCCCGCACCAGTCAATGCCTTTTTAATTTTGTTTGGTTCGTATTCAAAGATTGGAATATTTTTGACAGAAATCGCAACCATTGCCGCGGCGCGTGCGTGCCCCAGAATCAGCGTTGTATGCGGGTTTTTGTTCACGAATGTTATTTCCATACTGCATTCATTTGGTTCAAAAGTATCACAGAGTTTTGAAACTTCGTTAAATATAAACGCCAAGCGTTCGGCAAGCGCGCCTGTCTTTGGCGGCAGGACAACACCACTCGCCACGTAATGGCGCGATGAACCCGCGGTATCAATAACCGCCCAACCAGTATGCAAAAGTCCAGGGTCAATGCCCAGTATTCGTGTCATTTTCTAAAACTTATTTTGCCAACGCATTTTGCGCCAAAGTATTTATCTATTTTGTTTTTTATTTCGTCCGTCATATAGGACAGCTTTAATGTATACGCTGGATTTTGTGGGCGCAGGGTTATATTATACGTTCCGTCGCGCATTTTTTTGACCGCGCAAATATTGGCCAGTGATGCGATTTCATCACCAATAATTTCGCCCCAACGCGCAACCAAATCTGCATCAGATGCGCGCGCACCAAATATTTTCATCAGTCCACCAAGCGCGCCCGCAATAGTTTGTGGGCGTTTTGTACGTTCTGAAAATTCACTTTTGGGCTTCGACATATTTATATTCCTTTGGCATAAATATATACATCTCGCCCTGGGCGTGTTGACCGTGCGCGTATGCATAGGCTTCGTCGCCTTTGCCAAAGAATATGTCGGCACGAACCCAGCCGCGAATTGCACTGCCAGTATCTTGGGCAATCATAAGGCGTCTAAATTTTTTGCCATTTGACAGGTTCGTATCGATGTACACGGGCAATCCCAACGTATAGATAGAATCGTCCATTGCGACACTGCGTATTTTTGAAAGCGGTGTTCCAAGTTTGCCAATTACATCCGGTGGTACAGATTCATAGAAATACACATAGCGCGGATTGTTGTATATTACTTCTTTGGCAAGAGCGGGGTTCTTTTTCAAATGCGTCCATACCGCGTCCGCAGAATAACCGCCTTCAGGTTTTATGCCGCGGTTCCGCAGTTGTTCACCAATAGATTTAAACGGCATATCGTTGACCGCGGCGAAATTCAATTTTACCAATTTTCCATCGGGCAGTTTTAACATACCACTGCCTTGGATTTGCAGGTTTTGCACGTCAACAATGTTTGCCCAATACAGCACACGTCCAATTTTGTTTTTTACGATTTTTTCTTTTGTTATACCTTTGAAATTACGGCCGTCGGTTGGTATGCCCATAATAGGTTCGTTGCAGTCTGGACCTTTGACGCGACATCCAGGAATAACCGGTGAATAATAACCGGTGTATGTGCCTTTGCTTGTGCCGTTATCATTATATATTTTATAGGGCTGGAAATGTGATTCAAACCACGCGCGAACAGTTGCATTGTCGGCACTTGCACTGGGCAGCATCGCGCATTTTTCTTGGAACAATGCGCGGTCTGGTATCACGCGCCCCTTGTATTGAATCTTGGCTTTACAAGAATTTCTGAATGCTTGCAAAGCATAACGAACATCATCTTTATCCCAATCGGGCAGACTGGAAAACGGCACAGGTTTCATATTTTTAGTTGATGTGACCGATATGTCACCAGTATGCGTGGGTGTTGATACGTCGCAAGATGCAAGGAAAAATCCGCAAATTACCACGGCAAGTCCCCGTAAAATCCAGGTATTAAATTCTTTTTTCATTTTATTTTGGTCTCCTACTTGTAAATTTCCTATTTAATGCTATATTATCATAAAATGATGAATAAAAAAAGGAGCAATCGTCATGGCAAAATTTAATATCATTTCTCAGTTCTTGAAAGACATCTCTTTCGAAAGCCCAAATGTCCCAGATTTGTTTTTTAAACAGGACAATGGCCAGGCGGAATTAGAAATCAACATTGATATGCAGGTCAAAGGGTCAGAAAAGAACTTGTTTATGGTTGATTTGATTACAAAAATTCATTCAAAGTTAAAGGCGGATGCCAAATCTATCTTTTTGATTGAAACAACTTATTCTGGTTTGGTTCAAATGGAAGAAGAAAAAGACGAAGAAGCAAAAAAACGTACGCTTTTGATTGATGTGCCAACATTATTGTTCCCATCGGTTCGCGCGTTGGTCACGCGTTTGACATCGGAATCTGGTTTCCCGCCGTTCACTATGCAGCCAGTTGATTTTACAGAACTGTATGAAAAACGGAATCAAAAGCAAGAAGCCAAATAAATTTAAAAGCGCACCAAAATGGTGCGTTTTTTGTTGCCTTTGCCATTTAGCCGAATTTGTGATATTATATTGGTCATACAAAAGGAAGTATAGAATATATGGCCAAAGATAAGTATCTTTCTGTTCGCAGTTCGGTTAGCGGTTTTTCGTTTGCAAACCTTGGGTTGTTCACTGGGTTTGCCGACGGTATTTATAATGCGGTTTATTCGCTGGTTATACTGGAAATATTTAAAAGTTCTGCGATTGTTGGTATCTATGTCGCGATTTATTCCGTGTTCTGTATGGTTGCGGCGTTGTTTGCAAATGAAATCTTTCGCCGGTTTTCCAAGGTCAGGGTTTTTTATTTCGTATTGTTGATGCTTGTTGTGTGCTATGCGATGATGGGTTTTTCGGTGTTGCCCCGAACATTTATCGTGCTTGACTATACAAGTGGTTTTGCAATTACGCTTACCGCGACGCTTATCCCACTGTTTATGTCCGATTTTTCGGGTGACGCGGGTATGGCAAAATTAAATTCACGCTATCATTTATGGGTGAATGTTGGGGCTTTGTTTGCTCCGATGCTTGCGATGGTGGTTGCAACGCATTTCGGCAACAGGTCGGCGTTCTTTTTGTCGTCCGCGATTTATCTGGGCGCGTGGATGTTTTTTAAGTATTTTCGTATTACCCAAGAAGACAAAAAAATCAAGCCGGTTAGTCCGCGAACAACCCTGCGCGCGTTGCTGCGGAATGCGATTGCGTTTTTCAGGACGCCCGGGATGTTGCGCGCATATATTGTGAATTTTGGCTTTTATTCATTGCGTGCTATGCGTATTTTGTATGTGCCGATTGTTGTAATAGAAAACGGATTTTCCAAAGATACTTTGGGTTTGGTATTGACCATCGGCATTATTCCTTATTTATTGCTTTCCGATTTAATGGGGCGCTTGGTCCGGCGTTTTGGTAAAAGGATTTGGCTTGTTTTGGGCTTTGGCTCTTTTGCAGCGTTTTCTGCCTGGGCGACATTCGCAACGGGTTTCCCGCTGCTTGCCATATTTGTGTTATGGCAGATTTCAGGTGCTTTGATGGAATCTGTGCACGATTTGTTGTTCTTTGATAATACGCAAAAGCCCCAGCAAACAAGGTTTTATGGCGTATTCAGGACGAGTTTAAATTTACCAAATATTTTTGCGCCAATTATTGGTGCCGCCTGTATTAGTTTAATGGGAACAACGTCGGCGGTTTGGGCTGTGACCGCGGTTATTGGCGTTGTTTCTATTATGGTTTTGATTGCCAAAAAATAATTGCATAGAGGCTTTTTTCTTTGTATCATCGATATAGTAAATCAAAGGAAGTTTAAATGGCAAAGAAAGAAATTGAAAAAACAGCGGTGAAAAATCCCGCATTGGAATCTGCACTTGCACAAATTCAAAAACAATTTGGTAAAGAAGCAATTATGAAAATGGGTGATGGTTCCCAACAGAATATAGAAGCCATATCTTCTGGTTCGTTGGGTTTGGATATTGCTTTGGGGATTGGCGGCTATCCACGTGGGCGCATCGTTGAAATCTATGGCCCAGAAAGCAGCGGTAAAACAACACTTGCGCTGCACGCGGTGGCCGAGGCGCAAAAGAAAGGTGGAACGTGCGCGTATATTGATGCGGAAAATGCACTGGACCCAAGTTATGCAAAAAAACTTGGCGTTGATGTTGCGAACCTTATTATATCGCAACCTGATTCTGGGGAACAGGCACTGGAAATCGCAGATACGCTTATTAAATCCGGCGCGGTTGATGTTGTTGTGATTGATTCTGTGGCGGCATTGGTGCCCAAGGCAGAATTGGAAGGCAATATCGGCGATAGTTTTGTTGGCACAACGGCAAGACTTATGAGTCAATCGCTGAAAAAACTGGCGGGCAGTGTTTCGCGCAGCAATACGCTGTTGATATTTATCAATCAAATTCGTATGAAGATTGGCGTTATGTTTGGCAACCCAGAAACAACCAGTGGTGGTAATGCGTTAAAGTTTTATGCGTCTGTACGCCTTGATATCCGCCGTACAGGTGCAATCAAAGACAAAGAAAATGTTATCGGTAATGAAACGCGGGTCAAGGTTGTTAAAAACAAAGTTGCACCACCTTTTCGTACGGTTGATTTTAAAATTATGTACGGTGAAGGTATTTCGCGCATAAGTGAAATTTTGGATATGGGCGTGAAGTATGACTTTATCGACAAAGCGGGCAGTTTCTATTCGTATAATAACGAACGCATAGGCCAGGGCGAGGCGAACGCGCGTCAGTGGTTAAAAGACCATCCAGAAGCCCAGGAAGACTTGCTTGAAAAAATTATGGCGCGTGCGTCTGGGATCGCCGAAGAAATGACAACCGGACCGGCGGATGATGATGCGCCGTCAAGTGTTGAAGAATAATGTTTGTTGGGCGGCGTTTGCCGCCCATTTTAACCAAAGGGGAAACAATGAATATTCGAAAAATGTGGGCATTGGGTCAGATTATCGTGCGGGCGCATATTTTAAATTGGTTGTGGCGGCCGCGTGCGGTGCGCAGTGCTGTGCGCTGTGATGTTTTTTCTGATGTTGCGGTGCGCTATTTTAAACGGTATTTGCCGGCGGCAGCAATGGTCAAAGAATGTCCTGTGGTGCATAATGACGATAATGAAAAAATATTCACTATGTGGCAACAAGGGAAAGAAAAGGCACCCGCCCTGGTTCAGGCGTGTTTTCGCAGTATTCGTCGCCATTGCAAACAAGAATTGATAGTTTTAGATGATAAAAATTTTGAACAATATGTCAATTTACCGCCCGAAATAATCGAAAAGTATCGTGCAGGAAAAATCAGACGCGCGCATTTTGCAGATATTGTTCGTGTAGAGTTGCTCTATGAACACGGCGGGATATGGCTGGATTCGACCGCTTTTGTCACGCAGCCAATACCGGATTGGATTATTGATTTGGATTTCTTTGTTTTTATGGTCGGTAATGTTGGGCAAAAATATTCTTATATGCAAAATTGTTTCATTCGTGCGCGCAAGGGTGCGTATTTGCTTGCGGCCTGGCGCGCGATGATATTGGATTATTGGATGCACGAGAATCATTCTTTTGATTACTTTATGCACCAATTACTGTTTAAAACATTGGTTGAAAATGACCCACGTGCAAAAAAATATTTCGCAGAAATGCCACATATAGACCAAGATCCGACGCATGCATTATGGCATGTATATAAACATCGACCGTATGATAAAGAATTATTTGAAAAACTGACGGCGGATTCTTTCTTTCAGAAATGTTCATATGCGGATGCGCCGTTGCCTGGCACTTTTGCCGAGGCGGTTTCAAAAATGTAAAGGGGGGCATAATGCCGAAAATATCAATAATTATTCCGATGTACAATGTTGAAAAATATCTGCGTAGATGTTTGGACAGCGTAAAAAATCAAACCTTTACAGATTTTCAGGCAATCTGTGTCGATGACGGCAGCCCTGATAATTCTGGAAAAATCGCCGAAGAATATGCTGCGAAAGATAATCGTTTTGTTGTTGTGCATAAAGAAAATGGCGGATTGTCTGATGCGCGTAACGCAGGATTGCCATATGCCACGGGCGAATATGTCATGTTTTTAGACAGTGATGATTTTATTCATCCACAAACTATGGAAATTGCATATAAAATGGCGGCGCAAAATTCGTCTGATATAGTATCTTTTACGTATGATAGAATTTATCGTCCGCGTCTGATGGTTATGCATAAACTGGGTATGAATACCGATAATGTGGTTCCGTGGGGAATGCATAAAAAATACGATTTGAATAAAATAGAATCGCGGACCACAGATGATATTTGGGAATATGTGACCGAGCGTGCGCATAATATTGGAAATAAAAATCGCCGCTGGCTGATTAAACATTGTCAAGTGTGGAAAAATATGTACAAAAGGTCTTTGATAAAGGATATACCATTTATCAAGGGAATTTTGTTTGAAGATTTCCCGTGGTGGAGTGCGATTATGTTAAAGTGTCCACGCGTCACGGTTGTGAATTTGCCACTGTATTATTATATTCCAAATTTTGGTGGAATTGTTCTGTCGGCAAAACAGTTGCGGATAATGCAATCGCTGTGCACTGGATTGGAAACGGCGTACAAATTGTACAAAGATTCTGCAACAGATTATCAAATGAAAATGTGGCAAGAAAAATTTATGTGGTATTTTGTAAATTGGGCTTTCCGTAAAATCAGATATTTGAAAACCCCACAAGAACTGGCTGCGGCGCGACAAGAGTTTATAAAACTGAATAAACTTGGGATGTTTGATAATGTGCCAAGCCAGTGGTACGACCTGCGTGAAAAAATATATGCTTTCATTGGTTTATAAAAAGGCGCGCATATGCGCACCTTTTTACTTTTCAAATTCACACTTATTCGGGAACCTGGCTTCCAGGAACTCTGTGTTTTGCTGAAGTATTTCACGGGTATTATTCGGACCATCGTTTATGCAAAATGTTGGCGCAACAAGCAAGGCTTTTTTCGCATGAACCACATTTTCGCATACAACATTAGAACTGCGAATTGTTCGGTAATACAAGATGTTATATAATGTATTAGATAATCTATGTTTTGCGCCGTGTTTTATTGCGCGTGTGTGAATAAAAACTGCACGCTTGGTTGCGAAATCATACAAACTGAATAACCACGTAGGCAGATCGTATTCTGTGCGGAACTTGTTGCAAATAGATGCATCGATAATCGATTTTACTTTTGGATGGTTGCGACATTCAAGCCAAGAAGATTTGATATACGGGTCAATTCCATGACTTGGACGGCCAAAGAAAACATTTTTTCCAAAGATTTCTTGGATTTTCATTTCGGCACGTATAAGTCTTTTGGTCCAGCCATCCGATTCTGCTAACCATTCATCAATGTTTTTAGAATGGCGATTCCATGAATTAAATCTGATTATGGCGCGCCCGTGATTATCATAAAAGAAATCCGGTTTAAGGTGTTTGTTGAAAAACATATCATCGCCCATCAATATAAAATGTTCTGACAGGTTCGGTATATTCGGAATGCATAAATCAATAGCCGTTGAATTGAACGTTGGTAAAGCCTCTTTGGGCATAATCTGTTCGTGCGGAACAACGGTGATTTTTGGGTGTTTTGTGTTCAACCATTTTGGAACTTGGTTAAAGCCAGTTATAATATAAATATGATTCACCCACGGAACGCATTCAGCGACACTGCGCAAAGAGTATTTTAATTCATTATTTTCGCGCCAGCGTTCTTTGGTTGATGCCCCGTGGTATATTGGTGTTTTACCTGTAATTTTTTTATACCAATAATCCTTTTGTTCTTTCCATTTTTTATCCTTATATTTCAAATGGTGATTTGTGGGGAAATCTTTCTTCTAAAAATTTCCTGTTATTATTCAAGTTTTCTGTGTTGTTATTTGGTCCATCGTTTATGCAAAATGTTGGCGCAGCAAGCAATGCATCGCATGCATGGTCAACATTTGCGCAAGTCACGTTAGATTTATTAGCACTTTTTTTATAAATCAAATTATATAAAAACTTCGCCAATTTGTGATGAAAATATTTCCTTGGGTGCGCATGTTCAAATACTGCACGACCAGTGATAAGGTCGTATAAATTAAAAGCCCATCGTTGAATTTCATCGTTAGTACGAAATTTGTTGAAAATTTGTTTATCTACCTGTTCTTTTATTTTTTTATTGCCAAGGCATTCTTGCCAAGATGATTTGATATATGGGTCAATACCGTGGGCGGGCCGACCAAAATATAACTTTTTACCAAAATTATCTTCTATGATTTTTGCAGACAGAATTAATGTTTGGGTGTACTCATCAACACTGTGCAGCCATTTTTTTCGACTTGTTGGATGACACGGATACGAAGTCCAGAATACGCGTGCGCGCCCCAATTCATCAAAAAAGAACGAAGGGGACAGCGGTTTGTTAAAGAACATATCGTCATTCACCAATAAAAACCGTTCCGATA
>JAZRUN010000051.1:0-2825 GCA_045652565.1 Candidatus Enterousia sp. | reverse complement strand
CGCAAACAGCACAAAGGTCGTATTCACGGCGTCGCCAAAGGCGGCAGTGAATTGGCGTTCGGTTCTTTTGGTCTGAAAGCCATGTCGCCGGAACGTATTACGGCCCGTCAAATAGAAGCGGCGCGTCGTGCGATTACTCGTCGTATGAGACGTATGGGAAAGCTTTGGATTCGTGTTTTTCCTGATGTTCCTGTGACTGTAAAGCCCGCCCAGGTTCGTATGGGTAAAGGTAAAGGTGCCGTTGAATACTGGATTTGCCGTGTAAAGCCAGGGCGTATAATCTTTGAATTGGACGGTGTTAAACCAGAAGTCGCAATGGAGGCTTTTGCATTGGCGGCGGCAAAGTTGCCAATTAAAACCAAAGTTGTTGAACGCAAAGTCAACTAATTCGATTTAAAAGGTGGCAAATATGGCAGAAAAGAAAACAGAATCTTTGAAACAAGAAGAATTGCAAAGCAAATTGGTTGATTTGAAAAAAACTCAGATGAATCAACGCTTTCAACACGCGGCGGGGCAGTTGCCAAAAACACACGTTTTGCGCCAGACTCGTCGTGAAATTGCACGCGTAAAAACAAAATTGAACGCGGCAAAATAAAAAAATACTGATTTTGGTTGAGATTTCCAAAAAAATGGTTATCATATACCAGGTTAGGCAAAAAAACGAAACAAGTATATAAGGAATAAGGTTATGCCAAGACGTATACTGCAAGGAACGGTTAGAAGTGCTGCGAATGATAAAACGGTGGTTGTAGAAGTTGAACGCCGCTTTCGTCATCCGCTGTATGGAAAATTTGTGAAGCAGAATAAGAAGTACAAAGCACATGATGAAGCCAATAAATACAAGGTTGGTGACATTGTTGCGATAGAGGAGCATCGTCCAATATCCAAAACCAAGACTTGGGTAGTCAAGGGCTTGGTCGGTGTGTCGAAAGACAACGATGTTCAGGTAGAAGACTAAAAATCAACCCAGGAACTTTTGAGGGTGTGCACATCTCCGCGATATGTACATCAGTCGGGTTCCATAACAAAGCGGCGGGGAACGGCCCCGTGCGCAGGACGAGGATAAGGTTATGATTCAAAATGAAACGGTTATGACGGTTGCAGATAATTCTGGTGCACGCAAAGCGATGTGCATCAAGGTTTTGGGCGGTTCACATCGCCGCTATGCCACCGTTGGTGATAAAATTGTTGTCGCCATCAAAGAAGCGATTCCACGCGGTAAAGTTCAAAAAGGAACTGTGCAGCGTGCGATTATTGTTCGGACAAAGTTCCCGATTAAACGGGCGGATGGTTCGATAATTCGCTTTGACGACAATGCGGTTGTTCTGATTAACAAAAACAATTTTGAACCGATTGGGACACGTATCTTTGGGCCGATTGCTCGTGAAACGCGTCGTAAATACGATGTTCAAAAGATTGTTTCTTTGGCACCAGAAGTATTATAAAAAGAGGATTCAAAGATGAAAATTAAAAAAGGCGATGAAGTCATAGTCATTTCTGGCAAATACAAAGGCGTCAAAGGCGCAGTACTGGAAGCGCGCCCAACAGAATCAAGGGTTGTCGTTGCCGGTGTTAATCGTCACAAATGGCATGTAAAACCAACACGTGAACAACCAGGACATATTGTTGACCGCGAGGCACCAATTCATGTTTCTAATGTCGCGTTGGTTGACCCGAAAACAAAAAAGCCTTCGCGCGTTGGCTATAAGGTCGCGCAGGGCAAAAAGGTTCGTGTTGCCAAGAAATCTGGAACGGAACTTTAAATAGAACTATCCCGCTGTTACGGGAAATAAAAGGATAAAAAATGCAAAGCAGATTGCGTGAAATTTATGAAAAAGAAATTGTGCCTGAATTGGTAAAAGAATTCGGCTATACAAATGCGTTAGCGGTTCCAAAATTGTCCAAAATCGTTTTGAATATGGGCGTTGGTGAAGCCGTTGCGGATAAGAAGAAACTGGATGCGGCGGTCACGGATTTGACGGCTATTGCGGCCCAGAAACCAATTGTGACACATGCAAGAAAGTCTATTGCAACATATCGTTTGCGCGAAGGTCAGGCGATTGGAACCAAGGTGACGTTGCGTGGTAAAAGAATGTATGATTTCTTGGATAAACTGATTACAGTTGCGTTGCCACGTGTAAAGGATTTTCGCGGGCTTTCCAAATCAAAATTTGACGGTCGTGGAAATTACGCTTTTGGTATCAAAGAACATTTGATATTCCCAGAAATTTCTATCGACAAAATTGATTCTATCCGCGGGATGGACATTGTGATTGCCACAACCGCAAAAACAGATGAAGAAGCGCGCGCATTGCTGACCAAAATCGGCCTGCCGTTGGTACTGAAATAATCAAAGGGACAAAAAATGGCTAAACTAGCATTAATAAACAAACAAAAAAGACGTGAAAAGTTAGTTGCAAAGGGCGCCCCAAAGCGTGCCGCGCTTAAGGCAAAGATGTCACGCAATGCAACCCCAGAAGAACGCAAGGAAGCAATGTTGAAACTTGCCAAGTTGCCGCGTAATGCTAATCCGACGCGTTTGCATAATCGTTGCAGTATCACAGGTCGTGCGCGTGGATATTCCCGCTTGTTCGGTCTGTGCCGTCAACAGGTTAGAACACAGGCGTCAGAAGGTAAATTACCAGGTGTGCGCAAGTCGAGTTGGTAAAAAAAATTATAAACAAACGCCGATTGTGGACAATGCAGTCGGTTAAAACAGGAGTACAAAGATGTCATTATCACACCCAATCGGAGATATGGTTGCCCGTATTCGCAATGGTCAAAACGCGGGTAAGGAAACCATTATCGTTCCAAACAGCAAATTG
>JAZRUN010000050.1:0-6285 GCA_045652565.1 Candidatus Enterousia sp. | reverse complement strand
TCACAGAACGACATGGCTACGATCCGACTTAGTTGTCGTAAATCAAAACCAAAAGGCGCGCATTATGTATAATTGGCTAATGAAATTTTTTTCCGCAGATATGGCGATAGACCTTGGCACCGCGAATACCTTGATTTATGTCAAAGGGCGCGGAATAGTATTAAATGAACCATCTGTTGTGGCGGTGGCCGAAAACCGGCTGCTTGGGCGCAAGGAAATACTTGCCGTCGGAACCGAGGCAAAACAGATGTTCGGTCGTACACCTGGGTCAATTACCGCCGTTCGTCCATTGCGTGACGGCGTTATTGCAGACTTTGAAGTCGCCGAAGAAATGATAAAATACTTTATTCGCAAGGTGCATCACAGAAGCCCGCTGACCGCACCTTTGATTATTATATGTGTGCCGTCTTGTGCAACCCAGGTGGAACGTCGCGCTATACAAGAGGCCGCAGACGCCGCAGGCGCACGCAAGGTTTATATTGTTGAAGAATCAACCGCCGCCGCGATTGGGGCGGGGCTGCCTGTGGAAAAGCCGTTGGGTTCTATGGTGTTAGATATCGGCGGTGGTACAACCGAAGTTGCGGTTATGTCACTTGGTGGAATTGTGTATTCAAACGCGGTTCGTACTGCGGGCGACCAGATGGATTTAGATATTATTGAATTTGTCCGCAAGAACAAGAATTTGCTTATTGGTGAAAATACTGCCGAAGAAATCAAAAAGAAAATTGGCTGTGCCATTTCACCAAAAGACAAAACAAATGAACTGAGTATGAAAATCAAAGGGCGTGATTTGTTGTCTGGAACGCCGCGCGAAACGATTATTACCGAATCGCAAATTGCTATGGCTTTGTCCCAGACCGTCACAAAAATTGTTGACACTGTCCGGCATGCATTGGAATTGACGCCACCAGAATTGTCTGCAGATATCGCAGATTTGGGTATAGCAATGACCGGTGGCGGTTCGTTGCTGCGTGGCCTGGATGCGGCGATTCGTGCGGCAACTGGCCTGCCCGCGTTTTTGGTTGATAACCCACTTGCCTGTGTTGCAAGGGGCAGTGGTAAAATGCTATCAAGTCTGGACAAGAACAAACACATCTTGCAGACTATGTATTAGTGGTTAGAAAAACACCGGCATTTGCCGGTGTTTTTTGTATGTTTTATTATTGGTGTTTGCGCCGTCTAAATTCGTCCAGTGATACAATGCGACCTTCGTCGGGAACAGTGTTTCCATTACCGTCCAAGGGCAATTCTATATCATTATCTGGGGCGGATACAGATGGTTGCTGTTGAAATGACAGCATAAAGTCAACCGACGGGTCTTTGAATTCAACCAATGCGGCAAAAGGCACGCGTATAAAGAATGGGCGGCCATCAAAAGTCAGTTGCACCCCAAATTCTTTTTCGGATACATGCAAATTATTATACGAATATTGCAATACAATGGTCATCAAATCGGGATATCTCATACGCAAAAAGTCGGGCAAAACAACACCCGCATCATGCGTGCGAAAAGTTATAAAAAAATGCATGCCATCACCAAGACCGTTTATTTGTGCGTGAATCAATGCTTCGCGTACTACGGATTTCAGTGCAGTATCCAATAATGCTTGATAATCAATTTTTGCCATTTTTTCCTTCTTTACGAATCAGATTATATTACTTATTTCACCATTTTCGCAAGCAACAAATGTTGCATTTGGAACGCCATAAAAAGTTTCTGCATCTAAACCCGTTGCCCAAACCTGGGCGTGCGCGTTATCCAGTTCGTGAAACAGTTTTTGTCGCGCCCCAGAATCAAGGTGTGCTGCCGCTTCGTCCAGTAATATTATTGGTTCCGCCCCAGTTTTTGCGTGAACAAGTTTTGCGTGCGCCAAAATCAAATTTAACAAAGTTGTTTTTTGCTGGCCCGTACTGGTTAAATGCGCCGGCAGATTTAGTTGTTTGTTAAACACACCAAAATCAGATTTGTTCACCCCATCGATAAGCATTTTGTCATTTACAAGTTGCCTGTTATTTTTCAAATATGCAAAGTATTTTCGTTCTGCATCCGCCGCATTAGTTGCCATTATCATAGATTCGACCATACCATCAACCGAAACAGCGGTATCATCAAGGAAATAATTTAATTCGCCCGCATATTGTATTCTTGTTGCGGCAACAGTAGTTGCAACCGCGGCAATTTGCTCGTCAATAGCGTCCAACCATTTTTCATTTGCACCGTTTTTAAGTGCCCCTGCCCTTTCGGACATCAATTTTGCGTGCCTTGATGTACGCCCAAAATGTGCGGAATCAAATCCAGCGGCAAGTCTATCAAAAAAAGCGCGTCTTTCAGATGCCGCTTCGACAAAAATTCTGTCTTCGCGTGGGGTCAGCCAAACAACGCACAAATGCCTTGCTAAATCGGTAAGGACGCAAGATTCGCCATCAATCTTAGCATGGCGGTTAGTATCATCATTGTTAAAATATACACATATTTCTGTGTCATCGGCAAGGGATGCAAAAACCGAAAATCCACCTGTGCCGTTAAATCGCGCCATTTCTGACATTATGGCACCCCGCATACCACGGTCGCCTGCAAGCATAGATAGGGCCTCTAGTATTGCGGTTTTTCCGGCACCGTTTGGACCGGTTATGATAATATTCTGTTTGGTGCCGGTATTTATACGGCAAGAAGTGTGGTTTCTAAAATCAGTAAGTATCAGGTGTTTAATCATATTTTGTCAGACTACAGGTTAAAGTTTTTGGCGACTTTTTGCAAGAAAAAACCGCGTACAACGCGGGCGGTTGTTGGAGGCCTGGGTCGGAATCGAACCGGCATACAAGGATTTGCAGTCCTCTGCATAACCACTCTGCCACCAGGCCAACTGACAATAGGAAAATCTTAGACAAAAAAAAATTGAATTTCAACATAAAAAAATATATAATTCAGTCCAGGAGAGTGCCGAGAGAATGAAATTCAAAAAATTATCGCTTTTATCTGCGTTATTGCCGACGCTCGCATTTGGTTCAGATGAAAATTGTGCGACACGCAAAATGGTTCCAGATGGCGTCCTGGATTTACAAACTGTTATAGAATTAGGTCTGTGTCGCAACCCAGAAACGGCATCTGCATATTATTCTTATGAAATCGCACGTTTTAACAAAAATGCGGGATATGCGGATTATTTGCCGTCTGTGAACGCTTCGGCATCAATGGACAAAAGTTATAGGAATCATGATTGGTCCGATTGGGGTTATGGCGCGTCTTTATCTGCGTCTTATTTGATATTTGACTTTGGTCGGAGATTGGCGGATGTGAACAGATTGAATTCTGTTTGGCGCGCCACGGGTTTCGAATATGACGACCGTGTGCAAAACTATGTTTACGGCGTAATAGGTGCGTATTATGCGCTGTTGAATGCAGATGCAGACGTCGAAAGTGCAAAGTCTTTGCGTACGGTTGCAAAAACTGCGCTGGATACCGCCAATAAAAAATTCAAGGCGGGGGTCGTTGCGCGCGCGGATGTTTTAAAGGCCGAAACAACAATGGCAAGTCGCGATTTGGATTTAGAACGCGCAAAAAACAATCGTGAAGTCGCCAAGGGAACGCTTCTTAAAAAACTTTCTTTTCCTGCAAACCAAGAAATTACGATTGCAGATATGCCGGCGGAATTTGGCTCTATCACCGAAAATGCCAGTATAGATGAATTGATAGAAATTGCGCGCGAAAAACGGCCAGATTTACTTCGTGCATCCGCAAACCAAGACGCGGCGTGGCATCGGCGTAATGCATCGTTTTTAAAGAATTTGCCATCGATAAGCGCATCGGGTTCTCTGTTGTGGAACGATAATGATAACCAATTTTCGGAAACGACCGGTCATACCAGTGGCAGTATAGGTATTCGCGCATCTATGCCAATCTTCGCGGGTTTTGCAAATATGTATGGCCTGCGCGCAGCCGAGGCAGAATACAGCGCAGCCAAAGAAAATATGCGCAATACGCGTGATGCGGCAATGTTGGATGTTTTTACTGCATACCAAAATTACAAGACTGCACAAACCGTTTTGGGCCAGACCGAAACATTGTTAAAATCCGCAACAGAATCAGAAAAAGTGACCGCGGGAATGTACAAGGTTGGACGTGCGACGATGTTGGATTGGCAAACTGCACAATCTGAATTGGTTTCTGCCCAGCGTCAAAACAATGCGGCAAAATACGACTTGTTCACCAAACGTGCCGCGGTTGCGCTGGCTATTGGCGATATAAAATCAGAAATTGAAAAGGATAAAAAATGAAAGATGTAAAAGAAAAAAAGCCGTCTTTTGTGCGTCGCTTTTTCGGTTGGTTTTGGCGGCATAAAATTTGGTCGGGTTTAATATTACTCTGCTTGCTGGGTGGTGGCGCGTGGTGGTTTTTTTCTTCGCGTCCAGAAAAGCCCGAATATGTGACGGTGAATGTTTCACGTGGCGATTTGCGCCAAATTGTGACCGCAACGGGTGAAATAAATCCCGTGAACACAATCAGCGTTGGTTCCCAGGTTTCTGGCACTATCGCGGATATTTTTGTGGACTATAATTCACACGTGACCCGTGGTCAAAAATTACTAGAGATAGAACCATCTGTCTTACAGGCCTCTGTTGACGAAGCCAAGGCATCGTTGGATTCGGCCCAGTCTCAATTAAACCTTGCAAAAAATGATTATGAACGCAACAAATCGCTTTATGATGAAGGCTATATTGCGCGCGCAGAAATGGAGCAATCACAAACAAATTACGAGCAAGCAGTGCAATCTGTGAAACGTATGCAGTCGCAATATGATCGTGCGGTGACCAACCTTGGGTATGCAACGATTACTTCACCGGTTGATGGTACGGTTATTTCGCGCAAGGTTGATAAAGGTCAAACAGTGGCGGCATCTTTTCAAACCCCGGACCTGTTCGAAATCGCCGAAGATTTAACAAAAATGCAGATTGAAACCGCAGTATCCGAAGCAGACATCGGTGTAATCAAAGAAGGTCAGCAAGTGAACTTTACCGTTGACGCATATCCGCGTAAAACTTTTAATGGTGTGGTAAAGCAGGTTCGTTTGTCGCCAACAACTACATCCAATGTAGTTGTTTATACTGTGGTGATTGATGTTGATAACAGTGAATTGCATCTTATGCCTGGGATGACGGCCTTTGTGACGATACTGATTTCTGAACAGCGTGATGTGTTAAAGTCGCAAAATGCGGCATTCTTGGTGCGCAATTTTAAAAATATAATTACAGATGCCCCAGATGATATAAGCCCAAGTAATTTTATCGCTGTTCTGCGTGACGGCAAGGTTGTATATGTAAAATATAAAAAAGGCCTTAGTACGGCAACAGAAACAGAAATAGTTTCGGACGATTTGTTGCCAGACGACAAAATTATTGTCGGGCGTGTCGGTCAATCGACCAGTTCTGCCGCAACCCAGTCGCGTCGTCGCGGCCCAGGCCCAATGTAAAGATTTGTGATATGAAAAAAAACGAAACAATTATTTCTATGAATAAAATTTGCAAAAGTTTTCCGCTGGAAGTCGGCGGGGTTCAGCAAGTTTTATTTGATATCACTTTCAATATTATGGCGGGCGAATTTGTTGCGATTATGGGGCCGTCTGGGTCGGGCAAATCAACGTGTATGAACATTATTGGCGCGCTGGATACACCTACGTCTGGAACGTACGAACTTTACGGTCAGAATATATCAAATATGACGGCGGATGATTTGGCGCGCGTACGAAACGAACATATTGGCTTTGTGTTTCAGAATTTTAATTTATTACCTAAACGCAGCGTGTTGGATAATGTTATGTTGCCTTTGATGTACCGTGGGATGTCACCAGATGAAAGAATTCGTCGTTCACGTGAAATGTTGCACAGGGTTGGACTTGAAAATTTTGAAACGTATTTGCCGACGCAACTTTCCGGCGGTATGAAACAGCGTGTTGCGATTGCACGCGCATTGGCGGGTGAACCAAAACTGATTTTGGCGGACGAGCCGACCGGTGCGCTTGATTCCAAAATGGGAAACGAAATATTGAAGTTCTTTAAAGAATTAAACAAAGATATGGGCATAACGATTATTATGATAACCCACGAATTTGATATTGCGCGCTATGCGAACCGTCTTATACACATTTATGACGGTCGTATAAATTATGATGGTGCAATACCGAAAAACGAGTCTGTTCTTGTTAAAAACATAGGCAAGGGGCAAAAATGACACTGAACGATATTTTTAAAGAATCTTGGTTGTCGATTGGTGGAAACAAAGTTCGGTCT
>JAZRUN010000049.1:0-1722 GCA_045652565.1 Candidatus Enterousia sp. | reverse complement strand
TGATGATGATGCTTTACGCAACTCTGTTGCACGTGGTTTACGCGCAGAAAACTTTTATGTTCTTGGTGCCACCAACGCCGCAAATGCCACCGAAATTTTGTCCAGAATACAGGTTGACCTTATCATCCTGGACAGAATGATGACGGGAACCGACGGCTTAACATTTTTACAATCTTTGCGCGCAACGGGAAACACCACACCAACAATAATGCTTACCGCGATGGGCGGGGCAGACAACCGAATTGACGGCCTGTCTGGTGGGGCAGATGACTATATGGACAAGCCATTCCAAATGCGTGAACTGATTTTACGCATAGAAAAATTGATTCAACGCACCCCAAGCCAAACCCAGAAAATGCCATCAAATTTAATACTGGTGGATGATGAATTCTTTGCCAAAATGCCTGGGGGTGAAACCGTTGCATTAAACCTGTCTGCGGAAGAAAAGAAATTATTATACAACTTGACTATGCCTGTCGGAAATATTTCGGCGGCCCCGCCTATGGTCGCAAAACGCTTGCGCGAAAAACTAAATGGTGTAATATTAGATACAGATATCGTGACAATACGCGGGCGTGGCTATAAATTAGTATATTTAAAACCAGACAAAACAACAAACGGGGCAAGAAAATGAAATTGATTCCACAAAGTTTTTTTAGTCGTACTATATTATTGATACTGGTTCCACTTATTATGGCACTGGTTATTATTGCAAACGTATTTTTTGGAAATCACTGGGCACGCGTTCACGCGACAATGGCGCGGAGTTTGGCGGGTGAAATTTCAACTATTACAAAGTTTATTGATTCTGATAATGTTGATGTTGCAAAGTCAATGGCGCACGATATGGGTATAAACATAACCACAAACGAAACATTGGTGCGCCCAGAAAAAGATGACAACAAATCACGCGAAACAGGCTTGCTTGCCAAAGAATTATCGCGCCGAATACAACGCCCTACACATATTTATATGGACAAGGCCGCACGCCGTATAGAAATTGACATTCTACAAAAAACAGGCAAGGTCACAACATTTGAAACCAGTCTTTATCGTGTCTATTCCACCAGTACAGAGGTTTTTATAATTTGGTTGATTGGTGCGATATTGATTGTTTCTGCTTTTATCACGCCATTTTTGATATTGCATAATCGCAGTATCCGCCGTATAGCACATGCCGCCAACCGATTTGGCCGCGGTCTGGATGCACCTGGATTTCAACCAAGTGGTTCCAAAGAAATCCGTGAAGCAGCCACCGCGATGATAACAATGAAACAGCGTCTTGACCGATACAATCGAACACGCACAGATATGCTAAACGCGGTCAGCCATGATTTAAAGTCGCCACTGGCGCGTATGCGCTTGGCAATTGAAACAGGTGGGGCAGAAAAGGAAACTTTGCTTTCTGACATAGATAGAATGACATCAATGATAAACGGCTATTTGGCGTTCGCGCGCGGTGAAATACCGGAAATAGAACAAATGACCGAAATTCCACCAATGCTGTTGCGTATCGCGCGTGACGCGGCACCAGATAAAAAGATCGTGACGGAATTTCCCGACACGCCGGCACAATTCTATGCCCGCCCAATGGCACTTGCACGGGCCTTTGGCAATGTTATCGACAATGCCGCCAGATATGCAAAACAAACGATAAAAATGTCTGAAATTGACTCAGATGATGAAGTCACCGTAATTATTGAAGATGACGGTCCAGGTATC
>JAZRUN010000048.1:0-7765 GCA_045652565.1 Candidatus Enterousia sp. | reverse complement strand
CGCTGTACTTCGTTTGCGAAACCGGCTATCGTGTCGAACCCCTTGGGGTTCTCGTCCCGCTTCACCAGATAAAAATAAAAACCGCAAAAGCGGTTTTGATTTTTATGGTGGGCGCATGGGGACTCGAACCCCAGACCCACTGATTAAGAGTCAGTTGCTCTACCAACTGAGCTATGCACCCATGGATCTTTTCGTCTTCCCTAAGACCCGCTGATTATATACCCTTTTTTATAAATTGCAAGCATTTATCAAAAAGGTATCCATACCTATATCAACTTTGCCCGCGCCGTGTTAGAATTTTATTCGTAAAGAGTGTAATGGTGCACCCTGCAAAAACATAAACTTTAACGAAAGGAGAAAAAATGAAAAAAGTTGCAATCCCTGTATTGGCCGCTTTAGTTGCATGTCCTGCTATGGCGGGTCAATATCATCAAGAATCATTTTGGGATTCTTTGGACCCGTATATGGCATTGCGTGTCGGCGCAGGCTATACAAATCTGAATTACAGATTTGATGGCTATAAAGAATCTTTGTCAGATGAAGAATTGCACGGCCGTGTCGCGCTTGGTTTGGCGATGTGGTGCAACAAGGCGCGGACCGAAGTCGAATGGTCTATGTACACAAAAACCAAAGACAGCGATAAATTTGGTGACACAGACGTTAATGTTGATACCAAGTTGCAAACTTTGTTGATGAATGCCTATATGGATTTGGGCGATTACAAGATGATTCGTCCGTTTATTGGTCTTGGTGCCGGTGCGGCCTTTACAGAACAGACCGCCAAAGCAACAGGTATCCATAAGAGCAGGGACAAAGGCAGTTTCGCCGCCATGGGAACATTGGGTATGACATTTGATTGGCGTATCTTTGCCGTAGATATGGCGTTCCGTTATACCTATGCAGATGTCAATTCCGGAATGCACAATTTTACGGGTGACGTAGGCATAAGATATATGTTCTAAATATGAAATTGTTTCTGTTTAACATTGTGTCCAACCCCAAATTTTTATTTGGGGTTTTGTGTGGTTTTGCCTTGGGCAATCATACCTAGGGTAATTGTATTCACCTTGTAATATAATCTCGGCATAACAACCTAAGGAGAGAAAAATGAATAAACTTGTAAAACAAATCACAACATTATCAATTGCCTTTGGTGCGGCTATCGTGCTGGCGGGCTGTGGCGGCGGATGCGGCGAACACGAACATCATATGAAAAAACATCATATGCAACATTCCGCGGCCCCAGAAGTCGTTATGTACGAAGCGGTCGAAGTCGTGGAAATGCAGCCAATGGCAAACCCAGTTATGAAGGCGAAGATGCATACACGCAGCAGCCGCGGTGGCGCATCCGAAATGGGCTATATCAAATTTATGCGCGGCGAAAACGGAGTGAAAATGATGGTGGATTTAATCGACCTTCGTCCGGGTAAAGACTATACAGTTAAAATTTACCCGTGCGGAAATTGCAGTGATTACAGTTGCTGTTCTACGAAATGTATGAATGTAAAATTGCCGATGTTGTCGATTGATGAACCGGGACGCCTGACCCAGACCTTTGATGTTCGCGGTATTACGTGCCAGGAATTAAACAATGCAAAAATTGTTTTGACGCGTGACGGGGGTGAAAAGGCCGCGTGGGGGCGCATACACCAGGTATCACAGAACTAAAAAAGGCGCATTTGCGCCTTTTTTGCTATACGCTTGATCCTGTTGTGAACGTGCCTGTTCCGACATTTGTAAAGAATGTATTCGTGACCGTATCATACATACCGATTGCGCCATCACTGTTGCGCTGGGCGGGAATCATATTACGAACCTTGTTGCCATTATTATATATCGCGAAATAATATATTCGTATATCGCTGCGATTCGTTGTTGTGCCAACTGAACCCGAAAATAATCTTATCGTTTTATTGTTTTCTGAACCTTGCTTGATAGAACTTAGTCGCGATGCAGTATCATTAACGAAACTTTTTGTTTGTGAAAAATCGACGATATAGTCCTGATTCAGGTTCAAATATACCCCCACCAATGAACCTGCGTTAGCAACTGTATTAGCATACATCCTAAGTAGAATCCAACAGTCGTTTTGTGTCGAGCAACTTGCTTTATTTGACGTTAGTAATAATCTATATACGTTTGATGACTCGTTCTTATAATTTCCCAATATTCCACTGAAGTATCTATTGTTATATGCGAGTCCTTCAAATGATAATAATTTAAATTTTACAACAATTCTTAGGTTGTCACTATCCCCAGCCAACAACGTGTCAATATAAGGACCATTAACAGCCTCGATATATTCCAGTTGAGTATAACCGCCCGGTGGAACATCGGCATAGGTTTGTGGCGTGGACAGTGTTGCTATATCATTTGCAGTATTGATGCGCCAGCCAACCCCAGGTATCACCGTTAGTTCACTGTTGACGGCATTTACAATAGCAGTGTTTAAAGTCGCGGCATCTATCAGGGCGTTTTCGTAATTATCGGTCGTGCTGTACACAGGCTTTGGTGCTATTGCGCCATTTATACCTGTATGTTCTGCAACCCAGCCAGACGAACCGTTTAATGCATCTTGTTTTGTATTTATGCCGGTATTTATTGCCCCAACCGTTGATACAGTGGTATCGCTTGTCCCACTGCCCAGCGTTGTCACAATATCACGCGAATTCACCACACCATCCGTAGTATTACTGTACAGCATAAGTTTATCATTACCCAAACCTTGGAATTGTGGTTGACGTGTTGCGAGTTCTGCATCTACATAGGCCTTGGATGTTGGAATGTTTTCGTTCGCTGCATGCGCGCCGCATATAAATAAAGCACAGATAATAAACAATACCCTTTTTTTCATTTTCCCTTCCTTTTTCTTTTTTTCCGTCATCCCGACGAAAGTCGGGATCTCTTCGAGTTATTTTGCGACACCCCGACGGGTTTCACCCGCCACCCCTCTAGCCAGAGGTGAATCCCCCACTAACCACTAACATTCCAATAGTGACAAAAAGGTACGTTTAAATCAATCACTTTTTTTAGAAATTTTGAAATTAAAAAATCCCAGATTTCTGGGATTTTTTAATTTCAATTTTTTTGAAAAACCCGAAAAAAACGCCGCATTCCTGCGGCATCCCACCCGCTTTCGCTTCGCTACAGCGAGGCAAGCCCACTAACACCGGAGTCTCGCTGAAGCAAAGCGAAGCCGGACGAAGTCTCGACGTAGCGAAGCGGAGACGGATAACCACTATCACTAAAACCACTTGACGATTGCATTTTTGATGCTAAACTTCCTGTAAAGTAAAAAAAGGTTGTTTTATGATTTCAAATAACAATGTCAAAATGACAGCAGAAAAAGCAAATAAACTTGCACAAACTGCATTAAGAGATAGAGAGTTTTTTGAACAAGAACATGCATATGATAACAGCAAAAGTACTGCGACAAGACCCTGGGTTGGTGTTGCGTGGCATTTTCCAGAAAGCAAAATGTGGTTATGGCCGGACAGCAAAAAAATCGCGTTTTCTAATGCAATAAAAGTGCAATTTAATATGGACAACAAAACCGTCCGTCTTGTAGAGCGTCAGATTAGAAGGGCCGAACGCAAAGACGATTTAAAAGTTGCATTTGCGGTTATTTTGGTAATGGCACTTTGTGGCAGTGCAACCTATGGCATTTTCAAAGAATTGCGCAAAACACCAAAAGCAAAGGCAGGAGAGTCTTTACATGGTCCCAAACAGGCTTTGCAAGATTATGATACCATCAAACTACAAATGCAAAAACATCAAGACACCATAGTTCGGGGATGTCACTAAAATATTCGCCGCCCTTTTGGGCGGTTTTATAATAGACGCTAACTTTTTGCTTGCGTGCGATTCGCATTTTGTTCTATGATTGAATAAAGGAAGGAAAGGAATATGAAACAAACAATCGTTTCTGGCTTAGGAGTTGTCTTGTGTTTGCCGGCTTTTGCGGGCGCGCGTTTGCCTGCGGTCAATGTTGCGTCTGGTGCCGTTTCGGCGCGTGCGCAATATGGTTTCCCGGTTGAAACCGTAGCAAAAAAAACAGAATCTGTGAAAACAGATGCGCCACAAAAACGTGTTGTTGCACGAACTGCCCGGCGCAGTAATATTGCAACCGATGTATCAAAAGATACGGGCGAAAAAATCGCCGCGGTCTCGGAATTCCTTGTTCCCAATCGTCCAAGTTCTAATTTGTGGGGCAAGAATGATATGCCTTTGCGTATGCCGCATGCAGACGAATTTTCGGTGATAACTTCTGATGCCTTGCTGCCCGAAGAAAGTCTTGATGTTCCAGAAAATGCATCGCTAAACGATTTTATTGCTGACACACGTGCGAAAACCGCCCAAATGGATGCGCAAATTGAAAAATTGATGGAAATGCAACGACGCGCAGACATATCTATTATGTCACCGGCCCCTGCGCGCAAGATTGCAAAGGCAGAAGATTCTGATATTCGTGTGTCGCGTTTGGTTGTCCCGCGCGAAGACACGCTTGTCGCGGATGTCGCGGTGCGAAGTGCAAAACGCGATGCCCCAACAAAAATAAAAGAAACGCGTGAAGATATGACCAAAATGTCACCTGCGGAGCTGCGGCGCGCATTCAGAAAAACATTTTTGTCGGAAAACAAACATCTTTCAACTTATCCGATTGATGACAGGTTTGATGTGGCAAGCGATATTGGTTCATATACCGAAGGTTTTTCATCTGCACGTGATTTGTCGGAAAGCGCGGACAAGATAAGGGCGTTAGAAATAAAAATAAAATTCAGAAATGCAGATTCATCCTTGTCGCGCGATAATTATAACTTGCTGTCGGAATATGCAGGAACGGTTGTTGCAAATCCAAAGCGCGCGATTCAGGTTGCGATTCCTGCTTCTGCCACAGAAACGGCCGAAGGACGCAAATTGGCGGCGCGTCGTTTGGCCATTGTGGAACAAGTATTACGTGATACGGGCGTTTCCGAACAACGCATAGTTCCTGTGCTTTCGCAACGCGATGACGAAGGATTTGTTTTGCGCATCATTTCTAATGAACAATACGAAACTTTAAATCGCCAAAAACGCAATATGTTTGGTGATACGGTTAGTTCAAAGACATATAAAAGTATGAGTTGGTAATTTACAAAGTGTCAAAGTTTTTTGCTTTTGTACGCAAATGTTTTGCACGCGTCACAGAATTTTTATTTCCGCCCGTTTGTCCTGTATGCGGCGCGGCGGTTGAAACACACGGCGAATTGTGCGGCGATTGCTGGGGTTGTTTCGATTGGATTACAGGTGCGCATTGTGCGCGTTGCGGTTATCCTTTTCCATCTGATTATGAACCAAACGGCAAAGCGCTTTGCCCAATTTGTGCATCGGGAAAATCAGACCTTGATTATGTTCGCGCCGCATGCATATATGACGATATGTCACGTTCAGTTATGTTGCCGTTTAAGCATGGTGGCCGTATAAAATTTGCACGCTTTATGTCGCGCGCGATGATATGGGCGCTGCGCGATATAGATATTGCGCCCGATATTATTATGCCTGTACCACTTGCTTCGCGCAGATTGTTTCAACGCGGATACAACCAGGCAACTTTGCTTTCGCGGGAAATATCACGCGTGTACGGTGCGCCGATAGATTTTGCATCTGTGCGCAGAAAATACAGACCAAATATGGGGCACAAAACGCACGCGCAAAGATTTGAACACATCAAAGGTGTTTTTAAAATGGCACACCCTGAACGCATTCGTGGGAAAAAGATTTTACTGGTCGATGATGTTATGACCAGTGGCGCAACTTTTTCGGAACTTGCACGCGTTTTACGCCGCGCTGGCGCAGATGAAATCTATGGCGTAGTATTTTGCCGCGTTGTCCGCGCAGAATAATATAAAAACCTTGACTATTCAGGGATTCTTTTTATAATAATTAAGCGTTTTTTAACAATAATCTAGACAAAAAAATAGGATGTTATTATGTCAAACTATAAGCCACAAAAAGGACTTGATAATAAATTAGATTTTACAGGAATAGAGCAACGTTGCGTCAATTTTTGGCAGGTTAATAACGTCTATGCTTTTGATAAAGATGCACCGCGCGATAATACTTATGTGGTTGATACGCCGCCCCCAACTGTATCCGGCTCTTTACATATTGGACATATTATGAGTTATAGCCAAACAGATATAATGGTTCGTTGGCAACGTATGAATGGCAAGGCAATTTTTTATCCTATTGGTTGGGACGATAACGGGCTACCTACTGAACGTCGTGTGCAAAATTATTACGGTATTTCGTGTGATGCAGATTTGCCGTACGATGAAAGTTTTGTGCCAGAACACGTGGAAAATGTTAAAGAATTACGTCCCGTATCGCGTCGTAATTTTATTGAAACATGCCATTTGTTGACTCAAAACGATGAAAAAGTTTTTGAAGACATATTTCATCGCATTGGACATTCATACGATTGGAATTTAATGTATTCTACTATTTCACCCCAGGCAATCAAAGTTTCGCAAAAATCATTTTTGGACTTGGTAAAAAAAGGTTTTTGCAAAATGGTGGAAGCACCAACTATGTGGGATGTTGATTTTCAATCTGCTGTTGCACAGGCCGAGATAGAAGATAGAGAAACAGCCGGGTTCTTTCATGACATAAAGTTTGGTATCAAAGACGAGCCTGGTGAATTTTTCAAAATAGCAACCACAAGGCCAGAATTTCTGCCTGCTTGTATTGCAGTGGTTGCGCATCCAGATGATGAAAGATATAAAAAGTATTTCGGGAAAACTGCTATTGTTCCGTTGTTTGATATTCCTGTGCCTATTGTTCCATCAGAACATGCAGAACCCGATAAAGGAACAGGCATTATGATGGTTTGCACTTTCGGTGATGCGGCCGATGTTGCATGGTGGAAACAATCTGGGTTGCCTATCAAACAAATAATAGGCAAAGACGGTCGTTTGATTCCGTTAGAATATGGAACCGGCAATTTTGTATCGCTAGATGTTGACAAGGCACGTGATTATTATAATCAACTGGCTGGTTTGCCTGTTAAAAAAGCCCGTGCACAAATTGTTGAATTCTTACGTAAAAGTGGTGATTTGTTGGCCGAACCACGTCCATTGATGCACCCCGTCAAATTTTATGAGAAAGGCTCGCGTCCGTTGGAATTTGTTTCCTCGCGCCAATGGTTCATTGATGTTTTGCGTATAAAGCAAGAATTGATTGAACAAGGTCGTAAAATCAAATGGTATCCACAACATATGCAATCAAGATACGAAGCCTGGGTAAACGGATTGAATCAGGATTGGTGTATTTCGCGCCAACGTTTCTTTGGTGTTCCTTTTCCTGTTTGGTATCATGTTGACGCAAACGGTTTTGCCGATTTTTTACGTCCGATTTATCCATCTGACGACCAATTGCCGATTGATCCTATGACAGATGTGCCAAATGGATTTGATGAGTCACAACGTGGTCAGCCGAATGGTTTTGTTGGTGAAAAAGATATTATGGATACTTGGGCAACATCTTCGGTGACACCGCAAATTGCGATGGAAATTGCGCCAAAAGGACATCATATTTCTTTACCATTTGATGTTCGCCCCCAAGCACACGATATTATAAGGACATGGGCGTTCTATACAATTATGAAAGCATATGCCGCCGATAACGCGATTCCTTGGTATCAAGCACATATTAGTGGTTTTGTGCTTGACCCAGACCGTAAGAAAATGAGCAAATCAAAAGGTAATGTTATAACCCCAATAAACCT
>JAZRUN010000047.1:0-7367 GCA_045652565.1 Candidatus Enterousia sp. | reverse complement strand
CCAATTTTCTTCTCTTGGAACAAATACCGTTGTAATTCGTGCAGGCGCGGCACAAATTGGCGGTGTGCGCAGTGGAAACAGGCAAACACTTACCATAGATGATGCCGAAGTTATCGCAAAACTTCCCGATGTGGCGGCGATTTCGCCGGTTCAAACATCTGGCGCCCAGGTTGTTTATGGAAACAAAAACTGGTCAACTTCTATGATGGGCGTGTATCCAGATTATACAACTATTCAGAACATAGAAATTGAATACGGGGCGTTCTTTGATAACAGTGCGGTACGAAATGCCTCCACTTATGCTGTAATTGGCCCTAAAACGGCATCTGAACTTGGGATGGACAAGAACCCCGTTGGCCAGGTTATTCGCGTTCAAAACGTGCCTTTTGTGGTTGTTGGGATCGCCAAAGAACGTGGTGACAGTGCGATGGGTTCCCAAGATGATATGATTTTAATCCCGATAACCACACTTAAAAAGCGTGTCCAAGGCAGCCGTTTCCCAAAAGCGGTCAGTATGATTGCGCTTAAACTTTTTCAAGACGCTGATAATTCCGTTGTTATTGACCAGATTTCCGCCCTGCTCCGCGACAGACATCGCTTAAAGGCCGGTGATGATGACGATTTCCAAGTTATGGATATGAAGCAAATTATGGAAACTATGACAACGGTCACGGGTTATATGAAATTGCTGTTGATTGCGATTGCGGCGGTATCACTGCTGGTTGGCGCGATTGGTATTATGAATATGATGCTTGTATCGGTTGCAGAACGTACGCGTGAAATCGGCATTCGCAAGGCGATCGGTGCGCGTGAACAGAATATTATTATTCAATTTTTATCAGAATCCATAATGATATCGTTTATTGGTTCTATGATTGGTTTGTTGGTCGGCGTCGGTCTTTCCCAAGGCGTTGGGCGATTTATCCTTGGTTATAATGTGCCGTTTAGTGCGTGGCCAGTGGTACTTTCTATAACTGTTGCGGTTGTTGTTGGACTTGCATCGGGCGTTATGCCTGCAATCAAGGCGGCAAAATTAAACCCAATTGACAGTCTAAGATACGAATAAAAAACATATAAAAAAGACCGGCAAATGCCGGCATTTTTTGTACTTATTTTGAAAATTTTTTTTGCATATTAAAAAGTAATGGTGTTTGGACTTTATATTTTTTTGCCCGTGCAACCAATGCATTCATTGCGGACAAACCTTCGACTGTGCCTTGTGGTTTTTCGCCATTCGCAATAGACATTCCGGCCGAAAAATTACGACTGGTTTGTGATGTTGCGGTCAATAATAAATCACCAATCCCGCACAAATCTGAAAAAGTTTCAATTTTTGCACCCATTTTGCGCCCTATTTCTATAACTTCGCGCCACGCGTTTGTCATATACAGCGCCGATTCGTTTTCGCCACGTCCTTTGATTTTGATATAGCCTGCAATCACAGAAACTGCGTTTTTCCCAACGCCACAGATTTCCGTACCAATTACGTCGCGCGTTGGGCTGATAAACATTTGGTTAAAAATTTTTGCGCCAATATTCTGAATATTTTTACCCCCCGCCAAGGTTGAACCTGTTGGAACACCCCGTGCGACTTCGCCTGCAAACTGGGGCCCAGACAGAACGCCGATATTTGCTTTCTTGGGTTTTATCGTTTCGTGCAAAACTTCTGTCATAAACTTACCTGTTTCGGGTTCTGCGCCTTTTGTGCAAATCAAAATGGGTTGTTGATTATAAAACTGCCCTGCCCTTGCAAAAGTTTCACGAAAAAAAGCCGCGGGCGTGACCGCCACCCATACGTCACAATTTTGTAAATAGTGAATATGCTGGGTCAATCTGACATTTTTTGGTAATTTTATATCGTCAAAATGCGCGTATTCGCCATCAAAAGACCAGAGTATAACGTCCGCCCCACCACGTGCAATAACGTGCGCCAGACCCGTTCCCCATGCGCCTGCACCAATAATACCAACCTTCATTTTATTTCCCTTATTTTTTTCTTTATTTTCGGAATAATACTAAAACCATCGTCGGCCAAACTAATTGCGCGATTATATGCCTCTATGGCGCGCGCACGTTCGTTTGCCTTGACGTATGCATCCCCCAAGTGTTCAAACAATGCCGAACAAGTCCTTGCCGACGAACCAATTTTTTCAAGTATATCCAGTGCCGCATCGTTTCCTTCGCGCACTGCGACGACAACCGCAACCGTATCCCATGCCAAAACATCTGTCGGGTCGCGCTTTACAAGTGTCATTGCATATTCATAGGCATTTTCAAGTTCGCGATTTTGCGTCGCCCAAATGCGTGCCTGAATCGCAAGAATCTCACCATCGTTATTCAATGTTTTTGATGCTGCGTGTATATCGGACTGTGCGGACATTACATCATCAAACAACAAATACACCAAAGCCCTGCGTTTTAACAGATATGCCCTGCCCGCCTCGGTCAATCGTTCGTTTTTTAATGCCTTATTTATTACGCGCAGTGCTTTGCGTTTGTCGCCCTGCCCCGTGTAATGCGCAGAAAGTTTATTTACTGCAGGAATAAATAAAGGTTGCCGATTTAAAATGTCCTGCATTTCTTGGACTGGATTATCGGAATTTGAATTTTTCATTTTGGCAAACAGATAGTAAGGACTGTCAAAATCTATTTTATCGAAATAAACCGCATAATTTCCGTTCGTATTCGCCAAAAACTGTCCGATATAGTAGTTTATAGCATCCATAAAAAATTGCGTTCCTGGGCCGATTATTTGCGCAAAACGCAGCATCAATATAGAAATGTCAGAATAAAGCATAATTTGGGTATGAGAAACATTTTGAACCAAATTGAACGCCAAAGAATTTTGTATGCCTTGGAACATAGACCAATCTGGGATGTTATCAAAATCTGCCATAAACATTCCGCCCGGCGCAGATGAAAAATCTTGCCGCAACTTGTCCGCCTTGTCTTGCATATCGTGCGCCATATAAAACGACATAATGTATGCATAATCGGCAATATTCATAAAATCTGTTTTTACGTTTGAAAATTCATCTGCGGCACGGTTGTTTTCGCCATATTTAGCGTATATTTGACCACGCACGAATGATTTCCACGAAGAATTTGATTTGACAGAATCAATGTATTTTAATGTCTCTGTTTTGCGATTTTTTGCGATTGCAGACCATATACGAAAAGGTGCGTATACGGCGGATTTGTTGGATTTATACTTGTTATACAGTGCGTCCCAGTTGCCATCTTTGGCAAGTTTTGCATCATAAATGATTTGTGCTGCGATATCTTTTTCATCTTTGCAAGTGTTTGCGTTTTCTGGGAGTTTCCCGCCAAGGAATTCTGCTAACATTTTTGTCTGTGCGACCACATCAAAATCTGCATCGGAAATTTTTTCAGAAAATTTTATTGCTGTATTAAAATCATTGATATAAATCGCGTGCTGTTGCGCCAAAAATGCCCCAAAGGATGTTTCTTCTATGGTTTGGTATGGACGCGGCACACTAATTGGCCGGTCAAATATAAAAGAAACGGCCAAAAGAATAACCGTAAGACCGATGCAAAAAGATAAAGTTTTTCTTTCAATCATTGAAAGTTATGCTACAATAATAATATGAATAGTAAAGAAAAATTTGCGCGTTATGCGGAACTTTTGCGTGAATGGTCAACAAGAATGAACCTTGTTGCACCAAGTACGCTTGGCGATATTGAAAATCGGCATTTTGCCGATTCTGCGCAACTTGCCGATGTTTTGCCAAAAGATGCGGAAATCATAGATTTTGGCAGTGGTGCGGGTTTTCCAGGGGTTGTTTTAGCGATTCTTGGCTGGCGTGTGACCTGCATCGAATCGATTGGTAAAAAGGTTGCCTTTTTGAATACGGTTCGCGATGAATTAAAATTGGATAATTTGGAAATTTATCATGGGCGCGTGGAAAACTTTTTGCCGGCCTTTTTTACAAAAAATGCAAAAAAAGCCGGTAATTTTGTCGTGACCTCACGTGCATTTGCACCACTTATAAGAATATTGGACCATGTTCGTGGAATAAATTGCCGGCTTTTTTTACTAAAAGGCCGGGAAATTGAAAAAGAAATTGCGGTTGCAAAAACAAAATATAATTTTGATTACAAACTTATTCCGTCTAAAACAGGCGATGGTTTTATAATAATTGTGGATTTTTGCCGGTAATTTCATATGAAATAAAAAATATCTTATTGAAAATACATCGTTTTGTGTATAAAAACAGTATTTCATATGAAATAAACGATAATATATTGAAATTACGTTGTTTTTGTGTTTGGTAAATTATTGTCTTGACCACTGTGTTTGGTGTGCGTTATAGTGTTGTTCATAAAAAGGAACGGAATTTATGACAGAAATAATCGCTTTTGCGAATCAAAAAGGTGGTGTTGGCAAGACGACGACTGCGATAAACCTTGGTGCTTCGTTGGCCGCAATAAAAAAACGTGTTTTGCTTGTGGATTTAGACCCTCAGGGTAATGCGGGAACGGGGCTTGGTTTTGTTCGGTCTTCTCATCGCCAAAGTGTTTATGATGTTTTGATGGGGCGCTCGTCTGCCGCAGAAAATATACTTTCAACCGCGGTTCCGGGTTTACATATTTTGCCATCAACCCAGGCGTTATCCGGGGCCGAGGTTGAATTACTGGATATGGAAAACAGGGAATATCGTTTGCGCGATGGTTTGCAACCGATTATGGAACATTATGATTTTATTTTGTTGGATTGCCCGCCGGCATTGGGTTATATAACCTTGAATGCTTTGACGACCGCAAATTATGTTATTATTCCGTTGCAGTGCGAGTTTTTCCCACTTGAAGGTGTTTTGCATCTTGTGAATAATATCAAAGGCGTTAGGCAAAAATGGAACCCAAATCTTGAAATTCTTGGGGTTTTGCTGACTATGTACGACCGCCGCTATGGTATGACGCGCGATGTCGAAGAAAATGTGCGTGCAACATTCGGTGACAAAGCGTTTAAAACGGTTGTGCCACGCAATGTTCGTGTGGCCGAGGCACCCAGTCACGGAAAACCCGCACTGTTCTATGATTTTAATTCAACTGGGGCCCAGGCATATCTGCGTGTGGCAACAGAAGTTGTTCAGAAACTAACCAAAGGTGAATAAAATGTCGAAATTTGGGCTTGGACGTAATTTAACAGACTTGCAAAACGAAATAGGTGTCGCACCAGACATTTCTATATTATCTGGAACTGAACGCGTCGTTGTACGCCAGGTACCACTTGCGCAAATTGGTGTAAATCTGGACCAGCCGCGCAAGACTTTTACGACTGCAGAATTGGAAGATTTAGCGGCATCTATTCGTGAAAAAGGTGTTTTACAACCGATTCTTCTTCGCAGTGTTAAAAACCGCCCGTATTCGTACGAGATTGTTGCAGGCGAACGCAGGTATCGCGCAAGCAAAATGGCGGGATTGAGTGAGATTCCGGCATTGGTAAAAAATCTGGCGGACGAAAACGCGATGGAAATTGCGCTGATAGAAAACGTGCAACGCGAAAATTTAAATCCGATAGAAGAGGCTGCGGCGTACGTGAACCTTATGAACAAATGCAAGTATGATATGGCGGATGTGTCGCGTTTAATCGGGAAATCGGAAAGTTATATTCGCAATCTGATTCGCTTAAACGCGTTGCCGGCATCTGTAAAAAAGATGGTAGAGCAGGGCGAGCTTTCTGCATCTCATGCACGCGCTATCGCAGTTGCCGAAAATCCAGAGGCCTTGGCGCGCGAGATTGTTGAAAAAAAATTATCGGTTAGTGACACGGAAAAACGTGTAAAACACGCGCCACGTGCGGCGCGCGCACGCGCATTTACCGATTCTGGGATAGATTCGGATACTTTGCACAAGATGTCAGAAAAAATATCACGCGCCCTCTGTGCCAAGGTGAAAATAACATCGCGACGGGGCGGGGCAGGGCAGATAAATATTTTGTTCGGCACGCGTGCCCAGTTGGATGAAATTATCGAAAAAATCGCAATGCAAAAACATTAAAAAAGACCGGCAAATGCCGGTGTTTTTTTGTTGAAAAACAGACGGGGTATATATTTTTAATGCGCTAAGTCATATTTCAATGCATTTTGGATGTACAGTTCTGCGCGCGCGGTATCAAATTGTTTTGTAATTGGGTCTTTTAGTTTGCCTTCGGCATCAATCCAGGTTTTATATTTTTTCGGCAAAACTTTATCAATTTTTATCAGGTTATCTGCAACATTTTCTGGCGAAAGTCCCCCGCTGTATCCCATTTTATGGTTTGGCATAATCGGCGCACGCCATGAATCTGGCATAATACCACGCCCGCCAGATGCATCAAACAACAGTGCAAATGGCACGCCCAGACTGTCCAATTTTTTCAATCTTGTTTTTTGTGCATCGGTATATTGAAATATAAATTCTATATCTGGAAACGCGCGGATTATATCTGCTATACGGGCCGCATAAAAACGATATTGTTCTGTGCCCCCGTTGATATTTACCTGGATCCGCCCAATTATTGGTTTGCCATTATCGCGTTTCATATTCCACATACGGCGCAATTCATAGGGAACGCGACCCAGGCAAAGTTCTGTTCGCCACTGGCTGTTCACGTGCATAGCAAGTTGAACATTTGTTGTGCGCGCAGCATACATTAATGTATCAAACCAAACATAACGTGGCATATGGCCTTGAAATTTTGATGGGTGGGCCTGGATTGCAAATTCTGCCATGGGATAACGCGTGCCAAGGTTGATAATTTCGTCTATTTCGTTATGTTCGCGCATATCACTGCAAGTTATTTTCCTAAGTTTCATTTTCATACTCCTTTAATTCTTAATTGTCCGCAGGCAGAGCCGATATCACTGCCGCGTTCCCGTCGTATGCGGGCGTGGATTCCGTTTTTAATTAAAATATCTTGGAAACGATGCACCGCATTGCCAGATGGCGATGTAAATTCACGCTCTGCCACCGCATTCCAAGGTATCAGGTTTACCATACAATTCTTTCCGCGCAACAGTTCAGAGAGTTCCTTGGCGCATTCTGGGGTTGCGTTTAACAAATTACCTTCTTTATCGCCAACCAACAGATATTCTATCATCAGTTGTCGGTTATGCGCGTCTGTAAAACGCCACGCGGCATCCATAACCTCTGCAATACTATATTTATTTGCAATCGGCATAAGTTTTTTGCGCAATTCATCATTTGGTGCATGCAGTGATATCGCCAAATTTATCGGCCGCCCCCAATGGGTTAGTTCTTCTATACCCGGCACGATTCCACAAGTTGAAACAGTTATGCGTCGCCAACCAATCCCCATTTCGCGATTCGCGCGTTCTATATAGCCGAGAACATTTTCTGTGTTT
>JAZRUN010000046.1:0-7471 GCA_045652565.1 Candidatus Enterousia sp. | reverse complement strand
CCAAAATGTTCGCGTTGCGATATAGTAACGGCACCCGCAATTTGCGGAAAAACAAGCGAACAAATTAAAACTGTGGAAAATATTTTATAAAACGAATGCGATAAAATGCGATTCGCGATATTATTGGCCGCCAGGCCTATTTCTCTCTCTCTCTCTCTCTCTCTCTAGAGTTCTGCGGATTTCTGAAATTTTGAACATATGACATCCCCTTTTCCTTTTTTCTCTACGCGTGAATTATATCATATTTTGCACAATAAAGAAAGTTTTTGTGAATTTTTATTGTTCAAGGGGCAATTTTAGCTACTAAAAATACTCTGGTAATGTATTTTTTGCTTTAAGAACCAAATCCTGTGTGCTAAAATCCCGCTTACATGAACAAAATACTATACGCTTTTACCGGCATTTATATGTGTGTTGTTTTTTCGGCACAGGCCGTCACTATCACATACGGCGCCGACGAAGTTATTGATGGCGAGATCTTTTTATCAACAGGAACCGTAAAAAATTACGGAATATTAAATGGACCAATTAGTATCACAGATAATGCAACGGTTTATTTCGAAAACTATGGACAAATAAACAGTATTTTTAATTATGGTGACGATATTATTATAGTCCAAGAAATAACCGGTATAGAAAATTTACATAAAATTTATAATTTATCGGGACACACTGTTTATGTGCAAAATGCCAGTAATATAAATATGTCTGATTTGGCGTATACGGCGGAAAACGCCGTACAGATAGAATTAGAAAATTCTGGAATAATACTTGATTCTAACCTTTCTGGTCTTTCTGTTCCAATAAATATAATCGGGAATTCTGTAGTTATTTATATCGACGGTGCATCAGAAGCCTGGTCTGGTACCAACACACCAATTCTATCGAATATCATAGGTCAAAACCCTATTATTCAAATCATAAACAACAACCCAATGTACAGTGTTCAATCAAACTTGGTTAGTGGCACGTTATATGTGACATCTGTGCGACAAACAACAAATTATGCAAGCATAATTCCAAATACCGCTTTGGGCGAATACCTTGACAGATTGCAAACCAACAATCCAAACGACCCTTTGATTCAAAAATTAAACAACGCAACAAATATGCACCAAATAAATCATATTTTGGCACATTCGCCAAGAACCAATCCTGTTAAATTGATGGACGCGGTCCAAACAATAGATTCTTTTAAAATTACAAATTCTTTCTATACGCCGGATTCTGGCGTACACGCAAAAGCGGGCTATACTATATCCGATGATTTTTCATTTTATAATCTGCACCTAAACCTGACCGATAATTCATTAAATGATTTGATTTTGGTTGCGGGATTGGATGTTGGACGGATGCATTATTCTGACACGTATGACAACGCTTCTGGAATGCTATACGGCGGAATCCTTGGCTTGCATTATACGATGTCAGATTATTTTGTAAATTTGTTTGGCACATTTTCTTATGCACAGTTTTATGACATAGCGGTGTTTGACGGCAAACACACAGTCAAAAATCCGCACGGAACAAGCGAAACCGTTGTACTTGATTCTGGGTTCAAATTACGCGCATTTGATATTTTGGACGTTTCGCCATTTGTTGGCGTGCATTTTTATAATGCGAATCTATTGGGTAATACAAGTTCCGACATATCTGGGCGGGCTGGTTTCAACTTGCGCCACGATTCAAAGTTTGATGAAAATCTTTATTCGATTGGTGTCAACGCCTATGCAGAAACGAATAACAATTTTTATATTGGCGTAAACACTGATGTATTATCAAGTGCAGATGGTCTTTCTGCTGGTGCGGGCATTGGCGTGATTTACGATGATATGGGTTGGACATATCGGCTTAGTGCCAATGCAAAATTCTTGTTTTAATCATTTACAAATTCACCACGCAACGATGCACGATTTGCAGCAGTGATTTTTATCTGCGCCATTATTTTTTGCGCACCATCTTTGGGTTTTGCCACAATACATTGTTGCATATATGGCGTGCGATAAAGTAAATGGCGGCCAGTTTTATCGGCGCCTTCACACAGACACATCAACTTTTTCCCAATACAAGATTCATTAAAGTCACGCTGAATTTCATTCAATTCATTATCAAGAATCGCAAGCCGTTCGCGTTTTACGTTTTCCGGAATCTGATTCGGCATAAGTGCCGCCGCCGTATGCGGACGCGGCGAATATTTAAATGAATAAGAATTAATGTATTTCACGCGGCGCGCAATATCAAGCGTTTGTTCAAAATCTGAATCCGATTCACCAGGGAACCCAACAATAAAATCAGACGAAATCTGAATGTCTGGACGAGCATCGCGCAATTTATCAATAATTTCTAAATAAGAATCCAAACTGTATGGGCGGTTCATCCGTTTAAGCACGTCGGGCGAACCACTTTGTATCGGCATATTCAAAAATGGCAAAAGTTTTGGTTCAACGCGAAACATTTCAATCAGGTCATCTGTCATTTCTGTTGGATAACTGGATGTAAAGCGTATACGTTGGATTTCCGGCATTTGCGCCGCCGCACGTATCAAGTCAGATAAACGGTAAACTTTGCCATTTGCGTCCATATATTTATATCCGTTAACATTTTGCCCAAGGAAACAAATTTCTACTGCGCCAGTTTGCGCCGCATGCATCGTGTCGCGCAAGATATCGTCAAAGGAACGCGATATTTCACGACCACGTGTGTATGGCACAATGCAGTATGTACAGCAATGATTGCATCCTTCTTGGATTGGAATATATGACACGGTTGGCGCGGTCACCATTTGTGGCAATTCATCAAATTTTTCAAGTCCACCTAAATCTATGTTTATAAGTTTTGTATCTGGGTCATCCAGAATCTGGGTCAATTTATGATAACTCTGTGGCCCCAACACAAAGTTTAATTCCGGAATACGTTGAAAAGCGGACGTGCCCGCTTCGCGTGCAACACAACCAACAATACCAAATAAAGCGTCCGGTTTTTTTGCATCCCTTATACGCCCAAGTTCAGAAAATACTTTATTCGTTGCCTTTTCACGTACAGAGCAAGTATTAAGTATAATAATGTCTGCATCGGCAACACTTTTTGTTGCGACCATACCACGTGCATCCAACATAGCGGCAATACGCCAACTGTCGTACACGTTCATCTGACAACCAAAAGTTTTAATAAAGTATTTTTTCATTATTACTTACGCTTGCAGTTCGTTTTTCGTAAATTTGCCATCTTCTGTTTTTGAATCTTTTCAACGGCGGCTTTGGCGGCCATACGTTTAGCGGTTTTTCGTGAGTCACTGCTGTATGTGAAACTTTGCCCAGTGACTGGGTTATACTCCGATATTATCATTTTTATTCTCCTTTATTTCCTAATTTAATTTGTTTTTAAGAATTTCATTCACAACTGCCGGATTTGCTTTGCCCGCGGACGCCTTCATAACATTCCCGACAAAGAAGCCAAGCAGCCCCGTTTTCCCAGATTTATATTGTTCAACCTGGGATGGGTTCGCCGCGATAACTTCGTCGATAATTTTTTCAATGGCACCAGTATCTGTAATTTGTTTCATACCAAATTTATCTGCGATTTCGCGTGGTGTACCTGTTTCACCATCAAGCATTTTTATAAAGATTTCTTTGGCCTGTTTCCCATTGATTTCAGATGCCGAAACCATGTCAACCAATTCCGCCAAATCAGTCGGACGAATAATTCTGCATGCGCCAGATTCCGCCGTATAGCCATTTTTTACATCCCAATTTTCTGGGTGCGCAAACAATTCAGAAATCATCCAATTTGCAACCCCTTTGGCACGCGCAGGCTTGTCGCCAACAGCTGCGTCAAACCAATGCGAAATATCGACCGTTTCCGTAAGACGCGCTGCATCGTATTCTGCAAGTCCGAATTTTTCAATATAGCGTGTGCGTGTCGCCGCAGGTAATTCTGGCATGTTTTTGCGTATGCGTTCGATTTGTTCATCGGTTATAACCAATGGCAACAAATCTGGATCTGGGAAATAACGATAATCCAGTGCGTCTTCTTTACTGCGCTGAATGGTTGTCGTGCCGTCACCTTGGTTATAGCGCATAGTGCAGCGGTCAATTGTGCCACCGTTTTCAAGTATTTCTATTTGGCGGCGCGCTTCGTATTCAATGGCGTTCTTGATAAATTTAAACGACACCATATTTTTTATTTCACAACGTTCATTAAAATATTTTGCGCCCGCGGACCGAACCGAAACATTGACATCTGCACGCATAGAACCTTCTTCCATATTTGCCTTGGATACGCCAAGTGCGCGCGCAATTTCGCGAATTTGGCGCAGGTATCTTTCAGCCTCGTCTGGCGACGTGATAAAGGAATTATTTTCTGGATTATTTACATCCAATGCCGTCACAATTTCCAACAACATAACGCCACTTCTGTTCAGGTCAACAAAAGATTTAGCCGGATGCATATCATGTTTATTCTTTGCAGCGTCTTGTTCCAAATGTGCACGTTCAATCAAAATCTTTTTTGGCTTGCCGTCATCACCAATAATTTCAATCCAACCATTGTTCACCACCGCGGGCTCCCCTGTGGCCTGGGTTATTTGATAGCCTTGGGGCAAATCAGGATAGAAATACTGCTTACGGGAAAACCGACTTTTTTTTGCGATTTCTGCATTGATACCAAGCCCAAATTTAATTGCTTGCTCAACGCAGTACTCATTCAATACTGGCAGCATTCCAGGCATTGCAGCGTCAACCATAGAAACCTGGGTATTTGGTGCAACCGTTGGATTATAATCCGCCGATGCGCCACTAAAAATCTTGCTCTTGGACAGAACCTCGATATGAGTTTCCAGTCCAACAACCACTTCCCAATCGCCTGTTTTACCTTTTATCGTAAACATTTGTCTTTTTCCTTGCTTTTTTGTTTTTTGTATCTTATTATGTACCCCACGGATGGCCAGATAGCTCAGTTGGTAGAGCAAGGGACTGAAAATCCCTGTGTCAGTGGTTCGATTCCACTTCTGGCCACCATTTTTTTGTTCTTTGGGGTTTTCACCATAGCAGCAATTCCCCTAAAAATCCCACTACTCAGTGGTTCGATTCCACTTCTGGCCACCATTTTTATTTCCCCATTATTGTTGTCGGTCTGTTATCAACGCCTGCAAATTGTTCGATATGTTTCGCCAATTGCAAAACGCGCACATCGTCAAACCTGCGTCCAACAACCTGCATCCCCAGTGGCAAATTGTTTGATGCCAAACCGCACGGCACACTGACCGCCGGCACCCCCGCCAGGTTCATCGCAACAGTGAACAAATCTAGTGCATAGTATTCCAATGGTGTTAAATCAGATTCTAATGGTAATGCGGTGCCTGCGCCAGACGGACAAACAATTAAATCACACTGTTCAAACGCCGCGTCAAATGCATTTGCAATCAAGCGACGTACGCGCGCGGCCTGCATAAAATAGACTTCATAAGATTCAGATGACAACACCGCAGTACCAATAATCATACGGCGTTTGACTTCGTCACCAAAGCCCGCGGCACGCGTCTTTTTAAACGTGTCATAAATATCCGCGCCTTCGACACGCAAACCATACCGCACACCGTCATAGCGCGCAAGGTTCGATGATGCTTCGGCCGGTGCGATAACATAGTATGCCGCGAGCGCATCCAAGATATTCGGAATTGAAACCTCAACAATTTCTGCACCCGCTGACTTTAAATCCGCCACACGTGCATCGAAAAGTTTTTTCATATCATCAGAAACTTTGACACCCACAAGTTCTTTGATAACACCAACGCGCAGTTTTTTACCGTCGCCCAAAATCGGGCTCAGGGGTACAGAAATTTCCGTTTTAACATTGCTACTCGTTGAATCCTTTGGGTCGTGACCCGCCATAACAGATAACAACAATGCTGCATCATCCACTGTGCGCGCGATTGGCCCCGGTGTATCCAAACTTGATGCAAATGCAACACAGCCCCAGCGAGAGCAAAGACCATACGTTGGCTTTACCCCAACCAGTCCGGTAATAGAACAAGGAAAACGTATAGACCCACCCGTATCTGTTCCTGTTGCGCCCATCGCCATACCACTTGCAACCGCAGACGTCGAACCACCAGACGACCCGCCCGCGGTTAAATGGCGTTCCATTTGCCATGGATTAACAGGTGCACCAAAGAAGGAAGTCTTGCTGAAAGTACCCATTGCAAATTCGTCTAAATTAGATTTGCCGAGCAATACAGTTCCAGCGTCGATAAATTTTTGTGAAATGGTCGATTCGTATTCTGGCACAAAGTTTTCAAGCATTCGTGATGCCGCCGTTGTACGAATACCACGCGTTGCAAACAAATCTTTCATTGCAATTGGAATGCCGTCCAGTGTGCGCGCAGTTCCGTTTTTAATGCGTTCATCCGCCGCCGCCGCGTCCGCCAATGCGCGTTCCGTCGTGGTTGTGATATACGCATTTAATTCAGGATTGTATTTTTCAATGCGTTCGATATGTGCGCGCGCAAGTTCTGTCGCGCTGATTTCGCGATTGCTTAATTTCTTTAACGCTTCGGTTATAGTAAGGTTTATCATATTATCTTCCTTTTAATCCCCATCCATTACTTTTGGAACTGCAAAATATCCGCGGCTTACACCTGCTTTGTCGGGTGCGTTTGCCAAAATTGCATCACGAATATTACCGTCGGTCACTTCGTCTGCGCGCAATGGCAAATCATGTTCCGCCGGACTAAGCATTGGTTCAACACCAGTCGTATCAATTTTTTGCAATTTATCAATCCATTCGACAACAGAATCTATGTTCATCTGTTCCAGTTTTTCGTCAGGAATATCAATTTGTATCAAATCTGCGAATTTACGCAATTGTTGCTTGCTAAATGCCATTTTCAATCCTATATTTAGTGTAAAGGTGATTATACAATGATTTTAGGCAATTTCAAGGGTTTTCCAACCACAAAACTTCTGGGCGTTGATTGGGGCGCACGCCGGACAGGTATTGCGGTTTCGTTTGATGACGGAATGTTTGTGGCAACGCGACCTGTGATTACTATGGCGCGGTACAGTCACGCGGAATTGGCGGAAAAAATCGCAAAAATTGCGGCGGATGAAAAATGCAGCGGAATTGTTATAGGGCTACCACTGCGTATGGACGGCACAGAATCAGACACAACCGTTCAGGTTCGGGAATTTGCAAATGTACTTGCGGAACAAACAGATTTACCAATTGTGCTGTTGGATGAAACTTTGTCGTCAGCGGATGCTCAAGAAACACTTGGGCGCGTGCGCAGGGCCGACATAAAGGAAAAACTTGATTCTGCCGCCGCCCGCGTGATATTGGAAAACGCAATTTCGATGATAGAAAGAAGTGGAACCATATAAAAACACTAGATTTTTGTCTTTTAAATCGGTCATAAAGGTACGTTTAAATCAATCACTTTTTTTAGAAATTTTGAAATTAAAAAATCCCAGAAATC
>JAZRUN010000045.1:0-3842 GCA_045652565.1 Candidatus Enterousia sp. | reverse complement strand
TTATTTTTGAAGATAATTTTAAATATATGGATTTATCTTTAATTAAAGAAAGATTAAGTACTTTAAAAATAAATTATGGTGATATAGAAGGTGGCGCCGGCGGCGGTTCCGGTGGGTCTTCTGGTGGTACTTCAGATAATTTGTTTAATGGGGGATCAGAACCTGTTTATTACGGTAATAATGAACTGTAGAGTTTGGGGGAGAGGATGAAAAAATTTTATTTTGTGCTTTGCCTGGGTGCTTTGGTTGTACCGGCGGCATTTGGTGCGGTTGCTAAAAAACAATCGGCAATTCAAAATGGTACAACGGTTCGCGCCAAGGTATCCGCCAAAGGCCTTTATTCCCAAGAATGCTATGATGAATATTATGGCTGTATGGATCAGTTCTGTATTTCTGATAACGCCAACGGCGGCAGTTGTGTTTGCAGTAAAGACATCGCCAAATATGAAAAAGAACTGCAAGAAATAAACGATATGTTGGCCGAGGCCGAACGTGTCAGCACCGAAGAAGTAGAAAAAATTAAACTTGGTGCAAATGCCGATATTGTCTTTACTGGTGAACGTAAGTATGACGCAAATGGAAATGTTATTAAATTGGGTGCAGACAAAGATAAAGATCAAAAACGTAAAGACTTACTAAAAATGTTCGAAGTAAATTTTGGCGAAGACGAAGATATTTTTGCCGATGATGACAATATCGCAAACAAAACTGGGGCGGCATTGTTTGCTGCGGCAGATGAAATTTGCGTCGGGCAAATGGATGCCACTTGTCGCAAAGATATGACTATGTTGCGGCAAATATATCAAAAGCAAATAGATTCAGATTGCAAAGGTTTTGCGAACAGTATTGCAACCCAACGTGTCGCCGCCGAAAGCGCAATGCGTAGTGCCCAAAGTGATGTTAGAAATGCACTGAAAGAAAGTTTTGATTCGGCTAATAAATATAATCAAGGCAAATGCATTGTCGAATTTAAACACTGTATGACTGGTGCGGATGCCTGCGGCACAGATTGGGAAAATTGTGTGGCCGAAGTTGCGTCCGAAAAAATGCAGGCAAAAAAGTCTAAAAAATACAAAGCTAAAAGTTCCGCGCAAACTACTATAACTGCGTCGGTTTTGGAACGCCTTGAATCAAAGCGTACAATTTGTGAACGTGTTCTGGACCAGTGTATGGCGGTGCGCGACAATGTGTGGGCGGCCTTTTTGCGGGAAATTGCGCCAACATTGAAATTGGCGGAAAGCAGGGCGGAAAGCAAACTGCGTCAATCTTGCCTAACAGATATTACGGATTGTTTGCATACTGCGTGCAGTGATAATATCGCGGCTGACAATCCAGCTAAGATGGATGCGTGTTTGGCGCGGCCCGATATGGCGCGGTCTTTTTGCAAGGTGCAAATTGAGCCGTGCGAAAATATGGATCCCCAGATTTGGGAATATGTGACGGACAAGTTGGCGGCGATGCGTGTTGATGCCTGTACCCAAGAAGTCAAAGATTGCTTTACCGATGAAAATCGCTGTGGTCCAGACTTTATGAATTGTATTGGTATGGACTATGAATTTATCCGCAATATTTGCCCGATTGATAAATTGGTCGTGTGCAAACAGACAAAAGCAAACTTTAGTATGGATGATATTGATAGTATGATTACTGGATTGTATCTGAATATAGATAACAAGGCGTTAGAAAATTGTCAGAAATTGGTTGAAGATAAGATGTTCGAAATTTGTGGGTCCACCACAGATTGCAATCGCTTTGCCGCCGATGATACGATTGGCACAGGCAGTCTGCGCAGCCAAAAAGATAAAAATATTTATCGCGTGACTGGGATGATTTCCTTTGGTTCGATAAAGGTTGGTGATGGCGTTACGGTTATGGATGGTGGCAAAACACTTGGCGTTGGCGAAATCGGCATAGATGAATATATGTCGAACGCGACCAAGGCGGGTCAAGGTGTCAAAAATGCTGATGCTATTTTGGATTCTATCAATGCAGAATTGAAAAACATATCGGGAACAATAAATCGTGTTGTGCGGATGATAGAATTGGACCCACAAATTCAGTTCTGTGTCAGTGGGCGTGATTTGGAACAAATTACTGGTACGGCCGGCAAAACGACCGCACGTTTTCCGAATTTGTTGAATCAGGTTAAAACCCAGATTGCGGTTGCGGCACTGCGCCAGGCCCAAGATAACTATAACGCAAAATTCAATGAATACGTCACCAAGGCGGCAAAAGATGCGTCGGCGGATGTTGCACAATATATGTGTCAAATGTTGCCAATGACGAGCGGCGCGCCAGTTGGTGGAACATCAACGGAAGAAACCGGACTTACGCCGCCGTATGCAATCAGTTATGAAGTTGGTGCGGGTTTGAATAACAGATTGCTGACCCAGGGTGGTCGTGGTTCCGCCGCAAATGGCACGGGTGGTCGCTCGGAGTTTGGTGATAATTCAAAAGTTGGCGACAGCGCAAGTAGATTTTTGTCGGCAGCTGTGACCTTGGGTGCTTCGGAAGTGACGGCGGCTGGTATAGACGCGCTTAAACAGGCGGCGCACAGCGTAATCAACTTGCCAAATGGAACGCGTGAGTTGTGGTCGATGTTTAATCGTGAAACGCGCGTGTGTCATTTCTGTACATCAACCATAACCAAAGATTGTACAACAAAACAATCAAGTGGCTTTTTTGGTATCGGTTCAAAAGCAGAAACAAATTGCACAGAATCCGAACCAGTTGAAAAGTGCGAAGATATTGAAATGTAAAAGGACAACCAAAAATGGAAATAGTTGACGGTGTCGTTGGTAATGCGGTAGAGGCGGTTAGTACTGTGCCAGAAAAGGTGCAGGCCAGTGCCGCGGCATTGAAAGATTTACTTTCGTCTTTGACCGGTATGGCGGTTGACTTTGGGTTAAAGTTGATTGCGGCAATCCTTGTTCTGGTCGGCGGTATGTGGATTGCGCGACGTTTGTCCAATGCGTTTCGGCGGGCACTGGAACGGCGGAAATTAGAACCTTCGGTTGTTTCGTTTATGTCGTCTTTTATGAATATTGTCCTGCGCGTGTTTGTGATAATCATATCACTTGCAACCGTTGGGGTCCAGATGACATCGATTGTTGCGGTTTTGGGCGCGGCATCTTTGGCGATTGGTATGGCGCTGTCGGGAACTATGCAGAATTTTGCCGGCGGCATTATCATAATGTTTTTAAAGCCCTTTAAGGTTGGCGATGTGATAGAAGTTGCCGCGGGTAAAACGGGCATCGTCAAAAAGATTATGATTTTTAATACCGAAGTTCATACTTTTGATAACCAGGTTGTTTTGTTGCCGAATGGGGCGCTTGCCAATGGGCAGATTACGAATTTAACCAATAACGGAACGCGGCGCACAGATATCAATGTATCTATTTCTTATGGCGACAATGTGGATGTCGCGCGGCGTGAAATACTTGCGATACTGGCGGCGGATAAACGTGTTTTAAAGAAACCCGAACCAAGTGTTTTTGTGAATGATTTGGGCGAAAGTGCGGTTCAGTTGGTCGCGCGCTATTGGACAAAGACGGATGATATTCTTGGCACCCGCGCAGATGTGTTGGAAGAAGTTTACAAACGTCTGCCGAAAAAGAAAATTCATTTCCCATTCCCACAAATGGATGTGCATATTAGTGATTAGTGGTTAGTGTTAGTGGTTAGTGGTTAGTGTGATGGGGTAGGGGGATTTTCGACCTTGTTTTTTTGAAAAAAAGCGTTATAATGTGGCTGTGTGCGCCCGTAGCACAATGGATAATGCAACAGATTTCTAATCTGTGGATTGCAGGTTCGAGTCCTGCCGGGCGTGCCAATTTTTGTTT
>JAZRUN010000044.1:0-1765 GCA_045652565.1 Candidatus Enterousia sp. | reverse complement strand
ATTTAACACAGATAAATTGGCGGCGGGCGTTGATAAATTGGCGTACGCTGTCAAAATAACTATGGGGCCAAAGGGTCGCACAGTTGTAATCGGACGCGCATATGGCGCACCTGATGCAACCAAAGACGGTGTTACGGTCGCAAAAGAAGTTTCTTTGAAAGATAACGCCGAAAACATCGGTGCAAAAATGATTCAAGAAGTTGCGAAACGCGCTGGCGATTCTGCCGGCGACGGAACAACAACTGCAACAGTATTGGCGCAAAACCTTTTCAAAGAGGGTCGTCGTGTTATCGCGGCTGGAATGAATCCAATGGACGTGAAACGCGGCATAGACATCGCGGTTGAAGCGGTTGTCAAAGACATTGAAAAACATGCACGCCCTGTCAAAAATTCTTCTGAAATTGCTCAGGTTGCGACAATTTCCGCAAACAGCGATTCAGATATCGGTCAAAAGATTGCGGACGCTATGGAACGGGTTGGCAAAGAAGGTGTTATCACTGTCCAAGAAGCAAAAGGACTTGATACAGAAATTGATGTAGTCGAAGGTATGCAATTTGACCAAGGTTTCATGTCGCCCTATTTCGTAACAAACAGCGAAAAAATGTTGGCGGAATTGGAAAACGCGGCAATTTTGGTTTCTGAAAAGAAAATCACAGGTCTGCAAGCCCTGCTTCCAATTTTGGAACCGATTGCTCAACAGGGGCGTCCATTGTTGATTATTGCCGAAGATGTTGAATCTGAAGCATTGGCAACATTGGTGTTGAACCGTTTGCGTGGTGGTTTGAAAGTGTGCGCTGTCAAAGCCCCTGGCTTTGGCGACCGTCGCAAAGAAATGTTGAAAGACATCGCAATTGTAACTGGGGCAACTGTTATTTCTGACGATATGGGGATGACATTTGAAAACATTAATCAATCTGTGTTGGGTTCTGCAAAACGCGTTGTTGTTTCCAAAGATAAAACATTGCTGGTGAACGGCGGTGGTGATGCCGACGAAATCAAGGCGCGTGCTGACGAAATCCGCAAGGCATTAAAAGATTCAACCAGTGATTATGACCGCGAAAAATTAGCAGAAAGATTGGCTAAATTGGTTGGCGGTGTTGCGGTTATCCATGTTGGTGGCATGACCGAAGTCGAAGTCAAAGAAAAGAAAGACCGCGTAGATGACGCATTGGCGGCGACACGTGCCGCAGTTGCCGAAGGTATTGTTGCCGGTGGTGGAGTCGCATTGGTACGTGCAGTTGAAGCACTGAAAAATTTAACCGGTGCAAACACAGATCAAAACGTAGGTATTGATATCGTCCGTCGCGCAATCGTTGCACCATGTATGCAGATTGCCGAAAACGCGGGCGTATCGGGCGAAATCGTGGTCGGCAAAATCACAGAAAACAAAGATTACAATTTCGGATACAACGCACAAACAGGCGAATATGTCGATATGATGAAATCTGGGATTATCGACCCTGCTAAAGTTGTTAAAACAGCGATTCAGGCGGCGGCATCAACCGCGGGGGTATTGCTTACAACTGGGGCGGTAATGTCTGAAATCCCAGAAGAAAAACCGAACACACCAACACCTGGTATGCCGGGCATGATGTAAAAATAAAAACACCGCCAAAACGGCGGTGTTTTTTTCATTGCACATTCCAAGGGTGAACGATTTTTTTGAAGGATAGGTTTGCTTTTCGTTCACCCTTGGAATATGCAACTTATTCCCCGTCTGGTACATACGTTGTATCATCACAAATGTAATAATCATTATTACCCC
>JAZRUN010000043.1:0-2768 GCA_045652565.1 Candidatus Enterousia sp. | reverse complement strand
ATTATTATAAGATAAACTGGTACGGCGCTTTGGCGTTGGCTGGGGCGCAGATGCGCCTGTTTTTTTATAATAAAAGAGCAAAAAACGGAGTAAAAAATGGCATACCCAAAGACGGAACCCAAGGCAGATTTTCCAGCATTGGAAAACAAGATAATTGAATTTTGGCGTTCTGATGACACATTTCATAAAAGTTTGAATAAAACAAAACTTGGACACCCGTTCACTTTCTATGATGGGCCACCGTTTGCAAATGGTCTGCCGCATTGGGGGCATTTGGGGGTATCTGCGGTCAAAGATATGGTTTCACGTTTCCAGACAATGCATGGAAACTATGTAGAACGCGCGCTGGGGTGGGATTGCCATGGCCTGCCTGCCGAGGCATCTGTTGAAAAAAAGCAAGGCCGTACCGCCAAGACTATCGTTGCCGAAGACGGAATTGCTGCGTTCTGTGATTTATGCCGCAATGATGTTATGACCTATTCCAACGAATGGTTAAAGTTTATTGAACGCGTTGGCCGCTGGGTTGATGGCGGTGACGAATACGGCTATCGCACTATGGACAAGAATTTTATGGAATCTGTGATTTGGGCAATTAAGGCTTTGTATGAAAAAGGTTTGCTGTATAAAGATTTCAAAGTGAATCCTTTTGATTGGAAATTGGGGACGGTGCTTTCTAATTCCGAAGCGTCAAGCGAATATCAAGATGTTGTTGATGATACTGTGACCGTTTGGTTTGAACTTGAAAACGGCGACCGTGCGCTTGCTTGGACGACAACGCCATGGACATTGCCTGCAAATTCTGCGCTGGCGGTAAATAATAATATGAAATATGTCCGTATGAAACACGATGATGGGCATGTATATGTGCTGGCGGAATCGCGGATTGCCGCTTATGAAAAAATATTTGCGACATCTGAAAAGGTCGGTGAATATATTGGGTCTGAATTGGTTGGAATGCGCTATACGCCGATTTTCCCGTATTATACAGATTTGGCAAAGGATGGTCACGGCCTGTATACAGTGATTTCTGGCGACTATGTTTCGGACAGTGACGGTACAGGTATCGTGCATATCGCGCCTGCGTACGGTGAAGACGACTATATCGTTGCCAAGGCGATTGACCCGCAATTCCCAGTTATTTTAAATGTTGATGATTATGGAAACTTTGATTCAACAGTAAAAGACTGGGCGGGTGAAAATATATTTGCGGCGAATCCAAAAATCATTGATTGGTTGCGGGCAAATGGAATACTGGTTAAAAAAGACCAACATAAACACAGTTATCCGTTCGGCCCACGCAGCAAAGAAAAACTTATCTATCGTGCGACGGACGCATGGTATGTTGATGTGCCAAAAATTCGTGACCGCTTGGTTGAAATCACCAAGAATGAAACAACATGGACATCGGCGGGCAATCGTTTCTTGTCTTGGATAGAAGGTGCGCGCCCGTGGGGTATTTCACGCAACCGTTTCTGGGGCGTACCATTGCCGATTTGGGAACGAAACGGTGAATATAAAATCTTTGGTTCAATTGCGGAATTGGAAGAATTCTTTGATACAAAAATCGAGGATTTGCATCGTCCAACGCTGGATAAACTTGAAAAAGATGGATGGAAACGCATTCCGGATGTTTTGGATTGCTGGTTCGAATCTGGGTCTATGCCGTTTGCATCACTGCATTACCCATTTGAAAACAAAGAATTGTTTGAAAAAACTTTTCCGGCCGATTACATCATCGAAGGCCAAGATCAAACACGTGGTTGGTTTTATCATTTGATGATAATGGCGGTTGCATTGTTTGACAAACCCGCTTTCAAGGTTGTATCGGCGAACGGTATGATTGTTGATGAAAACAAACGTAAGCTTTCCAAGTCGCTTGGGAATTTTGTGAATCCAGAACAGCAACTTGATACATATGGCGCAGATGCAATTCGTTTGTTTATATTGGGCAGCAATTTCATGAAGGCCGAACCTGTGCCTGTTGACAAAGAAGGCAAGGTTTTTGCAGAACCAATAAAAACTATATTGACGCCGCTTTGGAATGCGTATCACTTTTTTACACTGTATGCAAATGCAGGGAATGTGACGGCGCACGAAACATCGTATGCGGTTGCGCAAAATGCGCTAGATAAATACATCTTGGCCGAAGTCAATGTATTGATAACAGTTGTCGAAAATGCATTGAATGAATACAAGCCAGATGTTGCAGTTAAGGAATTTGTGCGATTCTTGGATGTGTTGAATAATTGGTATATCCGCCGGTCGCGCGCAAGATTCTGGGACGAAGACCAGTTGGCATTTGATACGCTTTATACTGTATTGTGCAGGGTGTGTCAGTTGCTTGCGCCGTTTGCACCGTTTATATCAGAATATATCTATAAAAATCTGACGGGCGCAGAATCTGTGCATTTGACAGATTGGCCGGTGCCAGAAAATATAGACGAAAAAATCGTGTCCGATATGCGCCGTGTACAATCAATCGTATCTGTTGGAAAACAGTTGCGTGAACAATACAAATTGCGTAATCGTTTGCCACTTAATAAACTGACCGTTGCGGGTGGCGCGCCAATGGATGAATATACCGATATTATTCGCGATGAATTGAACGTGAAATCGGTTGAGTGGGTTGATAACACCGCAAAGGTTGCAGATAGTTTCTTGTATTTAATCACGCCAAAAATCGGTGCGCGTCTTGGTGGTGCGTTAAAGGAAATAATTCCATCGGTCAAACGCGGTGATTATAACATCGATGGCGATAAAGTCCGGAG
>JAZRUN010000042.1:0-16056 GCA_045652565.1 Candidatus Enterousia sp. | reverse complement strand
GAAACAACAATCGGACGAGATAACAAAACAAAGACGTCCAGATTTAATAAAGGAAAATAAAAAATGAACATTATTAAAAAAATTGAAGAAAAAAATGTTGAAAAAATGAAGGCTGGGAAAAACATCCCTGCATTCAAAGCGGGCGACACCCTGCGCGTTCACGTAAAAATCAAAGATGGCGACAAATTCCGCATCCAATTGTTCGAAGGTGTTGTTATCGCGCGCGATGGTGGCGAAGGCAACACTGCATCCTTTACGGTTCGCCGCGAATCATATGGTGTTGGTGTGGAACGCAAATTCCCACTGTACAGCCCAGCGATTGAAAAAATCGAAAAGGTTCGCATTGGTCGTGTGCGCCGCGCGAAATTGTTCTTCTTGCGCAAATTGTCTGGTAAAAAGGCGCGTATCGTTGAAGACTTGGCGGCCGCGTCCAGTGAAAAAAACGCAGACAAATAAAGGTCTGTTTATGTTTCAAATACAAGGTTCCGTTTTGGAACCTTGTTCTTTTTTCGTAAAAATTGAATTTATCGGTTTGACTTGCGCAATATATAGCGGTAATATGTATGTTATGAAACAAATATTCAAGACTTTATGCTTTATATTTATCGGCGGGCTGTTGCCCATGTTTGCTTATGCGTACACAAGTAAAAATACTGCAACTTTGCGCGTTATGGATAAGGCCGCCGGAAAAACAACCACACTGGACGCGGCTGTTGATATACCTGTGCAAATCGAAAAGTTATCTATTCTGGTGCGCGCCTGCAAACAATCCGACCCTTTTGACGCAGAAAATTTTTACGCATTTGTTGAAATAACAAAATCAAATAATGAAAAGATTTACAGTAATTGGATGAATCGCAACAATCCTGGCGATAACCCGCTACAAAATGCCGACTATGATGTTTGGTTGGTTGAATGCAAATGATAAAAAAAGGGAAACAGATGAAAAAAATTCTTAAAAGATATTTGAAATTTGCTATCGGAACGGCTGTATTACTTGTGGCGGTGCTGGTTTTTATTCAGACGCGTCATACAACAGATCTTGAAAATGGTCAGTTGAAAGACTGGTTAAACGCCACCGAAACAAGAAAAACAGCCGCTGTCCGTATTCTTACCGCTTCTGATGCCAACCTGGGATTATTGGTTAAATGTGTTGATAAAATGGCGATGTTGCCCAATTCTGGGGAAATGTATGTGCGCGATGCGGCCGAACTTTGCTTTATGGGTATTAAATTGCAAGAGGCCACCGCCAAAACAGACGAAAAAAAATAAAAAATGTCAAAAGAACAAATCATTAAACTTGATATGGGCGAACTGCGTGCAAACGCCCATGCGGACGCGCGCCCAACGGTGTGTTTAGGCATAGAATCTTCGTGCGATGAAACCAGTGCCGCAATCGTTGATTCCAATCGAAATATTTTGGCGCATATAATCTATTCGCAAATCCCAGAACATCAAAAATACGGCGGCGTTGTCCCAGAACTGGCGGCACGCGCACACATTCTGGCAATTGACGAAGTTATTCGCCAAACACTTATCCGCGCAAATATGAAAATTTCTGATATTGATGTTATCGCAGCAACGGCGGGGCCGGGACTAATTGGTGGCGTGCTGGTTGGTTGGATGGCGGCAACAGGAATTGCCCAATCCACAGGTAAACCATTGGTCGCGGTAAATCATTTGGAAGGTCACGCTTTGGTTCCGCGCCTATGTGCCGCAACCGCAAATGATTCTGATTCAAAAATTTCCGTTGATTTTCCGTATTTATTGATGCTGGCATCTGGTGGACATTGCCAAATCTTGTTGGTTCGTGGGGTTGGCAAATATGCACTGATTGGGCAAACGCTGGACGACAGCGCAGGCGAAGCATTTGATAAAGTTTCGAAAATGTTGGGACTTGGGTATCCAGGTGGCCCGATTGTTGATAAGCGGGCAAGTGCTGGCAACCCTCATGCATTCGATTTCCCGCGGCCACTAACCGATAAACCAGGCTGTGATTTTTCTTTCAGTGGTATAAAAACTGCCGCGCGGACATTTTTAGCGCGACACCAAGAACCGTACAGCGATGAATTTATAAATGATTTTTGTGCATCTTTCCAAGCGGCCGTTGTGGATTGTATAACAAACAGATTATCGCACGCCTTGAAGACCCAGGCAGTAATTGATGCCAAACCAAAGACTTTGGTCGTGGCGGGCGGCGTTGCAAAAAACAGTGCCATACGCGCCGCAATGGAAAAGTTGGCGACCGACAACGGCATGTTGTTTGCCGCACCACCGATGAATCTGTGCACAGATAACGGCGCAATGATTGCGTGGGCGGGATTGGAAAATTACAAAATCGGCAATATTGTGCGTGAACCTGTTGCGCCGCGCCCGCGTTGGCCATTGACCGAATTATAGGGAAATTACACTATGCAAAAGCCAGAACCTTTTGTTAAACCCGATATGATTTTTTCTGTGTCCGATGCATCGGCGCTGCTGAAAAATGTTGTTGAAACGGCATTTCCTGTTATTAAAATTCGCGGCGAGTTGTCCCAGATAACGCGCGCGACATCCGGGCACACCTATATGACAATCAAAGATTCTGGCGCGGCAATGTCCGTCATTATATGGCGCGGAACACCAATAAATTTTGCGCTGTCGGATGGACTGGAGGTTGTAATTACCGGAAAACTGACAACCTATCCCGCCCGCAGCAACTATCAAATTGTGGCATCCAGTATTGAAATGGCGGGGGTCGGCGCGATACTAAAAATGCTTGAAGAACGAAAGCAGAAACTCGCCGCCGAAGGCCTGTTTGACGCAGCACGCAAAAAACCACTGCCAAAACTGCCTACAACAATTGGTGTGGTGACAAGTCCGACTGGTGCCGCATTTCAAGACATTCAAAATCGCTTGCGTGAAAGATTTCCGGCACATATTATATTATACCCTGCAACGGTTCAAGGACAAACAGCCGCCGCCGAAGTTGCCGCAGGCGTTGAATACTTTAATCGCGAGAAAAATGTAGATGTTATTATCGTTGCGCGTGGCGGTGGGTCGTTGGAAGATTTGCTGCCTTTTTCCGAAGAAATCGTCGTGCGTGCGGTCGCAAACAGTAAAATCCCCGTTATAACAGGCGTTGGACACGAACCAGATTGGATGTTGGTTGATTTTGCCGCAGACCTTCGTGCACCGACACCAACTGGTGCCGCCGAAGCGGTCCTGCCAACCAAACTTTCGCTGATTCAAGACTTGGATAACCTGGGGCACAGATTGTTGACCAATACAACAACACAGATTCAAAAAATAAAACAAACTTTGGCAAGTATAAACATTAAAAGTCCCCGCCAAACACTTATGGAGCAAGCGCAACGTTTGGATGATATTACGCGCACACTAGGACTGGTTATAAACGCAAAAATCATGGACGCCAAACACAAAATGGAAATGTTTATGCGTATGCCTGATATAATGAATAATAAAATGCAATTTTTGACCCGTGGCGTCGAACATGCGGGTCAGATGCTGAATTCGCTGGGCTATAAAAACGTTCTTGCGCGCGGGTACGCAATCGCGCGCGACAGCAACAATAACATCGTTTCTTCGGTCGCCGCAACAAATAAGATAACCAGCATTGAATTTGCCGACGGCATCAAGAATTTATAATTTAGATTGCAGCAAAGTTTTTGCGCTTGCTAATGATTCCGGCGTTATTTCTGCACCGCTGATTATGCGTGCAATTTCATCCAACCGTTCGTCGCCTGTGATTTCGTGAACATTTGTGGTGGTTGTTTCGCCGTCTGTTGTTTTTTCAATCTTGAAATGCCTATCTGCGAAGCCCGCAACCTGGGCAGAATGCGTGACGACCAATACCTGGGAATCAGATGCCAAACGATGCAAGCGGTCGCCAACCGCGGATGCGGTTGCACCACTGATACCGGTATCAACTTCGTCAAACACAAAGGTTAATGCGGAATTATCGCCAGACAATACCACGCGCAGTGCCAACATCAAACGTGCCAATTCGCCGCCCGACGCAGATTTATGCAACGGCGCAAATGGCATACCAGGATTTGTCTTTATCATAAACAAAACATCATCATGGCCAGTGGCCGATGGCGCCGCCGCAGAAATTTCAACCATAAAGTCTGCATTTGCCAGTTTCAAATCTGGCAATTCACGCAGAATTCGCAACCGTAATTCGTCCGCCGCCGCACGCCGCGCCGTTGTCAACCCATCCGCAACCGCCATATATTCGCGCCGCGTCGTTTCAACCAACGCCTTTAACCGCTGCAATTCTTGGTCGGAATTGTTTATGGTGTTTAACTGCGATTCCATTTCCGCCAATTTAGCGGGCAATTCATCCGCAATCACACGATGCTTACGCGCCGCCGCACGGATAGCAAACAAACGTTCTTCTATGGCATCGGCACTGTCCGTATCTATATCATCTGGCGCAATAGCCGCCGCAACATTTGCAACCGTTTCTGCCGCATTGTAAAGCGCATCAATCTGGTCGCTGTATGGATTCGGGTCGGTCTTGATTCTTTCCAATATATGTGCCGCCGAAAAAATCTGCGAATCAAGCGTATTTCCGCCCTGACCCAATACCTTTAATGCCTCGGCCAATACTGCCGCATTTTTTTCGGCATTTATAATTTCAGTGCGTTTTGTCGCCAATGTTTCTTCTTCACCGATTTTCACATTTAATGCGCGCAACTCCGCAATATTGTGCTCAAGGAAATCTTGCTCTGCCGCATTACGCGCCAAAAATTCTTCGGTTTCAGCCAGGGCGTTTTGCGCCGAATGATAGGCGTCATAACTTGTTTTAACTTTTGCCAATAACTCATTAAAACTAGTTATGTTTTTTATTGCAAATTCATCCAAAGATACGCGATGTACAGACGGGTTTAACAGCGCATGATTTGCAAACTGACCATGTATTTCTATTAATTCGTCCGCAACACTTTTTAACGTTTTGACCGATACAGCAACATCGTTTATCCAGGCGCGACTTTTTCCATCCGCGCTCAATGTACGACGCAAAATAACCATTCCTTCGTTATCTATACCAAGTTCGTTTAATAAAGCAGCCGCAACAGAATTGATTTTATCAAATTCTGCGATAACAGTTGCAGAATCCATTCCGTTCCTTATCAAACCGGTGTCAGACCGTGCACCAAGCGCAAGCGACAACGCATCAAGCAAAATACTTTTGCCCGCACCCGTTTCACCGGTTAAAACATTTAGCCCACCACCGAATTCCAAATTCAGTTTATCAATCAACACGATATTAGAAATATTCAAACTTGTAAGCATAGCCCTATTATCCCATTTTAATTCAAATTTTCCAGTGTAAAATCATCAGTCCAAAGAATTTTACACCTTATGTCAAAAGACCGGAAAATTTGCTTTAACAATTTACGATATTCATTTAATTGTTCTGCGTATTTTTGATAATATGTTTTTTTATTTGTGTCCGTTTTATAATCTAAAACAACTACTGTTTTTGTATCTCTGTTCACATACAATCTATCCACACGCCGACTGATAAAGCGCCCATTGATTTTACCTGCTATTGGCACCTCTGTTTTAGATAGCGGCCCCATCAATTCGGTCAATTCTGGAACAACAGAAAGCCGCGAAACTAGATCGGCATCACCATACCAAATACCGGACACATCACAAAAAACCTTACCCAGGCGCGCGTGCATATTTGTGCCGGAATCCATCGCAATCTGTTGCCTTTGGCGTTCATTTAAAATCGCGCTCAATTTATTCGTCATAGTTTGCAATCCTTATTATATTGCCTGTTGAATCTGTACCCACCATTGGCGCCAAAGTCTGCCAGAGCATCCCATGCCAAGACAATTCTGGTGCGGCCATATTTGTGGTAAAACCATATATGTACAATTCATCGCGCGCACGTGTCATCGCAACGTACAACAACCTAAAATGTTCCTCTGTAATTGCTTTGTCGGCAATTTGTTTAACAGCGTCAAATTCCTGACTCGATTCTGCAAGGTTGCGCGCAGTCCACAGCCATACAGGCTTTTCCCCGCCTTCTAATTCATAAATATTCGTGTTTTTCGGCATAGATACTGTATCTATTAAAAACACCACACGCGACTGCAATCCTTTGCTGCCGTGCACAGTCACAATGCGGACGCCTTCGCCAGATTCCATATCGCGTTTGATTTCGGCACTGCTTGTAATGAACCACTTAATAAAATGGCGCAACGAGCCAGGATGCGTACGTTCATACGCCAAACATATCGTCATAAATTCTTCCAATGGATCTAAAATTTGTGTCCCTAATGCCGCGACCATTTTTTCACGAACTTTGAATTTATCTAAAACATAAGTAAAGAATGTATAGGGACCCGACACTTGATACTTTTGTGCCCAATCTGTTAAAACCTGATAAATATCTGGATATTGCATTGCAACAACATCAAATAACGCAACAGGCGGGGCATCTTTTGTCTTTGCACCGCGTTGTGCATTTTGGGTGTTGCACGCGGCGCAAACCTTGTACACATCTGCATCAGTTAAACGAAACATTGGGCTTTTAAGGACACAGCCCAAAGCATAATCATCTGTGTTGTTCATACAAAAACGCAGCAAATTCATTAAATCACGAATAATCGGATAGTTTGGCAATATAATCCTATCACTGCCTGCAACAGAAATACCACGACGTTTCAATTCATTTGTCATAGGCGCAACCAATGATGTCCGTTGCCGCACAAGAATCATAATATCATTTGCCTTGTATTTGCCAGACGCAATCATAGATTCAATTTTATCTGCTATGCCACAAATATACTGACGTCTTGCCATATCGCCACTTATATCACCTTGACGCGAAGAAACCAAAGAATGTATTTCTACCTGGCCGGGCTGCCCCACGCGAAAACACTTGTGTTTATTATTTATAAAGCCTGTGCGCGCCACAACCGATGCATCACCAAAAAACATATCAACGGTTTGTAATATCGGTTCGGTTGAACGGAAACTTTGTGTCAACGGGACTTCTTGAATTTCACGAACATTGTTTTTGATATTCGCGGCAATTTGTTCCCGACTAAGTGCAAATGCATTCGGGTCTGCCCCTTGGAAGCCATAAATAGATTGTTTTGTGTCACCAACAACAAACAATGAATGTGGTGCATCCGCAACATCACCATCTGTAAAGAAATCACCCACCAGCATACGCAAGACATCCCACTGAAGCGGCCCCGTATCTTGCGCTTCATCCACCAAAATATGCGACAAAGACAAATCAAGTTGCGATAGCACCCAACCCATAGTTTCTGGATTAGAAAACAGTCGATGTGTATATAAAATCAAATCTTCAAAATCCAAAAAATTATATTCTTGCTTTATATCGCGATATGCTTTGGCAAAAGCGGCCGCTAAATCAAAAAACGCCAAAGAATCGGTATAAATTTTTTCATTTACATAGCGGGAATTTAACGCCAAAACACGCGCCTGTTCTTCGGCAAGGTAGTCTTTGTTTAATCCAGATGAAATCGGTTTGCCTTCTTTGGTTAGGTACGCCGTTTTGTATTTTTCAAAATCAATTGATTTCGCAATATATTGTTCTGTTAACTCAATCAGTTTTTCAATTTTCTTTCCCGCTTTTTTATCATTTTTTGCCGCATTTAATAAAACTTTTAATTTTTCAACCGGAATTTCCAAATTTATCCCAAACGTTAAATTTAACCTGTCTTTAATCTTACTGATAAAATATTCGCGATACCCGTCAAAATCATCTATTCTGAAAAAATGCTTATACTGTTGTTCAATTTGTTGCAACAGTGTGTCTATTTTATATTCCGATACTACACCAACCAAATAATCAAATGCAGCACTTGATTCTGCTTCGTTCTGTACAGAATTGACCAATTTATCCAGTGCCTGGTGTAATAATATATTTTGTGGCGCATCCGACACCAATGTCCAAGACGCAGGTATGCCTGCCTCTAGTGGAAAACGACGAAGTATTTCTTCGCAAAATCCGTGTATTGTTTTTATTTTTAAAATATCAGGGTTATCAATGTAATAAAAGAAAATTTGGCGGGCACGTGCAACATCATCGGCGGTTGGGTTTGGATTTATCGCGATACCACGCAGTAATTCGACCAAAGCTGCGTCCGACGCCAAAGCCCAACGACGCAAAGCATCTAAAATACGATTTCGCATTTCACCCGCCGCCGCGTTTGTATAAGTTAAACATAAAATGCCACCACTACCATTGTCACGGAACAAAATACGCAACAACCTTTCAACCAAAACGCTTGTTTTGCCGGTGCCAGCGTTCGCCTGAACCCAGACATTTCGCGTCGGTTCCGCCGCAATTTCTTGTTCGGATGAAAGTATATCTTTTTTTATCATTTATGTCCTTGCTTTGCGAAATGAATTCTAGTATAAATCTAGCAGGACTGCAAGAACATATACACACATAGTAATGGGGGGCACCAAATGGATTTTAGCAATATCTGGGTACTAGTGGGATTTAGCGCGGGAATTTTATTACTGTTTGTACTAATAGCATTGTTTTTTATAAGCCGCAAATCCCAGCGCGTAATGCAATCTATGTTGGATATTATGACGGATCCGGGGCGTGCCAAAATTCGCGACGCTTCGCGCATATTACAGGAAATTATGGCGGATGAAATAGATAAAATCACCACGAATTTTAAAAACATCCAAGAAACCATGCGGGCGCAACTCAATGCCGCGGTCGCCTTGGAAAAACAACTCGGCACGCGCAACGAAGCACTGGTGACAACCGCAAACGACGCAGTCCAAAAAATATCGAAAATGTCTGGGCGCATTGAAAACACTGTGACTGGGCTGCAAAAAACCGTGGATTCAGACCAATGGACAGACATTGCAAAAATAACCGACACATTTGCAGATACACTTGGTAAAACGCTTGATAGTATAACAACGACAACAGATCAGGCATCCAAACAGATTGACTTAATTGATTCAAAAATTGCGACCTGGAATGAAGAAAGCAAAAAACTGGACGCCGAGTTGCAAAATGCAACAACCACAAATACCGAACGTTTTGAAAAAATGGCGGGTGTATCCGACAGCTTGCAAGACCGAATTGTTCAAACACTTGCCAAAGCCAAAGAAAGTTTCGAAGAAATGAAAAATACCGCGGACGGGTATGAAGCAGTTATAAAAAACACCAATAAAATGTTAAGCACTTATTTGACAAAACTTGACAGTTTCGACAAACAAACCAAGAAACAACTGACCAGTCAAATGAATACCCTGACCAACACTGCGAATGTTGTTGGCGCACAAGTGATGCTTACAGAATCATCGGTAGAAAAACAAATTAAAAAACTGACCGAGGCGGTAGAAACAGTAATCGCCAGTGCAACAGAAACAGAAAGTTCTGTGCGTGGCATTTCAACAGAACTTGCCGGACTTACTAACCACTTTGAAACAGAAATCAAAGATTTTGCAACAGACGTTGTGTCGGAACTCAAGACCGTATCTGGCGTTGCGAACACAACCTTGAATGACACAAAAACCGCGGCAAACGCATTTTCGGAATCAGTCAAATCTATGGCGACAGGCGTTCGCGAAACACTGATAGAAATGAATACGGCACATACACAGTTGGCTGGGCAATCCGAAGGACTTATCAAAATGTCCACAGAAACAACGAACCAATTAAAACCACTTGCCGAACTGATAGAAAAATATTATGCCGCCCTGCCCGAGCTTGCAAATTCTTCGAACGCGGCGGGCGCAAACTTAACAAAGATTATTGCGGATATGGACGAAAAAATCGCAAGTATTCGCGCAACTGTGGAACAATCTACACAATCTGTCACAGAATCCGCAGCAAAATTGGAAGATTTGACCGGCTTTTCACGTCAACAAATGATAGACCTTATGTCGGATTATGCCAAGGCGGTTGAAACTATGCAGACACTGAACAAGCAGATGATGGTTGCGCGCGCAACTGCCCCGATGGATGCAATTAGCGCACCCGCCACCGCCGCCCCAAAACCACGCGTCAGCAGTCGCGATTTCGTCGCAACATCAGGACGTGAATTTGATAAAATGTACGAACAGACCATAGATTTAACACGCGCCATGGGTACAGATATTCCTGATGTGGTTTGGAAAAAATATCATGATGGAGACAAAACTATTTTTGCAAAGTGGTTGGCAAAAACCGTCCGCGCAACAGCAAAAAAACAAATTCAAGAATTGATAAAATCTGATTCGGTTTTTCGGTCCCAGGCAACGCAATTCGTACGCACTTTTGAAAAGCTGATTGCGGCGGCGCGTCAAACAGATACCCCAGACAAACTGGTTTCGGCACTTGCGAAAACCGATTTGGGTATAATTTATACCGCGCTTGGCGCCAAGATTTAAGAATTTACTATCACTGATTGACCGTAAAAAAATTGCCCCGAAACGGGGCAACTGAAGGGAAAAGGAGTAAAAAATCACTATTAAAACGGAATATCGTCGCCGATTTCCGCAATAGAAATCTCTTCGGTCGGTTGGGTTGCGGGTGCCGAACCAGAAGCAATAGCATCGGCGCTTTTTGCACCACTTAAAATAACCATAGTACCGCTGAACTGATTTAATACAACCTCGGTTGTATAGGTGTCAACACCTTGCTGGTTTTGCCATTTGCGTGTGCGCAGTGCACCTTCTAAATACAACTTTGTTCCTTTTTGCAACATACGTTCTGCAACCTCTACCAAATTCGGGTTGAAAATAACAATGCGGTGCCATTCGGTTTGTTCTTTTTGTTCGCCCGTTTGGCGGTCGCGCCAACGATCACTGGTTGCCAGAGAAAAACTGACCACCTTTTGGCCGTTTTGCATAGTCCGAGTTTGTGGGTCTTGGCCGATATTTCCGACCAGTATTACTTTGTTTATACTACCTGCCATATTCGCTTCCTTTGTTTAATATGCTTTCATTGAAGCAATATTTGAATAAAAAATCAAGCAAAAATCAATGCTTGACTTTTTTAGAAATTTTCACTATAATAGAGTAATCGAAAAAGGCGTGGGTTCCCAGGCCACAAAAATCTCCAACAAAGGAAAAATTTATGCATATTAATGAAATAAAGGCTAAGTCGCCTCAACAACTGTTGAAAATGGCGGAAGATATGGGTATTGAAAATCCGTCACAATTGAATGTTCAACAACTGCGTTTCGCGGTTATGCGCGGCTATGCGGCAGACAAAAAAATCACACTGATTGGCGACGGCGTTTTGGAAAGACTGCAAGACGGTTTTGGATTTTTGCGTGCGCCAGAAAGCAATTATCTGGCGGGACCTGACGACTTGTACGTTTCACCAAATTTAATTAAAAAATATGGGTTAAAGACTGGCGACTATGTTGAAGGCCAGATTCAGGCGCCACAAAATGAATCTGAACGTTATTTTGCACTAGAAACTATTGAACGGGTTAATGGTGATAACCCCGAAAAATTGCGCCATCGTGTGTCGTTTGACGATATGACGCCCCTATACCCCGATGAACAGTTAAAAATGGAGGTTATTGGCGACACAGATAAGGGCCGCAATTTGTCTGCACGTGTGATTGATTTGATTTCACCAACTGGTCGTGGTCAGCGTTCCTTGATTGTTGCGCCACCGCGTACAGGTAAAACGGTTATGTTGCAGAATATTGCACATTCTATTGCGACAAATTATCCAGATGTAAAACTTATCGTGCTGTTGATTGACGAACGCCCCGAAGAAGTGACAGATATGCAACGCAGCGTCAAAGGCGAAGTTATTTCATCCACTTTTGATGAACCCGCAACCCGTCATATCCAGGTCGCAGAAATGGTTATAGAAAAGGCGAAACGACTTGTCGAAGCGGGACAAGATGTTGTTATATTGCTTGACTCTATTACACGTTTAGGACGCGCATATAATACTTTCGTACCATCCAGTGGCAAGGTTTTAACTGGTGGTGTTGACGCATATGCCCTGCAACGGCCAAAGCGTTTCTTTGGTGCGGCGCGCAATATCGAAGGCGGCGGCAGTTTGACCATTATTGCGACCGCATTGGTTGATACAGGTTCCAAAATGGACGAAGTTATTTTTGAAGAATTCAAAGGCACAGGAAACAGTGAAATCATCCTTGATCGCAAACTTTCGGACAAACGCGTTTATCCCGCCATTGATATTACAAAATCTGGCACGCGCAAGGAAGATTTGCTGGTCGGCAAAGATACACTGTCCAAGATGTATGTCTTGCGACGCATTATAAATCCGATGGGCACACTGGAAGCGATGGAGTTCTTGCTTGATAAACTGCGCGTCACCAAGACGAATGATGATTTCTTTGGATCGATGAATCAATAAAAACAGAACGCACCAAACGGTGCGTTTTTTAATTAGGGAGTTGTTGATGAAAATTTATTTAATCGCCGCTGTTGGCGCGCTGGTGCTTGGCGCGTATGTTATGGGCGGCAAAATTGCACGCGAAAAATGTCGCACAGATGTCGCAATTGCCGCAACAAATACAGAAATTAAATCTAGGGAAATAGAAAGGATTGTAAATGAAAAAACTTTTACTACTGGGGTGCGCGATATTCGTGACATCTTGCGCACAAAATACACAATTGCAGACTAATTCGACATGTCCATGTGATACGATTTATGGGCGCGGTGAAGACTGGGATAAAATCAGTGATGATTTGGTGCGAAATATTTATCGGCATAATATGATATGTGAACAAATGCGATAAAAAATCTATTACTCGCGATAATTTTCAATAACGGTTTCTGCGGCATTTTTGATTTTAATCAAAGTATTTTCATATGTCTGACAATCCCGCCCTATTCTGGACCGATAAACATCGCGCATATTTGACGCCATCGGCGCACAGGCACGCAAATGCTGGGAACAATATTGGTGACCGGTAAGAAATACCTGTTGCCCCCGAAGATGCGCCTCGGACTCTGGCCATTCTATGTTTAAGGCGTTTTCCAAATCTGTCCAAGAATTTGTACCAACATAATTCCCGATTGTCTGCATCCAGTATTCGTTCATTTCTTCAACAGACCATATGTTTTCTTGATTCGATTGCAGTTGTACAATTTGTGTCAGCAAATCGGAAATTTGATTCTGGTATTGCGCGTCAATCTGTGCCAGTTTCGCACTGCAATAGCAACGATTGTACGCCGTTTTTTCACGTGCACAGTACCCATCCATACACTGCGTATAATCGGCAATACAACGGTTATATGAAACGCCTTCGGTTGTCGCGCCAACGGTCACACCTGAACCTGTTGCGCGCGCAACAGGTTTAACCGCGCTACGTGCCACTGTTGTCGTTGTCGCGGCACGCGCAGCATTTGCAGACGGGCGCGCAACCACACGACGTGGCGACGTACTTTTTTGGGTGTTTGCTGTCGCCGCGCGGGCGGCGGTTGATGTGGTCGCCTTGCGTGGACGCGGAACAACGCGACGCGGTTGTGCAAGCGGTTCTGTTTTAACAATGACATCTATCGGATTATTAACCTGGGCCACCGTTGTGCCAGGATTTAATTCTGTACGCATTTGATTTGATAAATAAGGATACATATACGCATAAGACGTTGGGTCAACATACTGCGACAGCCGCCCAGCCTGGGCAACCTTTGATGACGTGCGCGCAAAACAATCCACAGCCCCCAGCATACATATAACAGCAGCAAAAATACGTAAAAACCTTTCCATACTGTGTATGATAATAAAAAAAGACATTCCCAATCAATAAAAAAATTTAGTAAGGATTTTGTGCGCCTTTTTCAACACCGCATTTGTCCCAATCTTTGTCATCACCGCCCGCGGATGCGTTTCCTAATTTCCCGTCTGTGCAACGTTTCCATAATTCCCTGTCCGCAGGACAACGCCAACACCAAGACAAAGATCTTTTTGAAATAATTTTTTGGCCGGACTTTTTTACGCAACAATCTGTGCCTGTGCATTCTGTATCATTGGGTTTAAAAAATTCATCCGAAGCGCAACGAACACACACATTATTGCTATCAACGCCTTGTTTGTGCGTTTTTGCACACGTGACACAGGTGGCCGAACTTTCGCTCTCAAAAGCCGCGCCTTCTGCACATGGGGTGACACACTGTTCCACTAATGTTTGTACATTATTAACAGGCATTTGAATCATACGGACCACTTGTCCAACCGGACAGGAAAGACATTCACCCTGCACCATTTGCATTACACCATCTTTAAGTTCTTCGTGAAACTTGGTGCCGCATGGGTTTGTGTAATAAGTGCATTTTCGACCATCTGCACTTGTCGTTTCCTTTGGCCCGGATAACCACTCATTGGAATAATACCTTTCCAGCTTGCCGTCGGTTTGCTGATTTCCACCGCAACACGCATAGTAATAACCCTCCCAGTAAAAAGCGACCTCGGAATAAAATCCACAATTTGATGGGTCGCCATCACATCTTTTGCCGCTGTTGCTCGGTTCACTTGAATAACTGGAGGCATCGTTTAACCATACAAGGTGAGAGTTGTTTTTTATATAAATGCTTCTGCAACTTTCGCTTTGCCGCCCGCAGAACCAGAACCAATCTGGGCTGCCATCATCATCGACCGCGCATTGACGGGCATCATTGAGCATAAAACCGTTGTCCTTGGGCCCTGCACGTCACAGAAAACAGACCCGCCAACATAAATAAAAAAACTACCCCTTTTTTCATTTTCCCTTCATTTTTTCTTGCGCTTGGGTGCCAGTAAAAATAAAATTCGATTTATTCCTTTATTCCACACTTTTGTCTTGCGCCATTTCCACCGTCAAGACAAGAACGAAAATCGGTTGGATTCGAAGCACAGCGCCAACATTCCGCCATCTGGTTTTTTGTATATATTGTAGCCTGGGATTTAGCATGGCAACACGCGCGCCCCAAACAATTACCTGTATCTTTAAAGAAAGAATCCGAAGAACATTTTACACAAATTCCACCCGCATCAACACCACGATTATGCCCCGCATCAGAAGAACACCCTATACAAACCAAAGAATCTTCGCTTTCATAACCCTGGTTTTCACCACATCTTTCAACACATACTTTTGTCGTGCCACTGGTTCGCAACACTTGGCCCAAAGGACAGTCATCTGGTTCATCACAATCTTTAACAACATCACCACATGGATTCAGCTGTTGTGTACAAGTTCCACCGGCCGGTAAATCTTTTGTTTTTTCAATAAAAAAATGCCCAGGCTCATATTCCACAAACTGTCCACGTTTCCATGATGTTCCACCGCAACAGGCGTATTTGCCATAAACCGTGCACGCCGCTTCGTCGGCACTGCAACTGTATATAGTCTCGCGCTGTCCTTCATCATAATAAAACCCCACGCAAGCATAAGCATTTGACACAACTCCAGGGCTACCACAAAATACCCCTTTGCCGCTGGACAAGCGCCAACAGCCCAACAATTTCATTATTTTTTCTGTATCACTTTCGGCCAGGGCCGCCCCACAGGCGCAACAAACAATCGACAAAAACACCAAAATTTTTTGCATTTTATCCCCCTTTTTTCCTTTCGTCATCCCGACGAAAGTCGGGATCTCTTCGAGTTATTTTGCTATACCCCGCAACGGTACAACGGGATTCCGGCTTTCGCCGGAATGACGTCTCTTTGTAATAAGATTGTGACAAAAAGGTACGTTTAAATCAACCTATTTTTTCAAAAAAATTGAAATTAAAAAATCCCAGATTTCTGGGATTTTTTATTTTTGTGTTTTCAAATTTACCATGTCAATTTAAAGGTACCTTTTTGTCGCATATACCGCCAAAGCAAAAACTGCTGTATCACGCGGCAAATCTGTGGGCCGGATGGCATTTTGGGCAATCCAAACTCTTCATCCTCTGATCAGTTATTTCACAACGTCATGGAATATTTCTGCGGGGATTGTGCCACCAGTAATTTTTGAACCCATTGATGTAAAGTCATCGTTCCCAACCCACACACCCAAAACCAAATTGTTTGTTGCGCCAACAAACCACGCATCACGGTTTTCATTGCTGGTACCAGTTTTTCCAC
>JAZRUN010000041.1:0-6610 GCA_045652565.1 Candidatus Enterousia sp. | reverse complement strand
AGTTCATATTGACGTGTGTTTTTATGAATCAGCGGTGCACCAATTACCGCCGTCAACCCCAGTATTAGGAATATATTTGTAATATTGCTGCCGATAATATTGCCAATGGAAATTCCATCCGACCCGCGCAGGGCGGCGGTGATAGAAATTGCGGCCTCTGGCGCACTGGGTCCCATTGCAACCAATGTTGTGCCGATTATAAGTCGCGGGATATGCAACTTTTGGGCACTGCTGGCGGCGGCATCAATGAAGGCATCGCTGCCCCGAAACAGCAAAATGAAACCGATGATAAGTAAAGCGACAGATAAAATCATAAGAATAATTATAGCATAAAATATGCTTTTTTTACACGCTTTTTTATGATAAAATATAACGGTAAAAAACAATAAAGTTGAGAGAGGGGAATTATTATGCCAGATAATAAGAATATGATTTATTTACCAAATTCAGACGAAAATCTGTTGCTGTTTGCCAAAAATATTGCGCGTGCATACGGTGCAATCGGCCAACTGTCCGAAGGTGAGGTGCAGCAAGCCGAAGGTTCCGATGATTTGACTGTTGTTAATGATATTATTGCCAAGGTGCCAGAACTTACAGAACAATCTCGTCTTGAATTTTGTGAACAGTTTATCGGTGACGATGAAAACTTTAACGGCGCAACACCCGCAATTTTGGCGGATGCGTATCGTGCATTATCTGCGCGGGCAAAAGACGGTGACGATGCGGCAAAGGAAAAATTAAACCGACTGGCGATGCGTATTGATGAAATGTCGACGGATTTTGCGAATTCTGGTGGCATGATAATCGATAATGGGCGTGATTTTCCTGTTGTTGACTTAAACAATGTTGCGGACGTTTATGCGGGTATGGCCAGTATGCTTTCTGCGCGCAAAGAAAGCCTGACCCCAGAAAATGATGCAGAAAAAATCGGCGAAATCGATAAAAACTTAACATATTTGAACGAACGCATAGCGGAATACGATGAAGCCTGGGGGCTGACGGACCTGAATGAAAAGAATGCACAGCGTTTGATTGATCGTTGGGAAGATGTGAACGATGCTGTCAATCGTGCAGAACTGTCTGATGAAACCAAGGCGGCAACATCCAAATGGAAGTTTTATGACAAAGAAAACAAGGTTATACCACAATATGTCGATGTCGAAGGAAATACGCACGAAGATTACGCGCCCGGGCATCAAATAATCAAAGATGGACGTATGGCGTCTATGGTGGAATTTGCGCGTCACGATGTGGTCAAAAAACACGCCGCCAAATTTGATGAAAAAATTGACGAAGCCGCACTGGAACAAGAAGTCAATGATGAATTGATGTTCAAGTTGTATGAAACCAGTATGGCGGACAAGGTCGTTCAAGGCGCAATCGATGACCCAGAACAGTTTATCAACCCAGAAAAACGTGCCGCGATTCTGAAAGAAATAACCGCAAATGGTGGCGAGATTTCTGATGCAGGATATAATGCAGCGGTTCAGGCAAATTGTAATTCAACCGCTGGTTGGGCGGCGCGCGTAAAGGCAAAAATTGGTCGTGGTGTGCAAAAAATCGGCGGCTTTTTTAATCGCGTTTTTAAACCGATTGAACGCGTTGATAAAATGAATAATGTGCGTATGACAAATGTGGACGCGAATAAAAAGCGCAGACAGTTGTTTTTGCGTATATTAAAGGGTTTTGCAAGTGCGTTTGTGGCCAGTGCGCTTATCACAACAATTGCAACGGCGGCGGCCGCGGTGGCTGGTATGTCTGTTGCGCTTAGTTTCGCGGTTATCGGCGTTGTGACCGGAATTGGACTTGCGATGATGCAGGTTCGTCGTTGGCGCAAAGAACGCATAAAACGCGGCGAACCACACGACATCAAGGCTTTCTTGGCGGACAAGCGGTTGCTTAGTTCGCTTGGCGTATCTGCGATAGCAGTAATTGCTATGTGTTTTGGTGCGGCCGGATTGGCCGAAGGTGCAATGGCACTGGGGTATGGCGCATTGGCAATTGGTGGTGCCAAAAATGCGTATGAAACATACAAAGACGCGCGGGCATCTAATATTAGCAAGGCAGGCTCGATTGCGTGGGCGATTGCAAATGCAGGCGCTGTTATCGCGGGTGGTTTTGCAGGGCGCGCAGTGGCAAATATGGGAATTAACGCATATAACGAAGCGCACCCAGAAAATGAAGATTTCCAAAATAGGGTTGAACGTCAAGAAACCCACAATACTACGCGCACAGAAACGCGCACTGAATACAGTCAAGATGCGCTGGATAATGCCGAAAGAATTACAAAAATGTGGTACCAAGATAATCCAGATTTGTTGCAACAGCGCGTTGATGCAATCAATGCCTATAATGCCGAACATGGTACCAATATCGACCCATATCGTGCGATTATGATAAACGGCGATGCAGGCGGACAAACGTTTGATAACATGCGTTTGCACGTTAATAACAGTGTGACAGACCCAAATATAAACGATGTGTACAGTGGTGGAAATCATCGTGTTATGACGGATGCGTGGGGGCGGCAGTATGGCTACAGTCACGACGATTTGTTGGCGGCACGTAATCTGTTTAACCCAGACGGCAGTGTGAATTCGGCTGGTATGGATGTTGTATCCAGACTTGATAACAATGTAAGTGTGACAAATACTATCGGTCAGGTTCCAAATCGTCCTGTGCACACAGATAATTACTTTAAACCCAATGACCCAGAAGGCTGGACAACCTATACAGATGGCAAAAACGCTTTTGTTGAAAACACGTACGAAGTACCAGATGTCGAAACCAGAACGGTTGTTGATTATAATCCGGTGACGGCCGAAGGTATGGCGACATACGGTAATTATAACACGAATAAAGAATTGCCGCGTGACCGAGTGGGCGCATTCCCGCGGCGGGGCGTGTCGGTATCAAAACCGAAACCAGTGGAACCCAAGCCAGTGGAACCCAAGCCAGTGGAACCAGGCACAAAAGATATAGATTGGCCAAAGCCTGTGCATGTTCCGCGGAAGCAGGAAATAAAAAATGAGGCAGATGTTGTTGACGACAAACCGCGCGTTATAATAACACCGCCACCCGCGCAGCGTGAACCAGAAAAAACGGATGAAGGACAGCGTGTCATCATAACGCCTCCACCTGCACATCGTGAACCAGAAATAACAGATTGGTCAAAGCCTGTGCGCGTACCACAAGATAAAGATATAATAAAATATTCCAATGATGACGATGAACAAATCCAAAGCATTCGTCAGTTGCCGCCGCATTTACGTGGATATTTACCGGCAAATCACGAACACGAAGAGCAGCAGATACTCGTAACGCCACCACACGAAGATCCGATTCGTGGCCGTTTGAATCCTGGGCGTCCTGATTTGCCCCCGTTTGATGAAATAATTGGTAAAAAAGACGAATGGCCAAATGTACCGCATCGCGAAATGCGAGAATTGCCGATACATGGTACACCAGATTTGGCCCTTACATTTGCCCAGGCCAAAGATTGGTACAAATGGCACGATAATTTAGAAAAAGTTCAAAAGAAACGTCAGAAAAATCCAAACAGCGCCAAGGCGCAGGATTTACACAGGCAAGAAAAAGATTTGATAAACCGTATAAATCATTTGCGCAATGTTCTTGGTGGTGCGTCTGATGAGCAAATATATGCTGCCTGTCCAGAAGCAATCCGTCGTGGTCGCTTGACCGAAGCGATGGCCGCACTGGCAAAACACGAATTGGCAAAACCAAAAGGTGAACACGCGTATGCCCGTATGCCACAGTGGGAAAAAGAACAAGCAGAAATATTGGCGCGTATAGAAAATTTGGGCGGTCCTGATTCGTTAAGCGAAAATTATCGTTATCAGGCAATACCAGTCAAAGGTGTTCAGGCACAAAAAAAGGCACTGCGTAATCAGTCGCGCGTACAAACTCCGATAATCAATGAACCTGTGCAGGGTGACACAGAAGATATAGAGTTTGAAGAAATTGAATCTGTGCCAAACGAACCAATGCCACAGCAAGAAGAACAACCACGTGTTATTATAACACCGCCGCCTGCCGTAAAAACAGAAGAAATTCACCAGGCGGAACCAGAAAGGCCAGAGCCAATTAAACAGGAAAAAGTTTCGGAAAGTGTTCAAGAAAAAACACAGCCACAACCAACCCCTGTTGTGCAACCAGTACACAAAGAATCTGTTGTGGAACAGGTACTGGATACAGCCAAAGGTCGTGATGGCAAGGCGATGGGCAATCGTGCGTATTTTACACCTTTTGCCTTAAAACAACTGGCCGACAATCCAGAGGTTTTACAACGCCCGCTGACCTATTGGCACGGAGAACCTGTTAAATTGGTTGATTTTTCAGGGCGCGGAATCCCAGTTATGCAAAGTCGCGAGCAACCTGTGGTTGTTGCAAAGATTGGTGAGTATCTTGTTCCTTTCTATTTAACGACAGGATTAAATTCAATCGTTGAAAAAGAAACAGGACGTTGGCGGCCACTTTATGGCATTGGTTATGACGGCACTCTGTACACCGGTCAAACAACCAACCAGGGCAGTGGTTATGAAGCTTTACGTGGTCTGAACGATGTTGCTGCGGCACTGGATGAAAAAATAGGCGATATCAGAAATTGGCGTGATAATAAAAAGACCGATGAACGCAACAAAGATGGATTGTCGGGTTTTATCGGTGGATGTAATGTGATGCCTGTAATGGATGTTGAACGTGTTTGCAATGCTTTGTATGATAATAAATATCGTGAATATCAGATCTATGGGCTTAATCAGAGTGATGATGTTGGCGACTATATTATGGCCAGCCAGTCCGTGTTGGCCGAGGCTTTAGATGGGGTCAAATCCCAGGAACATAAAGCGCATTTTGATGATTTCGGTACAGGAATGCGTCGTATGTCAAAGAAACTTTTTGACCGCTTGACACAAAGGTTTGAAAAAAATGGCCAAGACCGTAAACAATAAGTACGGGGATTTTTCCCCGTATTTTTTTGAATAAATCTGTTTGTTATTGGGTGATTATTGTGGTATAATATCCAATATGAAAAAAAGATTTTGCTACTTAATTGCGGGTTTTATTGCGGCGCATTCTGGTGTGGCGTCCGCTAATTGGCAATATTCTGGCGAATATACGTATAATCCGTCATCGTATGATGATGGTGGACGCACGATTATCGCGTTGCGTGCGGGCGCGTCTTATGCGATGGCAAGAATGCAAAATGACGTTGGTGGTGTGGTTTATTCGTATTGCATAAATCCTGAAACGGGCGAGGTTGATGTCCCTGGCTCTGACGGGTCTTGCGCTGGCGGCTTTTACTATGCAGGCACTGGCAATTTAGGCTCGGTTGGTATGGAAGATTTGGGCAGTATGTCTTTCTCGGCTGGTGCTAGTATTGGTTTGACTGTTCCAAACAGCCCACAGTGGCGCTTGGAATTGGGTTGGGATCATTTTTCCGAAGTTGATTATAATGAATCGCCACTGTTTGCGGGCGATATGGCGCTGTCAGGGGGCGACAAGATATTTATAGAATCTGGCAGTGTGCAATCAACATTGGCAACAGATGTGGTCAGTGTGATGGCTTTCTACGATTTCTTTGATGGCTTGCAAAAACCAGTTCGGACTGTGATTCCTTATGTTGGTATTGGTGCCGGTTATGCAGACAGTAAAACCGTTATGAATTTGGCGGATCCTTGGGGTGATTTATCCCAGGTTGAAGATTTGACCAATTTCGGCACACCAAATGATAATGGTATATTACAGTTTTATCGTTCCGAAACAAACACAACAAATGTTGCGGGGTTGCTTGCACTTGGGGTGTCCTATGGTTTGACAGAAAAGTGGTTTTTTGATTTTGGGGCACGTATAACGTATTTGCCACGGGTGAAATACCGTTTGGTTAATGCAGACGGCACGCGCCACCTGGATTGGTTCAGTGCCAAAAATCTAATATACACAAATGTGATGCTCGGCGTTCGCTTCGAATTTTAATCCTGGATTATTTTACGCCATATTTGCCACGATTGATGGGGCGATAGGAAATTGCCTCGGCCAAATCTTGCATTCCTATATCGTCTGAACCACGCAAGTCAGCGATAGTGCGCGCGATGCGTTTAATGCGATTATACCCACGCGCAGACATTCCCATTTTTTCTGCGGCATTATTCAGCATGTTGGTAAGTTCGTCTGTCAATGGGGCATATTTTTCCAAATCTGCACCATCAAGCATCGCATTCATATAACCTTGGCGTGCAATTTGTTTGTTGCGGGCCGCAATCACACGCGCACGAATTTCTGCGCTGGTTTCAGATGGTGTGGTGTCCATATTTTTCATTTCCCATGGATTTACCGGGTCAACATCAACGTGCAAATCTATACGATCCAACAACGGCCCAGATATTTTGTTTTGGTATGCCTCTGCACATCTGGGGGCGCGCGAACACGAAAGTGCCGCATTACCCAAATGTCCGCAAGGGCAGGGGTTCATCGCCGCAATCAACTGAAACCGTGCGGGATATGTCGCATTGCGTCGTGCACGCGAAATCATAATCTTGCCAGATTCCATTGGTTGACGCAAAATTTCCAACGTTGCACGATTAAATTCAGG
>JAZRUN010000040.1:0-2129 GCA_045652565.1 Candidatus Enterousia sp. | reverse complement strand
TTTGTGTTGCTTAGCCAGCCAGTTTTGCTTTTGTTCGTCCGAAAATATCGGCAACGGCCGCTTTAATACAAAGTGGTCGCCATAATATGTGGCATAAGTTTCCCGTCCATGATTTAATTTATCAAGTTCTATCATCATGCTAATAAATATAATACTAATTTTATATTTTGTCAAGTATTAAAATCAATCTTCTTTAAACAAGCGCACAGGGTCGATTGATTTATTTCCACGTCGAACTTCCATATACATTTCGGGTCGTGCCGATGCCATACGACCAATTGGTTCGCCGGCCAACACTTCTTGTCCAACAACGGCATCAATATCGCCAAGGTTTGTCAGAACCGTATTATATCCGTTTTTGTGTGAAATGATTATGACGCGACCAAAACCTTTGAAAGCATCGGCAAATTTAACAGTTCCATCTGCGGGTGCGGTCACCAATGCGTCTGCGTGCGTTCGGATGCGCCAACCATCGGATTTTAGGCCTAATGCCGTTTTTTCGCCATAATGCACGACTATGTGACCACGAACTGGTAAATTTAACTTGCGCACAGAAAAACGGGAATCTGCGGACATTTCTGAACTGCCGACGCCGGCGGATAATTCAGATATGCTTTTTGCACGAATAGACAATTCACGCAATTTTTGCTGGGTGGCCAGTTGTTCATTACGTAATTTTTCGTTTTGGGCGGACCGCCGCCGCAACAATTTATCAAGCCAACTTTTTTCTTCGGCATATTTTTTTGCGGTTCTATCAAGTTTTTCTTTTTCTATCGCCCGTTGGGCGCGGATTTTATCAAGTTCCGCCATTTGATTGGTTGCTTTATCTATTGCCTCGTCCAGGTTGTCTGTCAGCCCCGCCATCATCGCCGATGTCAAAACAAAGTCGTGCATATCATCTGTGTCAAAACTTGGGTGAGATGCCACAACCAATACTGACGTGACTGCATCGGCAACCCGTTCACGGTTTTTTTCGATTTCTGCGGCGATTTCATCGCGGCGCGCATCTAATTCTGCAATTTTTTTTGCCAAATCCGCGCGCAATTCTTCCAAAGAACTAACCTTGTCCGCCGCGGTCACTAACTGTTTTTTTGTTTTGGCGACATCGCGATCGGATGTTTTAACCTGCTCTACTAATTGCTTGTTTTTTTGTTCTGTTTGGCGAATTTGTGTCTGGATTTTATCAAGTTCACTTGGGGTTGCATGCGCAGACAGCGCACCAAACACGACCGTTAAAACCAAAACTATAAATCGCATTATTTCACGACCACCTTTAGATGGTTTTTCTTGCCACGTTGAACCATAAATTCCGGCTTTGGTTCAATCGTTGCGCGCCAATCGGTCAATTTTTTACCGTCAATTTGTATGCCTCCCTGCTCTATCATTCGGCGTGCATCAGATTTAGAATCAAACAAACCCGCCGCACACAGGAAATCCAGTGCCCCCATTGGCGCCATCATTCGAATTTCGGTTGTTGGTACATCATTCATATTTTCGCCACCCGCGAATAATGCCGCCGCCGTGCTTTCCGCCGCGGCCGCGGCATCTGCGCCATGTGCGATAGTTGTTGCCGCACGTGCCAAAATCTTTTTTGCCTCGTTCAATTCTGCACCCTGTAATTTGGCAAGCTTTTCGATTTCATCCATTGGGATTTCCGTAAAGATTTTAAGGAATTTTTCAACCAGGTCATCTGGCGTATTGCGGAAATATTGCCAATATTCATATGGCGAAAGTTTATCTTCGTTAACCCAAACGGCGTTCCCCGCAGATTTACCAATTTTATTTCCTGCTGCGTCCGTAATCAGTGCCGTTGATAACACAAATGCTTCTTTGCCAAGTTTTTTACGTATAAGCTCAATTCCCATTACTGCATTGCCCCACTGGTCGGCACCACACAGTTGCAAACAGCATCCATATTTGTTGTACAGCGTCAAGAAATCCACCGCTTGAAAGGTCATATAGTTAAATTCTAAAAAGGTCATCCCGTTGTCCAGGCGGCGTTTCACGCTTTCCATAGAAAGCATACGCGGTACGGTAAAATCTGTTCCAAACTGGGCCAAGAAATCCAAGTGGCTGTAATTTTTCATCCAATCATAATTATCTACAATTATTGCGTCAGATGCCCCTTC
>JAZRUN010000039.1:0-6730 GCA_045652565.1 Candidatus Enterousia sp. | reverse complement strand
TTTGACGGTGACCAGATGGCTGTGCACGTTCCAATTTCTTTGGAAGCGCAATTAGAAGCGCGTACATTGATGTTATCTACGAATAACATTTTGTCGCCTGCAAATGGTGAACCTATGACCGTTCCGTCCCAAGATATGGTTTTAGGTATTTACTATATTTCGTTGATAAATGGTGAACATACCGAAAAATCACCGCGCTTTATCAATATGGACGAAGTAAAATTGGCGTTGGAAAACAAGACTATCACATTGCATACACCTATTGTTGCCCGTATCAATGGTAAAAATTACAAGACAACTGCGGGTCGTATGATTATTGGCGAATTGTTGCCAAAGTCTGACAATATGCCGTTCGATTTAGTGAACAAAGTTATGGGCCGCGGCGATTTGGAATCTTTATTGTCTGTGACCTATGAACGTTGTGGTGACAAAGCAATGATTTTGCTTGCAGATGCATTGAAGAACACCGGTTTTGAACAGGCTGCACGCAGTGGTATTTCAATTGGTTTCGACGATGTCGTTATCCCAGAAGAAAAATCTGAAATGATTGCCGCCGCAGAAAAGGCCGCCAAGGAAATCGAAGAACAATATCAAAACGGTTTGTTATCTGGTGGCGAACGCTATAACAAATTGATTGATATGTGGCAAAGAACAACAGAAAAACTTGGTGATTTGGCGTTTGCTGGTTTGGGTAAGACCAAGGGCGATAATTGGAATTCTATTCATATGATGGCGGTTTCCAAGGCCCGTGGTTCCAAAGGCCAGATTCAACAGTTGGCGGGTATGCGCGGTATGATGCAGAAACCAGATGGTTCGATTATCGAAGTTCCTATTATTTCGAACTTTAAAGAAGGTCTGACTATGGCGGAATACTTTACGTCAACCCACGGTGCGCGTAAAGGTTTGTCCGATACTGCGTTAAAGACGGCCCAGGCGGGTTATTTGACACGTCGTTTGGTCAATTTGGCGTTGGATACCGTTATTACAGAACACGATTGCGGCACAACAGAATTCATTACCGCAAAGCCTGTTTATCAAGGCAGCACCTTGTCTGTTCCGCTGGGTGATGTGGTTTTGGGTCGTACCGCGGCACACGATGTCGTGCACCCAATCACCAAAGAAGTCATCGTACCTGCGGGCGAATTGATTACCAAAGTTGCGGCTCGCAAAATCAATGAATCTGGTTTGCCAAGCGTTGATGTGCGCAGTGTTTTGACCTGCTGCAGCGATGGCTTGTGCGCAAAGTGCTATGGTATGGATTTGTCACGTCAATCACTGGTTCACGTTGGTGAAGCGGTTGGTTTGGTTGCGGGTCAATCCATTGGAGAACCTGGTACCCAGTTGACGTTGCGTACCTTCCACATTGGTGGTATCGCGTCTGGTGGTGCAGAAAGTCATTATATTGAAGTTCCTGTATCGGGCAAAATCAAACTTAGCGGTGTGAATACGATTAAAAATTCTGCTGGGCGCATTGTTGTACTGTCGCGCAATGGCAAGATTTCTGTGGTTTCCGACAAGGGCGACGAATTGTTCACCTGCGGTTTGCCGTATGCATCTATGTTGATTGTCAATGACGGTGACACAGTGGAAAAAGGCGCAAAAGTTGCGGAATGGGATCCATATTCCAATACGATTATCGCAGAAAAAGACGGTATAGTCAGTTTGAATGATTTGATTGAAAACGTGTCATTCCAAGAAGAAGTTGATTCTATGACAGGCATCGTTTCACGCAAGGTTATAAATTGGAAGAGCAATACAAAGAAAGCCTTGCAGCCTGCAATTCGTTTGGTCAATGCAAATGGCGATGTTTTGTCGCTTGGTGGTAAAAAGATTGCAGAATACCTGTTGCCGATACATTCGTTGTTGATGGTGTCCGATGGGGCCCAAGTGACGGCGGGTGATGTTTTGGCGCGTATCCCTGTCCAGGCAAAGCGTACGGGCGATATTACCGGTGGTTTGCCGCGCGTTGAAGAACTTTTGGAAGTTCGTCGTCCTGCGAATCCTGCGTTGTTGGCTGAAATTGACGGAACGGTTGAATTGGAAGATGCAAAAACCAAGATTATCGTTCGTATTGAACCAGATGACGGAACCGCACCAGTAGAATATGCGGTGCCAAAGGGTACAAACCTGTTGGTGCGCAGTGGCGATGTGGTCAAGAAGGCGGACAAATTGGTTGACGGTGACCCTGTGCCACAAGATATTTTGCGGATTTTGGGTCAAAAAGCACTCGCAACCTTTATGGTGGAACAGATTCAGCAGGTTTATCGTCTGCAAGGTGTGTCCATCAACGACAAACATATCGAAATTTTGATACGTGAAATGACGCGCCGCGTTGAAATTACGGACCCAGGCGACACAGCGTTCTTGACAGGTCACGTTGTTGATCGCGTGGACTTCGAAGAAGAAAATGCACGCGTTGTTCACGATGGCGGCCGTCCGGCGGTTGCATCCCAAGTGTTGGTCGGTTTGACACGCGCTTCGCTTACCACACGTTCGTTTATTTCGAATGCGGCCTTCCAACAAACAACAAAAGTGCTGGTGGATGCGGCAATCAATGGTTCAACCGACAAGTTGGTAGGTATCAATGAAAATGTAATTGTTGGTCGACTGATTCCGATTGGAACCGGTGCGTATGTCCGTCGTGTTCGTGAAATCGCCAAGGCTGAAGAAAAGGCGGAAAAATTGGCGCGCGAAGGTGGCGAACATCAACAATTATTAGATTTGTAAAGTTGATTTGCGCCGGCGTGTTTCGTTCGGCGCAAGTTTTCCTTGCAAAACAATGATATTGTAATAAAATAGAACGCATAAAATAAAAAGGATAATAAAATGGCAGTTCCAAGAAGTAAAACAAGTAAAGCACGCAGTGCGCAACGTCGCAGCCATGATGCATTGTCTGTTATGCCATGTGGTGTTTGCAAAACATGTGGCGAAAAGAAACGTCCACACCATGTTTGCCCTGCCTGTGGTGCGAAATAATAGAACGGTAAATATTGTTGCAGATATGGCACTGGTTTTGTGCCTTTCTGCATTTTTAGTGCGCTATGTCAGACGATAAAAGAATTATTGCAGTTGATGCGATGGGCGGTGACAGAGGTCCCGCCGCGGTCCTTGGTGGAATGAATCAATTTTTGTATCAACATGGCGAATCTAATACTTTCTTTCGGGTATTTGGCGATGAAAAGGTCTTGCGCAAGATGTTGTCGCGTTATCCACGTGTTGCGCGTAATTGCACGATAATTCATGCACCTGATGTTATTCGTGGCACAGACAAAATTCGCGATGTTATTCGTCATGCCCAAAATACGTCTATGTATATGGCGATAAAAGATGTGCGCGAAGGAAACGCCGCCGCGGTGGTCAGTGCTGGAAATACTGGGGTTTTGATGTCGCTGTCAAAGTTGGCGTTAAAGACTGTTGATGGTATATCGCGTCCGGCGATAACGACAATGTTGCCATCTGGGGCGGGTGATTCACGTGTGGTTGTGCTTGATTTGGGTGCAAACGTAAAGTGTGATGCTGGCGATTTGTTTGACTTTGCGATTTTGGGCGGCGTTTATGCCGAAGTTATTGGTAAAATGCCGCGTCCAAAACTTGGTGTTTTAAATATCGGCGAAGAAGAAACCAAAGGTAATGAAACCTTGCAACAGGTGAACAATGTTTTGACCGCACATCGTGACCGGTTGCCGTACGAATACCTTGGGTTTGTTGAGGCAAATGATATCAGTGCAGGTCGTGTCCAGGTTGTTGTGACGGATGGTTTTACGGGGAATATCGTTTTAAAAACGGTGGAAGGCACCGCAAAGTTGATTAAACGTGTTATAAGTGAAAATATGAAAAAATCTGTTTGGGCGATAATAGGCGCGTTCTTTTTGGTTCATGTTTTCAAACGGTTAAAGCATAAAATTGACCCTCGCTCTTATGCGGGCGCAACGTTTTTGGGGTTAAAAGGTTTTGCGGTAAAAACGCATGGAAATTCGGATGCGCTGGCGTTTGCAAATGCCATACAATATGCGTCTGATTTGGCAAAAAATGATTTGAACGATATAATTCGTGCGCGTGCGGCAACTCTGTCCACAATTCGCGCAGAATTGCAATAGGTTTGGCACAAAAAGCGGTGTTCCCGCCTTGACTTTATGATTTTTTGACCTATTTCTAATACATGATGGACAAGATTGATATAAAACTTAAAGAAAGACTAACGACAACGTATATGAACCTGTTCGATGCGCTGGCCGCGTGGTATTTAGCAAACGGTGCTTCGAATGGTGAATCTTTATATTTGGCGACCGGCGCAATGCATAAAATTTTGTCTGATTTGCCAAGGACGCCTGCATCAGAATATATAATCGCATTTTTTAACACGCATAAAAAGTCGGTTGCCAAAAAATCTATGGTTTCGGCAAGCAAAGATGAAAAAATAACCGTCATAGCATCGGATGTTAATAAAAAACTTACAATCTCTGTGTTGGAATTACAATCTGTGCTGGAAAATGCCGAATTCGAAATGATGAAACAACTAAAACTGCCTGAAATTTTGCCGATGTCGGAAAACTTGATTCAAGATGCGGTGCGCGAAATAAAACCAAAATACCATACGCCACCAAAGCAAAACGTTCCGCAAATACAGGCTTTTATTAAAAACTATAACTTGCGCAATGCGCGGCGCAGACTTAGATAATTACTATTTATGCATGTACGCCAAGACAAGTGGAACGATTTTATCTGCGATTTCCTTTGGCACCCAGTCGCGTGGAATGAATATCGAATTTTTCTGACCTGCGGCCATTTTGGGGCACGCAGCGCGTGTTTTTGCATCCAAAATTTGCGGCAATCGCACAGGCGCACCGTTCATCGTATTTGGTAAAACAAAAGTTATTTCGGCGTTCGATTTTATTTCATTACGCAATTCCATAATAAAACCGTCCGTGGCAACATCTGTGATAACGCCCGCCGCGTGGTAATCCGAAACTGATCGTGCAGAATCATAATTATGTGCATCGGGCGGCAACGGGCCATCAAAGAACGCGGTTGTATACCCACGCGATTCAAGTACATTCAGCATTTCCATATATGGGGCGGGGTCAAAGGTTTCTGGGCTGCGTGCATATGCATCCATTGCACATCTGTATGCATGCACAACACTGCCTACATAGTATTCACTGCGGTTGCGTCCTTCGATTTTTAATGAATCTGGCGCAGAATCCAAAACCTCGGCAAGGCGCGGCATAAGGCATAAATCTTTGCTGTTCATAATATACGCGCCGCGTTCGTCTTCGCTTATTGGCATTTCGATACCAGTTTCACATTCGCGCAAAATAACATCGTATTTCCATCGGCACAGTTGCGCGCAAGCGCCACGATTTGCGGGGCGTCCTGTAATAAAGTTCGACAGCAAACAACGCCCAGAATAAGACATACACATCGCGCCATGCACAAAAATTTCTAATTTAATATCGGGGCACGCACGACGAATGTTTATAAATTCCCGATGTGATACTTCGCGCGCCAGAACGCAGAGTGATGCCCCCGCAGATTGCCAAAATTTGACAGACGCGGCAGAACAAATATTCGCCTGGGTTGAAATATGAATTGGAATATCGGGATGATTTTCGCGTACCCACATTAAAACACCAGGATCAGATACAATCAACGCATCAGGCGATAAATACCGTATCATTTCTGATACGCGCGGCATATTTGCAAATTCAGCATCGTGTGCAAACAGATTGAATGCCAGATAGACTTTTTTCCCCGCCGCATGCGCCAATTCTATACCGGATTTAACTTCATCCGACGTAATTTTTGCCCGTGCACGCATAGAAAAACCAGGCAGTCCCGCATAAATTGCATCTGCACCATACAAAATGGCGGTTTTGAACGCATCCAGTGTACCCGCGGGCGCCAAAAGTTCAGGTAGTTTTATCATTGTTGCTTTAATACTAATCCGTCTTGTGATATTTTCAAGATTTATTTTAACATTTGTACACTTTTTTCTTGCTTTGAGCACGTGAATATGTATAATTGTGTGGCGTTGCCAGTTTAGCTCAGTTGGTAGAGCATCTGATTTGTAATCAGAGGGTCGTTGGTTCAAGTCCGACAACTGGCACCAGAATTCACCGCGGGGTTCCGCGGTTTTTTTGTTTTTTATAAAATATGAAAAATATCGTTTTGGGACATTTGGGACAAACAAATTCATCCCCCATGACACCATTAAAAAAGCATTCTTTTTTATACGGTCATCTGATTTTAATCTGATGCACATGGGGGGATATATAGTATTATTTATCTTCTGATACTTGATCCGCGCCCTTTATTGCCCTTTCGCGCCCATAAAAGACCTCTAATGCTTTTACATGCGCCTCGGTAATAAGTGCTTTTAATGCTAAAATATCAAAGATTACGGAGACAAAGAATATGAACAACCCTATCCAATAACTATCTGTATAATAATATCCATATCCACCACCGCGGGCATTGATTGACACCAAATAACCGCCTATTGCACCAAGAATAACGGCTATTGCAAAATGAACGCCCCACGGCGCATGCGGAATAATTTTGTTTTCGTTTTTCCTTTTGTCATTTGTCATTTTTTACTCCTTTTTTGTTTTTAATGTATAGGGTTAACCTGACTTATTTAACCAATGATAGCCCCCTTATAAAAAATGTTATGTTAAAATTAGTGATGTCTTTTGGTGTGTTATCCAAAAATTTGTTTTTGACATCCGCA
>JAZRUN010000038.1:0-3639 GCA_045652565.1 Candidatus Enterousia sp. | reverse complement strand
CACGCGGTACACGTTGTGCCATCGCCATATGTTCCCTTTGCACAGCCGCACGAAACTCTGCCACCCCACGAACCTTCATATCCGGTAATATATTGCTCGGTCGGTGATGGACAGGTCGTCGCCAAATTTGTATTTTTAAATGCATCGCTCCACATATCGCCAAATGGATGTCCATTCGCAATCAAACCCGCAAACGTTGTTGGCGGGATATAGCCCGATAAATTTGTACAACCCTCAAATGTCTTATAAAACATATCCTTTGCCCCAGTTGTAATACCACTGAACAGATCATCTGGTATCATGGTTAGCGATGTACAATTAACAAATGTCTCCATAAACATAGCATTCGCCCCTGTTGTAATACCACTGAACAACCCCGATGGAATAGTGGCAAGACTGGTACAACCATTAAATGTGTTTCGGAACAACTCTGTTGCCCCCGTTGTAATACCACTGAACAACCCCGATGGAATAGTGGCAAGACTGGTGCAACCTTGAAATGTTCTTCGGAACAACTCTGGTGCCCCCGTTGTGATACCACTGAACAACCCCGTTGGAATAGTGGCAAGACCGGTGCAACCTTGAAATGCTCCAGTAAACATATTTGAGGCACCGGTTGTAATACCACTGAACAACCCCGATGGTATCGCACTAAGGCTGGTGCAACCATAAAATGTATTCTTAAACATATCCCTTGCGCCGCCAGTCAAGCCAGTGAACAAACCCGATGGCACAGATGTTAAATGTGTGGCGCCACTAAACAACGCACGAAAACATGGAATCTGATTGGCATCGGACCCCAGTTGCGGGAACAATGTCGCCAATGAACCGGAAATCGAATCAATTTTCACGGTCGAATCAGGAAATCTTATCGTCTGTATATTTTCAGACGCAGAACCATCGTCATCATAATACCCCGTTGCAACACCGCCGAACCTTATCGTGTATTGATCCGCGGTCGCATAATTGTGCGAATAAGTTGTGTCTGTTGTATCCGTCCTGGAAACCGATTCAACCGTACCGTCGCCCCAATCTATATAAAAATTACCAATCGCGGTCAATCCAACCGCAAATGAATCCGTAGATGATGTTGTTGTGACGGAAAACTTGGCCGTTTCGCACTGTGTGCCATCGCCCAAAACGTCGATTTCATTGGACGTGCACGCAAATGCCGCGCCCTGGACTAACCAGGCGGTCACAAATACCAAAAACGACAGGACGAACCGCATTTCTCCCCTTTTTTCGACCCAAACCATCATCAAATGACGATTCGGCTGTCACAAATCCACAAAACGGACGCGGGGCCAAATAACCACGCATCCCACATACCCTGTGGCTTTGCGACAATCCAAAGACCAGATTCCCACCTGGCTTCAACTGAATTCTAGTAAAAATCCGCCCCCCAGGTCAAGTAAAAATTATGACGAAAGTTCAATTATTTTTATTGTTTCCCCGAACAAACCTGACCGACCCACCGGCACGTAAAATATCGTCATTATTCATCGACATCCCTGATAAAAGGGTTGCCTTTGGCGCGCGCCCCACACGCCCAGACAGCAAAACCCGTTCGGCGGTGTCTTTGCGCCCAAACAACGGCAAGATTTTTATGTCACCACAATGGCGCGCAATTTCTGATAACACCGTCGCAGTTTCAGCAGCATCGACAATCGTGGCAAATGTGCCATTCGGCCGCACCCTGGCAATGCACTTTTTCGTCCATTCCCCAAGGTTCACATTATGGTGCGCGTTGTGCTTTGCCGGCGTGCCATAAAAATATGGCGGATTTGTTATAACCAGGTCGAATGTGCGCGCCGTACGCCAAGACAAAATGTCCGCGTTTATAAATTCCCCTGTTCGGCCATTTATGGCGAAATTTTCCTTTGCCGCCGAAAGCATATCGGCCGATATGTCCAATGCACTTATTTGGATTTCCCCATACCGCGCCGCCAAACACAGTGCAACCGCGCCCGTGCCACAGCCAACATCCAAAACTGTCTTGGGCGCGCCGTCAACAAAGGCCGCAAGCCAGACCGCGTCTGATGTCGGATTGTAGGGGCCACGCATAATTTTAACGCGTCCGCCCATAATAGTAAAAAAGTCTTGTTTTTCTTGCACACCTGTATAATAATCCATAAAAAGATAAAAGGCAAATTTATGTTAGAAGAATCCTTGGTCGTATCCAGTGCACTAAGCGCGTTTAATAATGCGGCATTATTGGCACCCGCATTTTTGTGGGACGCAGTGTTGTGCATCCCTTTGTTTGCTGTGGTTTTTTGGTTCGGACGATATGCGGCGCCGCGTTTGAATATTTCATCATATATAACGGTGCCCCGTGCAACATTTTGGACCATTTTAATCACTGCGTTGTGGTGCGTTTTATTTGGTGGAAACTATGCGGTTTTGCGTGACGGCACTTCGGTACTGCCGTGGGTTTTGTCGGGGATTTTGTTTCTATCAACACTGTTTATTGGCGGCGCAACACGCGCAATTAGACTGCCCTTGTGGTACGGCGCGGCCGCCACACCACAATCACATAAATGGATAATCAATATACTGGTTTTGCTCGCTATACTGGTTCCGGTTGCCGCGTGTAATTTGCAAAACTTATGGGTCGGATTGGTTCAAGTGTTGGCAATCTGCTTGGGTTTCGTCATTGGTCGCTGGACGCGCTATCAAATAAATGGCGCATTTTGTTTATTCGCGATTATGTTTGGGGTGACTGTCGCAGTGTTGATGCAGCCAGAATTTTTCCGCTTCGGTCAACTTGGAAATTTAACCCCGCTGCATTTGCTGTGGATTTTGGGAACCGGAATTTCTTTTGCTGTGGCGATTGGCATAAATTCTGTCCGCCCATCCGGTCGCATTCATAACAGCGCCTACATAAAAATCAAGTGGTTATTACGCCTGTTATTTGGGTTATGCGCGGTGTTATTCTTGTTGACAGAATCTGTTCCAATGTTTGTCTCAACCATTGTTTTTAGTTTGTTTTTAACTTTACTATCCGTTTGGCATACGCGGCAAATTTCGCCACAATTACCCGCCCGAATGCTTGGGCTGGCACTGGTGATGTTCGGGGTTTTAATCGGCACGCCAACGATAACTTGTGTCGGCTTGTTGCTTTTAGCAACCAACAAAAACACCAGCAAATCTCTACCCTGGTTTGTGTTATAATTTGTTATATTTATTGAGTTCTAATACGGTCTAAAACCCCGTATAATACCACGGTCAATAAATAGCCCAAGGTTTGCATAATGACAGAAATACATCCAACCGCAATTATTCAAGACGGCGCCGTTTTGGGGGCCGATTGCAAAATTGGACCTTTTTGCATCATCGGCCCCAATGTTGTTTTGGGGGATCGTGTAGAATTGGTTTCGCACGTCGTGATTGACGGCAAAACATCCATTGGTGATGATTCTATTGTGTACCCTTTTGCCGTTCTTGGCGTTATGAGTCAAGATTTAAAATGGCAAGAAGAATCCTCTATGACGGGACTGCGCATTGGAAAACGCTGTCGCATTCGGGAATATGTGACAATTCATTCGGGGACACCCGCGTCCGACGGAACAGTTATCGGCGACGATTGCCAGATTATGGTCAACGCCCACGTAGGTCACGATTGCAAGATAGGAAGCAACG